>JAZNQM010000231.1:0-7688 GCA_045590175.1 Acutalibacteraceae bacterium | reverse complement strand
ACTCCTACACAATAATATATATTTACATAATTATTTTAACACAATTTTAACAGTATTGCAAGATATATTCTATTAGTACCAAACATATGTCAATAGACGAAGCTTTTTTAATGAAAATATTGCTGTAGTTTTGTGATCTTTTTCAGAAAAGGCATTGACTAAATGAGCATTTTTTGGTACTATATAATAAATAATTATACTGGAGGAGTATTAAATGCTTAAAAGGACTTTAGCTCTAACGATCTCAATTATTATTTCAGTTTTAAGCACTATGGTTTGTTCTGCCGATGGTTATGCTGATAACAATACAAATGCCGATAACACTATTGTTGATAAAATCAATTGGCTGGCTTCTGATGTATACTCGGTTGGTGATGAATTCATTACTAACGTTGTTGCAGGAACTAGCGTTTCAGAATTCATAACGAAGTTTCACGATTATGAAGGTAAAGTTACTGTGAATCCTGACGATGCTGCCATAATAAAAACAGGCATGACAGTAAGTCATTCTGTTTCGGGTGAGCAACTTACAGTAGTTGTTTGCGGAGATATTGATAAAAATGGCGAAGTAAGCGTTAATGATATCCTTAAACTTTCAAGTCATATAAACGGTTCTGCGAAATTAAAGGTCGAAGATGCTGAATTTGCTGCAGCTGATTTTGATTCGAACGGCAAGGTGACCATTGTTGACCTTGTAAATATCAGAAAATATATAATGGGTGAATAAATCGTTATGGAAAAAACTCTTAATGTTGTAGGAATTGATATCGGCGGTACCAAATGTGCAGTAATGTTAGCAAAGGTTACGGGAGATAATATTGAATTTCTAAAAAAAGAAAAGCTAAAAACCGACAATAACGAACCCGCACTTTCGGTTATTGATAAGTTTTGTGTTATAATTGATAAATTTCAAACCGAGACCAAAATTGACGCAATAGGTATTTCCTGCGGCGGTCCGTTGGACTCAAAAAAAGGTATCATAATGCGTCCTCCTAATCTTCCAACCTGGGATGATATACATATTGTCGATATTTTAAAGGACCGTTATGGAGTTTCTGTTAAATTGCAGAACGATGCTAATGCCTGTGCGTTAGCAGAGTGGAAATACGGAGCCGGAAAAGGCACAGAAAACATGGTGTTTATGACCTTCGGAACAGGACTTGGTGCAGGTCTTATTCTTGATGGAAGACTTTATACCGGTACCAATGACAATGCCGGAGAAGCGGGCCATATAAGGCTATCCGAAAACGGACCTGTAGGTTACCATAAATCCGGCTCTTTTGAAGGTTTTTGTAGTGGAGGAGGTATCGCCCAGTTGGGATACACCTTAGGTCTTGAAGCGTATCAAAGCGGTGTTTGTCCTGCATATTTCAATCCTGCCACCGCTCCTGAAGGCATCAATGCAAAAACCATTGCCGATGCTGCCGATGCCGGTGATAAAACCGCTATTGAAGTATACGCTAAATGCGGTGAATATCTTGGCAGAGGACTTTCAGTTTTGATTGATATTTTGAATCCTCAAAGGATAGTATTAGGAAGTATTTTTAAGCGTTCGGCAAATCTTATTTGGGACCACGCAAAAGCGGTTATAGAAAAAGAAGCTCTCGGTCTGTCAAGTGCTGTTTGTGAGGTTGTTCCGGCAGAACTCGATGAGAGCTTAGGCGACATTGCAGCTATTGCAACTGCATTGTATTGATCAATTTAGGTGATAAATATGAAGATTGAAGAATTACTCAATAATTATCCATCATTGGAAGTATGTAAAAATGAAATCGTCTCCGCAACTGATTCCATTATTAATTGTTACAAAAATGGCGGCAAGGTATTAATATGCGGAAACGGTGGAAGCTCTGCAGATAGCGGACACATTGTTGGTGAATTGATGAAAGGTTTTCTCAAGATGCGTCCTATAACCGATATGCAGAAAAAAGATATGAAAAGAGAATACCCTGATTTCCCCGAAGAGATGTTTTCTCGTTTGCAGGGTTCTCTTCCCGCAATAAACCTAACAGAAAATTCAGTTATAATTTCAGCATTTGCCAACGATGTTGACCCCGATATGTCTTATGCACAGCAGGTCTTAGGATATGCCAACAAGGGTGATGTGTTCATTGGTATAAGCACTTCCGGTAATGCAAAAAATGTTGCTAATGCAGTAAAGGTTGCCCGTGCCAAGGGAGCCGCTACAATAGGTCTGACCGGTAAAGACGGTGGTTTGCTTAAGGCACTTTGTGATACCACTATAATCGTACCTCAAAATGAAACCTATAAAATTCAGGAACTGCACCTTCCGGTTTATCATTACATTTGTGCTGCAGTTGAAGCGGCTTTTTACACTGAATAGGGGGTGGTAAGCTTGGCTAAAAGTTATAATGACCCTCAATCACCAAAGACCTTCGATGAGGCAGCAAAAAAGATTGCACTTAACGCATTTATGGCATGTATTTTAAGCCTCATTATCTATATGTCGGTTCTGTTTGTTTTCAGGAGTATCGGAAATCCTAAAATTATTGGTTATACCGAGTTTGAAACTATTCTTGACGAAGAGGGCAATGCCATCAGTGAAAAGGGAACAAGCTATTATTTTGATGAAGGTGATGAAGCTAAAATTCCCGAGCCAGATGAGACCCATTATTACAATAAGATTTACACAAACGACGCATTCCCTGAAGTTCTTTCACAAATTCTTTGTGTTTCTGTGTTTACGCTTATGATCTATTCCATTGCATGGGGATTTGGTGACCATAGAAGAAATGAAGTGAATTTTGGTAAAGCCAGACGAAACAAAATTGAAGGTATAAAATTAGGAGTGTATTCAAGTGTTTTCTCGCTCCTTGCATATCTGATGATGCTTCTTGCAAAAATCTTCGGTGGTATGAGATTTGCTATGCCGGTGTTCGGACTAGTGAATTCTTCCTTTTTACCGCTGCTTAACGCTTTTGTGTATAACGAGCACGGCACCTATGGACTCACAGCTGTTCTCAGAAACACCCCTGAAGACTTGTCCTTTACAGGGCTTGCCGTTATGTTGCTTCCCATTGTTTATAAAGTAGCGGTTTGCTATGTGGCATATGAATTGGGATACAGAGGCATTTCAATAAAAGAAAAAATTATTTATAAAAATAAAAAATAATCAATGGAGTTGATTTTATGAGCGAACGTAAACTTATAACATTTGACTACGGTGCAACCAGTGGTAGAGCTATCTTGGGTAAATTTGATGGCAAGAAGCTTACTATTGAAGAATATCATCGTTTCGACAACCAACCTGTTATGGTTAATGGACATCTGTATTGGGATATTTTAAGACTTTTCCACGAACTTAAACAGGGCTTGATTAACATCTCCCGCGATGGCATCAATGAAGTGGATTCGATTGGTATCGACACCTGGGGTGTTGACTTTGCACTTCTTGATAAGGATAATATGCTTCTTAATAATCCTTTCCATTACCGTGACACTATGACCGACGGTGCTATTGAAAAGACCTGTGAAACCATTCCTGCCGATGAGCTTTATAACAGAACAGGTATTCAGTTCATCAAGTTTAACACCCTTTTCCAGCTTGCAACAATTAAGGAAAAGTTCCCTCGTTTGTTAGAAAACGCTGACACCATGCTTTTCATTCCCGATTATCTTAACTTCTTGTTGACAGGCATTAAATCCACAGAATTCTCAATAGCTTCGACTTCCCAGATGTATAATCTCGCAACAAAAGATTGGGACTATGAGATGATTGAAAAGCTCGGAATCCCCAAGGACATCCTTTGCGATATCACTCCCAGTGGCAGAGTGCTTGGTGATCTTTTACCTGAAATCACCGATGAAACTGGCATTAAGGCTAAGTGTATTTCTGTTTGCGGTCACGATACAGGCAGTGCTGTTTTGGCAGTTCCCATGGAAAAAGGTGAAAAGTGTGCTTGGCTGTCTTGCGGAACATGGTCATTGCTTGGTGTAGAATTAGAAGAACCCATAACAAGTGCCGAAGCATTTGATGCACAGTATTCTAACGAAGGTGGTTACAATAACACAGTTCGTTTCCTCAAAAACATTATGGGTCTTTGGGTTTACACCGAAATCAAACGTGAGTTTGAAAAGAAACTCGGAAAAACCGATTATAAAACTCTGGATGCTGAAGTTAATGCAGCTACTCCTTTAAAGGCGCTAATCGATCCGGATGACGATAGATTTATGACTCCCGGCAATATGACTAAGAAAATCAGAGAATATTGCATTGAAACCGGACAAACACCTCCCGAAACCCGTGGAGAGTTTCTCCGCTGTGCATTAGAAAGTCTGGCATTGAAATATCGTGTTGCTATTGAAAACTGCGAAAACATAATTGGTTATAATCTTAATTATCTCCGTATAGTTGGTGGCGGCACAAAAGATAAACAGTTGATGCAATATACTGCAAATGCTATTCGCAGACCCGTCATCGCCGGTCCTGTAGAAGCAACAGCTATCGGAAATATGATAGCACAGCTTCTGGCTCTTGGTGAAGCAAAGGATAGATGGGAAGCTCGTCAGATTGTTGTTAATTCTTTCCCTGTTGAGCGTTACGAACCTCAGGATGCCGAGGTTTGGGAAGAAGCATACGCTAAATTCAAGGCTCTTCTTAAAAAATAATCAAAACCACCGGTTCAACCGGTGGTTTGCTCCACCCCTATAAGGGGTGATTACTGGCGAAGCCCCCAAAGGGGGCCTCTGATATTTAGCAGTGCATTACTTTTACAGGCAGCCGCTCACGTGCGGCTCTCTTTTTTTGCCTACTGCTTCTTGCTACCCGTAAACGGGTCTATATATTCTTTTATACTTATCTGCTCTGCCATATAATCATCCTCCAACTGGTTTCTGATATATTCTGCTATAGCTTTTTTGTTTCGACCGACTGTATCCACATAATATCCTCTGCACCAAAAACTTCGACTTCCATATTTATATTTTTAATGTGCGTGTCGGTCGAAAATCATCAGCGTACTTTTTCCCTTGAGATATCCCATAAATTGTGATATACTTATGTGTGGCGGGATACTCACCAACATATGTATGTGGTCTATACACGCTTCTGCTTCTATTATTACTACATTCTTTTGTTCGCATAATTTTCTAAGTATCTCTCCTATATCTCTTTTTATTTGTCCGTATATTTCTTTTCGTCTATACTTTGGTGCAAATACTATATGGTACTGACACCTATATTTTGAATGCGAACTGCTTCTTATTTCATTATTGTTTTCTTTCATTTGAATAACCTCCTGTATTTTTTGTAATGCGGTTGCTAAACCATTACTATTATACAAGAGGTTTTTCTTTTGCTCCACTTTTTATTATCCCCCGGTAGAACCGGGGGTTTATTTTACGTCTTAAGACACCAACTAAGTTTAAAGTGCGGCGGTATCCGTCGCACTTTAATTATGTTGACTTTTTGAAAGTAATCATATATAATTGTATTGGTGATATTATGGATAAAAATATTTCTTTACAGGATAAAATGCGTATTATCCAGGAAATTGTTCCCGGTAGGCAGATTACTCTTGCACATATAATCGCAAATCCCGATAAGATACTCTATCAGAAATTGGGTTTAGATCCTCGCGTTGATTATTCAGGTTCTGCAATCGGTATATTAACCGTTAGTCCTGCCGAAACAGCTATAATAACAGCTGATATTGCTATGAAATCTTCCGGGGCGGAACTTGGTTTTGTCGATAGATTCAGTGGCACTCTCATCATCACAGGCACTGTATCTCAGGTGGAAGCTGCATTCGCCGACATTGCGGAATACGTTAGCAACAAGCTTGGCTTTGCTGTGTGTCCTATTACTAAAACCTAATGAAGAAAATAATACTTGTCGGTAGAAGCGGAAGCGGGAAAACTACTCTTAGTCAGGCTATTTCCGGCGAAGAACTGTCCTACGATAAAACTCAATACGTAAAACGAACGGACGGATTTATAGACACCCCCGGAGAATACGCCGAAACCAAAATGTTCGGTGGAGCTTTGGCTGTGTATTCATATGAATCCGATGTGATTGGCTTGGTGCAGAATGCGTGCGAACCGTTTACTCTTTTCCCGCCTGCAGTAGTTGCAATGGCTAATAGACCCGTAATAGGTGTCATCACCCAGATCGACTGTGTGGGTGCCAGAGTTGACCTTGCTGAGCTTTGGCTTAAAAATGCAGGTTGTGAAACAATATTCAAAATCAGTTCTAAGACACGTGAAGGCTTGGATGATTTATTAGATTACTTAAAGGATTAATCATAGCAGTCGGGAAAATTTTCCGTCTGCTTTTTATTTATTCATATTCTATTAATATAATTTTATAATTTATGTTGTAAAATATAATAAAACAAACCTTTGTAAGGAGTTTCTATTATGAAAGAAAAGAAAATTTTAATCGTTGATGATGACAGTAACATATGTGAGCTTCTTCGATTATATCTTGAAAAAGATGGATTCCAAACCATAGTTGTTAATGATGGTGCATCTGCTATTGAAACAGAAGCTTCTGCTAAACCCGATTTAATTTTGCTTGACATAATGCTTCCCGAAATGGATGGATGGCAGGTATGCAGAGAAATCAGAAAAACATCTTCCGTTCCGATTATTATGCTTACTGCCAAAAGCGAAACCTTCGACAAGGTTCTCGGACTTGAGCTTGGAGCGGATGACTATGTGTCTAAACCTTTTGATACCAAGGAGGTCGTTGCTCGTGTAAAAGCTGTTCTTCGCAGAACCTCTCCCGAGGAAGCGTCTAAGGTTAAAGAAGTTTCTTTTGACAAGTTACGAATCAATCTTACTAACTATGAGCTAATCGTTAATGGGGAAGCCGTTGACACCCCACCTAAGGAATTGGAACTTATATATCATTTGGCAAGCAATCCCAATAGAGTTTATACTCGCGATCAATTGCTTGACGAGGTGTGGGGTTTTGATTATTACGGAGATTCCCGTACCGTCGACGTTCACGTTAAGCGTCTTCGCGAAAAGTTAGAGGGAGTATCAAGTGATTGGATGCTGAAAACCGTATGGGGCGTCGGATATAAATTTGAAGTTAAATAATGTGAGGTTTTCGGTTTGAAGCTGAAATTAAAAATATTTAAAAAGTATTTTTTTATAACCGCCGTTATAATAGTTATCTGCTTGGTTTTTATGACAACTATTTTGGGATTCATAATAAGTAACTATCTTGTTTCCGAAAAAAGGTCTTCGCTTAAGGAGTGTTGCAATTCCATCTCCGAGTTGTCTTCGACAGGTCAACTTGACGATGAACAGTTTTTAAATGTTTTAGGCTATGTTGCTCCTATTGTCACCAAGACTATTGACACCGAGATAATTCTAACCGGTACTGATGGTGTTCCTGTGTTTTGCAGCTGCGAATTTTTTATAAACTACGGGACTTGTGAGCATTATGAAAATATTATTCCTGAGCGTATCGTTGAAAAAACCATCAGAAATAATGAGTTCTATGAGGTTGGAAATTTTGACGGCAATTTAAAAACCACTAATTATATCTACGGACATAGACTAATTAATAAAAACAATGAAAATTATGCTATTGTTTATGCAATAAGCGAGTCTGCATCTGTTGGATATTTCTTTATGTCTATTATCAGGATGTTGTTGATGGCATCTTTAGTAACGGTTATACTTATGTTTTTTGCCGTGTACTATGTTTCATACAG
>JAZNQM010000230.1:0-3542 GCA_045590175.1 Acutalibacteraceae bacterium | reverse complement strand
GGCTTTTTTCATAAAATTTTGCTTTTTATGAATAAATTTGCAAGAACTTTTGGTAAAGGCTTGCTTTTGCCGGATTGCTGTGCTATAATACAGAAGATTCCTAATCCGCCGCTGTGGTGGAATCGGCAGACACAAGGGACTTAAAATCCCTCGGTAGCAATATCGTACCGGTTCAAGTCCGGTCAGCGGCACCAAAAAGCAAGAGCAGGTCTTTCGACTTGCTCTTGTTTTTTTGTGTCCGCAGTATACAACATCGTTTTGCGGTAAAACGCAAACGTCATTTGACCGACAGGTCAACATTGTTTGATGTTATGGCTAACGCCGTACACAATGCGGTTTCACCACGAATTATAAAACCAATGCTTCGCATTGATTTATTTTCGCTTTTATGGTATAATATGCAAATAGATAATGTCATTCACGTTGAGGGATAAAAGATGGAAGAAAGATTTATTAGAACTGCGGCGGTATTAGGGGCTGACAGCATCGATAGACTTAAGGCGGCAAGGGTTGCTGTCTTTGGTGTGGGCGGTGTTGGAGGCTATGTTGCCGAAGCTCTTGCCAGGGCGGGGGTCGGCACCATTGACCTTTTTGACCGCGACACTGTCAGCGAAAGCAATATAAACAGGCAGATTGTAGCCCTCCACAGCACGGTGGGGATGGACAAGGTTGAGGTTATGAAGCAGAGGATTCTTGATATTAATCCCGACTCCACTGTCAACACTCACAAGGTTTTTTATCTTCCCGAAAATGCAGATGATTTCCCACTGGATTGCTACGACTACATTGCCGATGCTATAGATACTGTGTCTGCTAAAGCCGAATTGATATGCCGTGCGGAAGCCTTAAACGTTCCTATCATTTCAGCAATGGGTGCAGGCAACAAGCTGGATCCCACCGCCTTCAGAGTTGCAGATATATACAAGACCAAGGTATGCCCGTTGGCTAAGGTTATGCGTCGGGAGTTAAAGGCACGCGGGGTTAAAAAATGCAGGGTTGTTTATTCGGAAGAAGAAGCTATAAAGCCCCAGAACATAACCGATAACAGTGGCAAGCCCGACGTTGGCAGTCTGCCCTTTGTCCCCTCGGTTATGGGCCTTATTATGGCTGGAGAAATAATCAAAGATTTAAGTAAATAATCAACGTATCATTCTGTTTTCAGGAGGTGAAATAATGGAATTGAAATTGCCCCGTGACGTTAGTTTTATTTTGGATAAATACAATAACGCAGGCTATGAAGCCCACTGTGTCGGCGGGTGTGTGAGGGATATGCTGATGGGGTTTCCCCCGCAGGACTACGACATTGCAACCAATGCCCCGTGCGAAGTTACAATGAAGCTTTTTCCTAAGGTCATCCCCACAGGCATAAAGCACGGAACGGTTACGGTTATGCTCTCGGGCGAACCGTATGAGGTTACGAGGTACAGAGTGGATGGCGAATACCACGACCACCGCAGACCCGACAGCGTTACCTTTACAGAGGATTTTAAGGAGGATCTGTCGCGGCGGGACTTTACGGTTAATGCCATAGGCTACAATCCCGATATGGGAATTTGCGACCCTTACGGCGGTGAAGCAGACATCAGTGCAGGTATCATCCGTACTGTCGGCGACCCCGACCAGCGGTTTTCAGAGGATGCTCTAAGGATACTTCGCGGCATTCGTTTTTCCTCAAGGCTTGGCTTCGAAATCGAGGACAGCACCCTTGATTCCATTATTAAAAATGCCTCTACCCTATCTTCGGTCAGTGCTGAGCGAATTGCAATCGAGCTCATAAAAACAATGGCGGGCTTGAAGCCTTCTTTAATTTCGATAATTATAAATGCAGGCGGTCTTAAAAGCTTCGGTTTAGAGCATTGCCACCGACTTGATATTTTGGATAAGCTACCCGCCTCCCCCCTGCTTCGGCTTTCGGCACTTACCGTTATTTGCTCGGCGGAGCCACAAAGTCTTTGCGATAAACTAAAGCTTAGCCGTCAGCAGAAAAAGGAAATCACAGGCTTTTGCGATATTTTAAAGTGTGAGTCTTTGGATTTGATTTATATAAAAAAATTGCTTGAGACTTTGGGTTATGAAGGCTGTGCTACAGCGGTTGAGGGCTACGGAATTTTCCACTCAGTTGACACCTCTTTACTAAAAAAGGATTTGGAAACTGCAAAACTGGAAAACCACCCCTATTGCCTCAAAATGTTAGAGATTAAGGGTGGGGATATTATGGCTCTCGGCTTTCAGGGAGAAAACATAAGAAATGCGCAGGAGTTTTTGTTTTCAAAAGTAATCGAAAACCCAAAACTTAATAAACGGGACAGACTAAAAGCCTTGTTGGGTGAGTTTCGAAAAATGTAAATTTCGCTTATTAATTGTACTTTTCAACCTTTTTTTGCATTATATAAACTTTATCATTAGAATATGGCGAAAATTTCTTGCATTTAAAAGGCTTATATGATAGTCTTTAAATATAATATTTAAGATGTAGGTGGTACATTATGTCAATAGCAATTAAAAATTTAAAGGTTGAATATGCCGACGCTCCTATCGGTGTGGTTAACACCGCTCCACGTTTTTCCTGGCAGATAGAAAGCGACGAGAAAAACGTTAAGCAGGAAGGTTATCGCATCGAGGTTACAGGTTGGATCAACTTCCTTTATTGGGACACCGGCTACGTTGAGTCCGACGAAAACGTTAACATAGTTTACAAAGGCAGAGGCTTCGAAAGAGATGATGCTTATTTCGTTAAGCTTACCGTCAGAGTAAACGGCAAGGATTACACAGCGAAGACCGAATTCAGAACAGGTCTTATGGGCTACCGTCCTGCTCAAGTCCAGTGGATTCAGGCAGACCTTAACGAGGCTGAGTCCAACAATGCTCCCTTCTTCCGCCGCGAGTTTGCCCTCAAATCCGACGAGGTTGCCTTTGCTACTGCCTATATTGCGGATTGTGGATGGAGTGAGCTTTACCTTAACGGCGAAAGAGTAGACAAAGACCAGATGCTTTCTATGACCTTATGTGGTGCCGATCAGTCGGCTATCAGAGCCCACGATATCACGGGGGAATTGAAAAACGGTATAAACGCTGTGGGTGTGGCTTTAGGTAGCGGATTCTCTCAGAACTTCCGTCCCTCGGGTCACATGGGTTCCAAGCGTTTCTGGGCACTTATCAGCATCACATTCACTGATGGTTCCTATCAGCATATCTGGACCGACGAAAGTTGGAAATGGCACCGCAGCCCTATTATTATGAACCACCTATACGACGGCGAATGGTACGATGCCCGTCTCGAAATGCCCGGCTGGAACAAACCAGGCTTTAACGACGCAGATTGGCAGCCTGCCGTACATTCCAAGCTTTCCGACAAGCTTATTGACAGCTATGGTCCCCCTATTAAAATTCTCGGCACAAGGCCCACCGATAAGATTAACAAAATCGGCGAAAACACCTACATATATGATTTCAAATACAACGGTTCCGGTGTTCTTAAAATCAAGGTTAAGGGTGACCCCGGTGCAGAGGTTAAAGTCGGAGGCCAAGCGGTCTTAGGAAGA
>JAZNQM010000229.1:0-3038 GCA_045590175.1 Acutalibacteraceae bacterium | reverse complement strand
CTTGCAAATGCAGAATATATCTGCTATGCCTCCCCCAACACCGGTGTTCTTGAAAATGAAGAATACTCCTTGAAGGATGACCCATACCTCTATCCCGAAAACTATGACGAGCTTATAAAGAACTCGGCATACTATAAGGACCTTCCCTCCGAGATCCGTGTTTATTTCGAAAATCTCTGGAATAAAGTCCGCGGTGAATAACAATACTACAATTGAATAAATGCCCCAGGTGTCACAGATATACAAATATTTGAGACACCCTTTTGATATGTAAAACAAAATATGGTATAATGACTTCGCCAAACTTTAACTTTCAAACTGAATATTTTCCTCAAGAAGAGAAAAACTTTTGGTAAAAAGTGTTTTCTCTGCTTTTAGTATCCTTCTTGAGGAGTTTGAAAGTAATAGTTTGGCGACTATGAGAGGCACTTTTTCGGTGCGTCTCTCGGGGCGCACTTTTTTATTTTCAGGGGTGTAATGGATATGAAAAAATACCTTATAGCAATTATTGTTATTTTGATTTTTATGCTGGGCGGAATCACGGTTATTGCCGCAAAGGTGATTACTCTCCTAATATAAAAGTAGTTGTGGAAAATAGTTCTGCCGCCAAAAGCACAGCCCCCGATTTCTATCATCAATCAAGCAATAAGGAAAGCAAGGCTACATCCAAAGAAAATCAAAACACAGTTGTAAGCAGTCAAAACCTTCAAAGCTCTACGGTTTATATCACTCCATACGGACTTAAATATCACAGCCGTAAAACCTGTGCAGGCAAAAATGCCACAGAAATAGCTTTGGACAGTGCGGCGAAAACCTTCGACCCCTGTGCCAAATGCGTGCATTAAATAAATCAGAGCGACAAACGTATTATTGTGTTTGTCGCTCTGCTTTTTATAATCACTTTTGTTTATGACTATTTCACCAACCGACCCGAGGAGTCGCTGTTTATACCCGTTATGCCGCCGATAATACCGCATAGCATAACCGTTATCAGCCGCACTATACTTATCGCCGTGAAGGAAAACCCGTTCAGTATAATGCCTAAAATAAAGGTCATAAGAAAAAGAATACCGCCGTTGATTATTCCGCAAAGATATCCCTTTTCTCCGATTTTTTTAGCTGTGTATCGCGAGCCGAAAAAGCTACCCAACCCAAGACTTAAGGAGGAGAGAGGAAGGGCGATGCTGTGGGAAAAATCCCCCAAGGTTAAAGCGAGGGCAGAAAGCAGTAAGGCAGCCATAGCTACCACTAACCCCCACACTGCTCCCAGGGTTATTGCCGTGGCTTTGGAGCTTTTGGGATTAAGAGAAAAAACCTTATTCATAAAAAACACTTCCCGAAAAATGATTTACAGTAAATCATATTCTCGGGAAGTCGTTTTAATTACTTATTTCTTGGGTTCGTCGTCGTGAACGGTGTTGTTGGACTGAATAGCCCAGCGCATAATCTTGATTTTGGAGTGGTCGGCAGGGGACTCTAAAACAATGCTGTCGTCCTTTACCGAAACAACTCTGCCGGAGATACCGCCGATGGTGGTGATTTCGTCACCAATCTGCAGGCTGTTGCGCATTTTTTCTTCTTCCTTCTGACGCTTCTTCTGGGGTCTTATCATAAAGAAGTAGAACACTGCGATAACAACAGCGAACATAATAAGGGTGCCCCACATACTGCCCTGCTGAGGGTTAGCATTAGCAGCATCAGTTGCCAAAGTGATAAAGTTCATTTGAAAAATCCTCCAATAAAAATATTTTGTAATTCCACAATGCACTAATTATATATTATATTTCCTGAATTTGCAAGTGTTTAACAATAATTTTACAATTATTTGTATGCAGATATTAAATTCTCTTGCCGATTCTTTCAACAGCTTCCTTTTTGAAAGCGGCAAAGGTGCCGTTATCAAGGTGCATACGGATATCCTCCATAAGCTTGTTGTAGAAATAGAGATTGTGCAGTACCGCCAATCGCATACCCAGCATTTCTCCTGCCTTAAGCAGGTGACGGATGTAGGACCTTGAATACCTTCTGCAGGCAGGACAATCGCAGTTGGGGTCAATGGGTAGAGGGTCAGTGCTGTACTTCTGGTTGTTGATATTGATAATACCTAAAGAGGTGAAAAGGTGACCGTGACGGGCATTGCGGCTGGGCATAACGCAGTCGAACAGGTCAACGCCTCGCTCAACACCTTCAAGAATGTTGACAGGAGTACCAACACCCATCAGATAACGGGGCTTGTCTTTGGGCATGTAAGGCTCAACCGCCTCGATGATTCTATACATTTCATCAGCCGTTTCACCCACAGCAAGACCGCCGATAGCGAAGCCGTTAAGGTCAAGCTCGCGGATACGCTTCATATGTTCAATTCTGAGATCTGCATAGGTGGAACCTTGGTTGATACCAAAAAGCATCTGGTCTTTGTTTATTGTAGATTCGAGGGAATTGAGTCTGTCCATTTCGTTTTTGCAACGAACAAGCCAACGGTAGGTGCGGTCGCAGGAATCCTTTACATAATCCCTTGGAGCAGGGTTTTCGATGCACTCGTCAAATGCCATTGCTATTGTAGAAGCCAGGTGGGACTGACTCTGCATACTCTCCTCGGGACCCATAAAGATACGGTGACCGTCTATGTGGGAGTTGAAGGTGACTCCCTCCTCCTGAATTTTTCTCAATGAAGCAAGTGAGAACACCTGAAAGCCGCCGCTGTCGGTAAGTATGGGGCGATTCCAGTTGCTGAACTTATGCAGTCCGCCCATCTCGTATACCGTTTGGTCAGTGGGACGAAGATGCAGATGGTAGGTGTTGCAGAGCATAACCTGACATCTGACGTTTTCCAGATCTTCGGTGGAAACACCGCCCTTAATCGCGGCGGCGGTTGCCACGTTCATAAATGCAGGGGTTTGTACTGTGCCGTGTACCGTGGTGAATTCACCGCGACGGGCAGCCCCTTCTTGTTTTAAAAGCTTGTACATATACTTTTCTCCAATGTTTGATATAAAACTAACTGACATTAATAATCCGTCGGCGAAGCCGACACCTTA
>JAZNQM010000228.1:0-6729 GCA_045590175.1 Acutalibacteraceae bacterium | reverse complement strand
GAAAGGAGTTGTTTTTATGGATAGTAACACTATTCAGATTCTTGTAGCTATGGTAATCTATATGGCAATAGTTATCGGAATCGGTGTGGTTTATGCCAAAAAAGCAAACAAAAGTTCAGAAAACTATTATCTCGGCGGTCGTTCCTTAGGTCCTTGGGTAACCGCTATGAGTGCCGAAGCCTCGGATATGAGCGGCTGGCTTCTTATGGGTCTTCCCGGCGTTGCCTATTGGTGCGGTCTTGCCGACGCTGCCTGGACCGCAATCGGTCTTGCAGTCGGTACATATCTCAACTGGCTCATTGTTTCAAAAAGACTTCGTCGCTACAGCATCAGAGCCAACAATTCCATCACACTTCCCGAATTTTTCTCCAACCGCTTCCGCGAGAAGGGCAAGGTTATTATGACAATCGCCGCCCTCTTTATTCTTATATTCTTCGCGGTTTATGCCGCAAGCTGCTTCGTTACCTGCGGTAAGCTTTTCTCCACCCTTTTCGGCCTTGACTACAAGGTAATGATGATAATCGGTGCAGTATTCGTTCTTGCCTACACTCTCCTGGGTGGCTTCCTGGCTGAGAGTGCCTCCGACTTTATGCAGGCAATCGTTATGATTGTTGCCCTTACCGTTATCGTAGCTATTGGCGTTGTGAAGGCAGGCGGCTTCGGTGCCATCATCGAAAACGCAAGAGAAATTCCCGGCTTTTTGGAGTTCTTCGGTCTTGCTACTCCTTCGGTTAACGAAGCGGGTCAGCAGTTGGTCGAGGCAGGCAAGCCCCTCTTTGGCGATGCCGCACCCTACGGTGCTCTCACCATCGCTTCTATGATGGCTTGGGGTCTTGGCTACTTCGGTATGCCCCAGGTTCTCCTTCGCTTTATGGCTATCCGTAAGGAAGGCGAGCTCAAAATGTCCAGAAGAATTGCCGTTGTTTGGGTTCTTATTTCCTTGGCAGTTGCAGTGTTTATCGGTATTCTCGGCAGACAGCTTTTCCCTGTGGCTCACCTCACAAAGAGCGGTGCAGAAAGCATATTCATCACCCTCTCCCAGAGCTTCTTACCTCCTATTTTGGCAGGCTTTGTTATGGCAGGTATCCTTGCCGCAACCATCAGCTCCTCCGACTCCTATCTGCTGATTGCCGCATCCGCCTTTGCAAAGAACATCTTCCAGGGTGTTGTTAAAAAGAGCGCAACCGACAAGCAGGTTATGGTTGTAACACGAATCACCCTTCTTGCCATTGCCCTTATCGGTATCATAATCGCCCTCGACGAAAACAGTGTAATCTTCAGCATTGTTTCCTTTGCCTGGGCTGGCTTTGGTGCCACCTTCGGTCCTCTTATGCTCTTCTCTCTCTTCTGGAAGAGAACCAACAGAGCAGGTGCTATCGCAGGTATGGTAAGCGGTGCCGCAATGGTATTCCTTTGGAAACTGGTTATCTCCAACCTCGGCGGTGTGTTCGCTATCTACGAGCTTCTCCCCGCATTTATCTTCTCCTCAATCTGCATTGTGGTTGTTTCTCTTCTCACAAAGAAGCCCTCTGCAGAAATAGAAGAGGATTTCGAGGCTGTGAAGTCAGGTGCTGTTGAAGGTTAAGTAACCGATTAACTAAAACTAAATGAAACGCTAAAGCCGATGGTCATTCCGACCATCGGCTTTCCTGCTTTATATAGGTTTTCAGAGCTTCTTATCATCGGTGGCAGGGTTTTGCAGGAGCTTTCCGTCCTCGCTAAAGCGCGACCCGTGGCAGGGACAGTCCCAAGAACGCTCGGCTTTGTTGTATTTAAGAGCACAACCCAAATGAGGGCAACGGGGTACGGTGGGGGTCAGAAAATTCATAAGAGTTTCCACACCGTTTACCACTAACTGAGGATGTATAATACTTCTATCGGGGGAGAAAACTCTGGCAAAATCCACAGGCTTGTCGGTTATCGATCCTGTGAGAATTATTGCCGCCGCCATTGAGGAGGTCATACCCCATTTGCCCATACCTGTCGCAACGTACAGATTTGGTGTACGAGGGGAGTATTGTCCGATATAGGGGATAGAATCCAGGGTCATACAGTCCTGGGTCGCCCAACGGGTTACCTCTCGACAGTGGGGATAATGCTCCTTTGCGAAGGCCTCTAACTCCTGCCAGTTGCCGCCATTTTTACCGGTGCGGTGACCGCCACCACCTAAAAGCAGGGTGCTGCCGTAGCTTCTGAAGGAAAGTCCTTTCACATCTGCATCCACATACATCCCTTCGAGGGGTGGTGTATTTTCCAATGCCAGTACGTAGGAGCGGTGCTGATACATCTTTAAAAAGTAGCCGCCGTGCTTATTGATAATAGGGAAGTGGGTGGCGACCACAATATTGTCGGCAAGAATTTTTCCGCGGTTGGTAATCACTCCCTTTGGGATGAATTCAAGAACCTTGGTGTTTTCGTATATCGTAAGCTTTTCGCTGAGGGCAAAACAAAATTTAAGAGGATTAAATTCACCTTGATTTTTAATCCGCACAGCCCCTGCAATTTTCAGCGGCAGGTCAAGGGCTTCGCAAAATTCCGCATCCACCCCTAAGATGCGGTATGCCAAAATTTCCCGCTCGATTTTTCCGCGATTGCAAAGGGAATATACATAGGCGTCTTGCTCTTGGTAGTCACAGGGGATTTCGCGGCACAGCTCTTTGAAATTTTCAAGGGCGGTGGACTGTGCTTTAAGGTACATCTTCGCCGCCTCGGTATTGTAGCTGCGAAGGATTTTATCGTAAATTAAGCCGTGCTGAAGGGTGACCTTGGCTGTGGTATAGCCGGTCACACCGCCGCAAATTCGGTCTGCCTCAACCACAGTACATTCCACTCCCGCATCTTTTAGCATATATGCCGTGAGCAGTCCCGCAATTCCACCGCCGACAATCAGCACGTCTGTTTTAAGGTCTCCTTCCGGTGGCGGAAATTCCCTGCGACGGATTGTTTCTTCCCAAATAGATTTCATTTTTCTCACCTGTTTTTTCCTGTTTTATCTATTATTTCCCGGACACAAGCAAAAAACTCCATTTTTTAAACCTATTAAAAAGCACACTCGTTTTTTTGAGTGTGCTTCAGCGTATATGTGATTGCGTATTGGTCGTCAACCTCATTGTAGGCATCGGTATCCAGAACGGCATCTACCTTGCCCACGGGTCTTTCTAAATTTTTAAGCAGCTGTTCGCGGGTCATTAATCGTTCTCTCCTTTTTGCATTTTTCTGAATTCTAAGGGGTTTACTCCGTAAAGGTTCTGGAACTTTCTTCTGAAGAAGCTTTCGTTTTCATAACCTATCTGCTTGATAATTTCGCTGATGGAAAGGTCGGTATTTTTAAGCAATTCAGCTGCCTTCTGACAACGATAATTAAGCACAAGAGAAGAAAAGCTAAAGCCGCAGGGAGTCGTTACCCTTGACGACTTTGCAAATTCCGTTGAAATGGTGGCTGTAAAAGCAACCCTCAAGGGCACAGACATTTATTCTGTTGCAGTAGTTCGGTGCCATTAATCTGCAAAACAGAATAGATATTATTCAGTTTTTTCACCTCTTTCAAAGAATAAATATAAAAAGAATAAAGAATAATGGAAAGCGGCGAAGCTGACCGTTTATTAATTATTCTCTATTCTTTCTTCTTTTAGGCGAGATTTATCTCGCCGCTTTTGGCACCCGCAACAGGAATCGAACCTATATCTAATCCTTAGGAGGGACTTATTCTATCCGTTGAACTATGCGGGCAGATATTTAATTTACCTTTAGTATATTACCCCAAAGGCGGGGATTTGTCAAGTAAAAAAAGGCGGTCAGATATGAGGAAGAGAAAAATATATCCCCACGAAAAAGGTAATATTTTGTGGAAGCCGCAAGCAAATTGAGGTAATGGGTCGTCTGTGCTTGACAGAGGTTTCAAAAAAGTGTATATTTGAAGTGTGGATAAGGGCATTTAGGCTCATTTCCTGATATATATTTGATTAATTTTCGGAGGTCATTAATGGCATATAGAATAATAGAGCTTGACGGCTATCTTGAACCCTTTGAGGGGGCGATAGATGCCCGAATGGAAAACTATAAACAGACGAAAAAGCGGCTGGTTGGCAGTCGCGGAAATCTTCTCGATTTCGCAAACGGCTATAAATACTACGGTTTCCACAAGGAAAAGAAAAACTGGGTCTACCGTGAGTGGGCACCCGGCGCTGAGGATATGTACCTTTGCGGCGACTTCAATAACTGGGAGCTGTATTCCCACAAAATGGAGAAAAAGGGAAACGGTGATTTTGAAATCACCTTGCCCTTGGCGGCTTTGAAAATCGGCGACAAGGTTCAGGCGATTGTTATTCACGGCGGTGAAACCCTCCGCAGAGTTCCTACCTATGCAACCCGCGTGGTGCAGGACCCTGTAACTATGCTTTGGTGTGCCGAGATTGACGATACTCTCGGAGATTTCCCCTGGACCGACGAAGGCTTTAAGCCTGCAAAAACGCCATTTATATATGAATGTCATATTGGAATGTCCTTGGAGGAGGGCAGGGTGGCAACCTATAGGGAGTTCCGCGAAAATATGCTGCCTCGGGTGAAGGAGCTTGGCTATAACACCCTGCAGATTATGGCGGTTATGGAGCATCCTTACTACGGCTCCTTCGGTTATCAGGTTTCCAACTTTTTTGCCGCTTCCTCGAGATACGGTAGCTCCCGTGAGCTTAAAGAACTGATAAACGCGGCTCACGAAATGGGACTTACGGTTCTGCTGGACGTAGTTCATTCCCATGCGGTTAAAAACACCAACGAGGGCTTAAACTGCTTCGACGGCACAGAGTATCAATTTTTCCACGAAGGCGGCAGGGGAGAGCATTCCGCCTGGGGAACCAAGCTTTTCAACTACGGCAAGTCCGAGGTGCTTCACTTCCTGCTTTCAAACCTGAAATTCTGGATGGAGGTTTACCACTTCGACGGCTTCCGCTTCGATGGTGTAACCTCTATGCTTTACCACGACCACGGATTGGGTTCGGCATTCACTAACTACGGAATGTATTTCGGTGACAATACCGACAGCGAGGCTGTGGCATACCTTCAGCTTGCCAACGAGCTTGTCCACAAGGTGAACAAAAATGCCCTCACCATCGCCGAAGATATGTCGGGTATGCCGGGTATGGCGCTTAAAATCCGCGAGGGCGGTATCGGCTTTGACTACCGCCTTTCGATGGGTGTTCCCGATCTTTGGATTAAGACCCTCAAAGAAGTCCCCGACGAGGGATGGGATATGGCAAAGCTTTGGTTCGAGCTGACACAGCGTCGTGTGGGTGAAAAGAATATCGGCTATGCTGAATCCCACGACCAGGCATTGGTAGGGGACAAGACCATTATGTTCCGCCTTTGCGATGCGGAGATGTATTGGAGTATGAACAAGGGCTCCAACAACGCTATTATCGACCGCGGCGTGGCACTCCATAAAATGATCAGACTGCTTACTGCCTCTTTGTCGGGCGAGGGTTATCTTAACTTTATGGGCAACGAATTCGGTCATCCCGAATGGATAGATTTACCAAGAGAGGGTACCGGCTGGAGCTATCACTACTGTCGCAGACAGTGGAGCCTTCCCGCCAATCCCGACCTGCGTTACGAGGGGCTTCAGGAGTTCGACAAGGAAATGGTGGCACTGCTTAAAAAGGGCAACCTTATCGCTAAAGAGAACATCTCCCTTTGGTATGACCAGGAGAATAAGATTATAATTTATTCCAAGGGTGGCAAGGTGTTCGCCTTCAATTTCAACCCCACTCAGTCCTTTGAAGGTTACTTTGTGCCCACGGGGGCGGAGGGTAAATGGAAGGTGGAGCTTACCTCCGACGACCCACAATTCGGCGGTTTCGGTCGAGTTGACAAGAACTATAAATACGAAACGCTGGAAAAGGAGGGCAAGGTTGGTTTTTATTGCTACCTTCCCGCCCGCACCGCAACGGTTTTCAAAAAGGTATAGATTTATTAATCCCGTCACGTGTTCTGTGGCGGGATCTTTCTATTTTAAATAGACACGAAAAGCCTTGAATTATCAATATCACTATGCTAAAATTAGGATATCATATTAACTCAAAGGTGAGTGGTAAAATGGATTTTAAAAGACTTGAGTATTATTTAGACTCCTTGGCGGCAAACGACCTGCCTTATTGCGATATGTCAGTAAGGATAAACCGCGAAGAGGTTTTCAGACACAGTATGGGTTATATTGACACCGAGTATACAAGGAAGCCCCAGCCCGACACCCTGCAGTGGATTTATTCGATGAGCAAGGTTGTGACCTGTACCGCAGTGCTAAGACTTGTTGAAAAGGGTCTGCTCTCTCTCGATGACGAGGTTTCAAAATACCTCCCCGAATACGAGCTTCAGGCGGTTAAATGCGGTGTTTTTGCCAAGAAGGCAGACAATCCTCTCCTTATCAGACACCTTTTTTCAATGCGAAGCGGCATTGACTATGATTGGGCTTGTATAGCCGACAAAATCGGGGATCCGAATATCACCACCCGCGAGTTTGTAAAGGGTCTTTCCCGCAAGGTTCTCTGCTTTGAGCCCGGCACGGATTATGTCTACGGTCTTGGTCACGATGTGCTGGCGGCTGTTGCCGAGGTTATCACGGGCAAAAAGTTCCGTGATTATTTGAAGGATGAAATTTTCGCCCCTCTCGGTCTTAAAAACATCGGCTTCCACCCCACCGAAAAGCAGCTTAAAGAAGTCGGAGGCCAAGCGGCC
>JAZNQM010000227.1:0-3892 GCA_045590175.1 Acutalibacteraceae bacterium | reverse complement strand
GGTTGTTTGTCATCCAATTTTTAGAGGCTTTGCAGGAACCGCATACGAATAAAGATACTGTGTTCTTCATACACCCTTCTCCTTATGGTCGATTTTGAACAATATATTTGGCGATTGACGTTATTTACAAACATGCGTCTAAGTTCTATACTTATAGTATCATATAAGCGAATTGCTTGCAACTGCTAACATCGATTTTGAGGAGTTTTTTTATGCACAATAATAATGCTCAATTTAGAAAAATGCTGGACGACCGCTTTGGAATTTTCGTTCACTACGGAATTTACAGCGAAATGGCAGGAAGTTTTAACGGTCAAGAAACTACGTGGCTCGGAGAGTGGATTCAGAAAAAATTAGAAATCCCTATTGCCGAATACGAAGCATTCGGCAGAGCAAATTTTAAACCGAGAGAGGATTTTGCCAAAAACCTTGTAAGTGCCGCCAAGGCCGCCGGTGCCAAATACATAGTGCTCACCAGCAAGCATCACGATGGCTTCTGCCTTTTCAAAAGTGATTACAGTGATTATTCCACCTACGGCTTTTTCGGCAGAGATATTTGCAAAGAGCTTTCCGACGAATGTAAAAAGCAGGGGCTGGAATTGGGATTGTATTATTCCCACACCTTGGATTGGCACGAAAAGGATGCGGGTGGTAACACATATTCGGCAAGCGGAAGCCCGGCTAAAAACAGAAATTATTGGGATTTCCCTAACGACAATATAGAATTTGATAAATATTTATACGGCAAATGCTTCCCACAGGTTAAGGAATTGCTGACAAATTACGGTGACCTGAAACTAATTTGGTTCGATTTTCCTCACGACATAACCAAAGCACAATCACAAGAGTTGAGAGCTCTTGTTAAGAGTATTCAACCTAACTGTCAGATAAATTCAAGAATCGCACACGACTGCTGTGATTATGAATCATTGGGTGACAACGTACTTCCGATAGCACCGGTGGGAGAGAATCTCGAATGCCTTATAACCCTCAACGATACCTGGGGCTATAAGAGGCAGGACAGCAACTGGAAGTCAGCAAAAGAAGTCGCAACTATTCTCTGCAGGACTCTGACCAGCGATTCATCATTACTTCTTAATGTGGGTCCTATGGGTAACGGCAGCTTAACACCCGAAACCATCGATATATTGAAAAGTATGGGGGAATGGACGACAAGAAACAAAGAGGCGATATACGACGGAATATGTGGCAACCCCTTCCCCAATCTGTTCCCGTGGGGCTTTGTTTCACAGAAGGAGTCCTGTCTTTATTTGTACGTTACTGATAGCACCAAAAAGGAAATATCTCTCAATATAGGTGAAGATAACACCATAAAGAACATATCTGTTCTAAGCGTTGATAAAGATATTCGCTACACCTTCGAAAACGGTATTATCAATATCTGCACAATCGATACCGATTTGATGATTCCCGTTTATAAAATTCAGCTTGAGCAAAAATTAACTTTGTCAGAAGAAATTTATCAGCACGGAGAAGCTATGAGCCTTGCAGTGCTGTGGGCACATAAGTTCAAAAGAAGCGACAATCAAAAGAACAAAGAAAAGCTTATATACGAAAAAAGCACCTTTGTTGAGGGCTATGGTAAACACGGACTTTGTGTTAACAAGCAATGTCAATCGGACTTTTGGAAAGACGACGACGAGGTTATGTGTTGGGACGTTAATTTCGCAGAATGCGGAAAATACATAGCTGAGGTTATTAGTTTACCGATTGCTGAAAATCAGGAGCCTTGTGATTTTACTCTATCCCTTGATGATAATTCCAATCCAGTTGATATGAAAAAAGAAAAAGGCAGATATAATATAAGCCGAACCGGTGTGGAAAATTTGAGAGTTAGACACGACGCAGGTGTGTTCGAGATAAAATCAAAAGGATTGTACCAAATATTACTTAAACGCAGCAAGAACAACGAAGAGGTTCATATCGAAAAGATCGATTTCATTAAAATTCAATAGATATGCAAACAAGGCACGGATTTAGTCCGTGCCTTGTTTTGATGTTTTGTGGAAATTAATAGGGCTTAGTATAACCCTTATCATACGATGTTGTAGAAGAGGTTTCTTCTTTTGAGGTTATCTCTTCGCTACTATTGTTCGATTCCACTCCCGAGACTTGAGGCAAGCTCGAATTGTCTTGAGAAGACGAAGGTTGAGAATTACCGGAAGCATCATTTGAAGATGTTGCAGGTTTAGAATCGCTTAAATCTTCTTGGGAATCTGAAGATTCAATATTGTTAATATTGTCTTTTGAAGAAGCGGATCCTGTCACACTATTTGCAGAAGACGCAGTCGGTTTTGAAACATCGCCATTATCTTTAGAAGTCGTGGACTGCAAATCATTACCACTGTTTTGTGAAGAAGCTGCAATTTCAGAATTGTACGAACTACCTTGTTCGGAAACAGATTCTTGAGTAGCATCCTGTTCGTAATCAGCTTCTCCGTCAACCTTTGAAAAAGTATCTTTGTTTTGTGAAGCAATAGAAATATTTTGGGTTTTAGAAGAAGTGCTTCCATTTGAAGGTAATGATCCATTGTCCGGACGATCTTCATGATGGGTTACATCTTTTGAAGAAGTTCCTTCTGATTTTGATGAAGAAGCATCGTTTTTATCTGTTGGAATAATTAGTTGAGGATTAGCATCTTCGGCCAAATTATCAGAGTGAGAAACATCTGAGTTGAAAGAGCTAAAATGATCTTGGTTTAAATCAGTAGAATTGTGTTCCTTATACTCTGATTCCAAAGTTTTAGAAGAAGCGGATACGCTTTCGGAATCGTCATCCAAAACAACAGAACTGTTATCGGTGTTGTCAGAAGGCAAAATAATCTGAGGCTTAGCGTCCTCAACTAAATTACTTTCTGACGAGGTATTGAGCTGAGTTTCTAAATCATCAACGATTATATCATCATATACAATTTTTGATGTCGCATCATCCTTGTAATAGATAGATACCGTGGAGGAAGATTGCGAGCCGGATGGAATCAGGCTTGAACCATTATCCGCAGATTCAGACTTGCAGGCGGTAAACGATACTGCAACTAAGCAGGCTGACAAAGAAACCAAAAAGAACTTTAATGCATTAACCTTAGCCGATGAGATCTTCATTTCCGCCACCGTCTGTATCACCTAAATTACTGTGAGAAGCATTGAGTTCGTAGCAATAGCTCTGCATACTCTCAATAGTTTCAAAACGGGGAGATTCATATTGTTTTTTCATTTTTATAACCTCTTTCTTAACTAACATATGTCCAATAATTATCGGCAACGAATTCGAGCAGTTCAAGTGCCTTTTGCATATTGACTCCGTTTTCTACATAACCCTTAATCTTGCTGTAATCCTCGTTAGAGGTGGGGTAGGTTTCGAGAATTTCGGCAGCTGCCATTTTCGCAACACCAACTACAGAGCTGGAACTGTGTCCGTCGGTTACGCTGGCATTGGCATTCTTATTGTTGTTACTGTAATATACCTTGCCGTCTGCCACGATATAAGCACGTGCAGAAACTCTTGAGCCTATTGCATCAACATTGGCAGCGATACCGTCAAGGCTTGCATAGATCTCGCCACTTGGTACTTCCAGGTTTTCACCCGTCATATTAGCAACAGCGAGACCATATTCGTTGTTTTCAATCATTTCGTAGGTAAGCTCGCGGTCGCCTAACCTTTTAGTATACATCATAAGAACGCCGAACTCGGTAACGTTGCTGTTTTCGGGAAGTGCAATTCCGTCCAAAGTTACAACGAAGCGAAGGTCTTGCTTATCTGCGGGTACGGGATCTTCCTTAGAACCTGTTTTAATAGCCGCTCCCTCAATTTTCGCAACACCGGGAACGGTATCAAGATTCTCCTTATTAAGTATCTCTACATTGTCCAGTG
>JAZNQM010000226.1:0-21556 GCA_045590175.1 Acutalibacteraceae bacterium | reverse complement strand
AACCATTCTTGGCTCCGATCTTCCGAGGGTGACTCCCCGCGGTGCGGGGAGATGTCGCGTGAGCGACAGAGGGGACGGCCGCCGTCAGCGGCTGTCGAGCGACAGCGAGACTGAGGGAGAGACATATAAGTAAAAACAAGTTTTCTTTTCTCTCCCTCCGTCAAAACCTGCGGTTTTGCCACCTCCCTCGTCAGAGGGAGGCAAGACCGAGCAATTGCGAAATTGCGGCAAAGGTGCCAAGACCTAACCCGCCGCGAACAACAAACATAAAGCGATATGTGAGCGTTGCTCACGCGATATATTTGCCGGGCAAATGCGATATGTGAGCATAGCTCACGCGATATATTGTCGCCAAGGCGGCAATAAGAACAAACAACTATCATCTAATGTCTAACGTCTAATGTCTAACATCTAACGTCTAACATCTAACATCTAAAACATAAGCTGATTTTACATACTTTTTGTCTTTTTTGCGGTTGTAAAAAGCGACAATAAGTGGTATAATTGTTTCGATACAGAAAAATTCACAAGGAAACGGTGATTAAATATGGATATCAAATCTGTTATGTCCCTTTTTACTGCCGACCAATATCTTTCCCACGGTCCTCTTGGTTGCGGCCACATCAACTCCACCTACAAGGTAGAGCTTAAAGGTGCCAACGGGGAATACAGTGTTGTTCTGCAGAAAATCAACACCAACATTTTCGAAGACTACAAGGGTCTTATGAACAACATCGTGGGTGTTACTGAATACCTCCGTGCCCGTCTTTCTCCCGAAGAGGACCCAATGCGAGCAGTTATGAAGGTTATTCCCACCCTTGACGGCAAAAGCTATGCCGAGTTCGATGGTGCTGTTTGGCGACTTTACGTTTACGTAACCGACACCACCACCTATCAACAAATTGAAAAGCCCGAGGATTTCTACAACTGCGGCTTTGCTTTCGGCGATTTTCAGGAACGTCTTGCCGACTATCCCGCCGAGGAGCTCTGCGAAACCATCCCCAATTTCCACCACACCCCCACCCGCTTCGAAACCTTCAAAAAGGCGGTAGAGGAAGATGCCTGCGGCAGGGCAGCAGAGGTTAAGGCTGAAATCGACTTCGCCCTGGCTCGCGAGGAATTGGCTCACAGTGTAGCTTCGCTTCTGGAAAAGGGAGAAATTCCCTTCCGTGTCACCCATAACGACACCAAGCTCAACAACATTCTTTTCGACAACTTCACAGGCAAGCCCCTTTGCGTTGTTGACCTCGATACCATAATGCCGGGTGCCGCCTGCTACGACTTTGGCGACTGCATCCGCTTCGGTGCCTCCTCCGCTCCCGAGGACGAAAAGGACCTCAGCAAGGTTTATATGAACATCGACCTTTTCCGCGAGTTTGCAAAGGGTTATCTGTCGGTTGCGGCTAAGTTCCTCACCGAAAAGGAGCTTCCCACCTTAGCTATCGGCTCCAAACTTATGACCTTCGAGTGTGGTATCCGCTTCCTCACCGACTACCTGCAGGGTGATACATATTTTAAAACCTCTTACCAGGGTCAGAATCTCGACCGCTGCCGCACTCAGTTCAAGCTGGTTGCAGACATGGAAGAAAAAATGGATAAAATGCAAAATATAGTAAAGGAAATGGCAAAACAATGAAAATTATTAAAGTAGATTCTTACGACAAACTCAGCCGCCAGGCGGCAATCGTCCTTTCGGCACAGGTGATTATGAAGCCTAATGCCGTGTTGGGTCTCGCTACAGGCTCTTCCCCCATCGGCACCTACGAGCAGCTTATCAGATGGTGTGAAAAAGGTGACCTGAGCTTTGCCAACGTCACCACCGTAAACCTGGATGAATACTGCGGTCTTTCCCCCGAGAACGACCAGAGCTATCGTTATTTTATGGACACCCACCTTTTCAACCACGTCAACATCGACAAGCAGAGAACCCACGTTCCCAGCGGTCTTGCCGAAGACCCCGACGCCGAGTGTGCCCGCTACGATGCCCTTATTGAATCCTTGGGCGGCATTGACGTTCAGCTTCTCGGAATCGGTCACAACGGTCACATCGGCTTCAACGAGCCCGACACCGCCTTTGAAAAGACCACCCATATCGTTCAGCTGAAACAGTCCACTATCGATGCCAACGCAAGGTTTTTCGAGGACAAGTCCCTGGTTCCCACCAGTGCAATAACTATGGGTATCAAGTCGATTATGAACGCCCGCAAAATTCTGCTTATCGCCAACGGCAAGGACAAGAAGGAGATTCTGGATAAGGCACTTTTCGGCCCCGTAACCCCCGAGGTTCCCGCATCAATCCTTCAGCTCCACCCCGACCTGACCGTTATCTGCAACGTGGACTAATAGACATTAGACTTCAGACGTTAGATATTAGACAGAAATCGGCTCAAAGAAAGGCTGAAAATCTAACATCAAAAACCGGAGAAAACTATGAACAAAAACACAAACTCTAAACCCGACAATAATCAATCCAACCGCAAACGCTTCAATGCTTATTTCAAGAAGGGCAAAACCGACGGCTTCGTTTCGGCGGTGCTGATTCCCTTCCGCGAAATCGGTATGTTCCTTGTGCCGCTGCCCTTGGCTTATCTGCTGTTTTACTACCTGGTTTTTGAAAACGGCGGTGCCGAAAACGGTATGCGGGGTTTCTACTGGATAATTTTCGTCTGTATTCTGGCGGTTGATATTGCGGCATTTTTCCTTCGTCAGCTCTACCGCGGACATAAGTTCAATAAGTTTTCCGCCGCCGAAGTTCCCCTTTTCAAGGGCAACCGCTGGCACTGTCCCCACTGCGGCAACGAAAACAATCTCCTTTCCCCCTGTCCCAAATGCGGCATCTATCCCAAGCTCTACAAAAGCGACAAGCCCGAAATGGACACCACCGCAAAATCAAAAAACCGCAAGCTTCAAAAGGACTACGACGAATACATCCCTCAGTTTAAATAATCTTTCAAAACGCATTGACCCACCCGTCAGTGCGTTTTTTATTTGCCGCCGTTTACGATCTCTGCCAGAATCCACATCACACAGACATTAAAGGGAATACAAACAAAAGCATTACACAAAGCTTATTCCCTTCACCTTAATTTTCAGCAACGAATGATTTTGATTTTATAAATTTAATTCTTGCTTTTATCCTTGCCTGTGGTAAAAAATGTTAATTATTGTCGTGAGGTGTCGGTGTATGTTGTATTATGCCGGTTTCTGTAATACGAAAGTTGTTGCAAATCTTCAAAAAATGTGTTAATATAAACACGTCACACGAATTGGATATGTACTGTTACACAAACTGTGTCTGTTTTTACTTTCGGTAAAAACAAGGCTCCGTTTAACTGACCTTGCTTTGTGTAACTGTGCAGTTCGTGTGACAACGTCGGAGTTGCGTTTTTCGGTGCGTGGCTTCGGCTGCGCACTTTTTTAATTTGAGGAGAATGCAAAATGACAAAGGCATATAAAGTCGAGCGAACAGTTGATAGATTGGGCAGAATTGTTATCCCCAGCGATATGCGAAGAATGGTAAACGTTGATATAGGCACCAAGGTTATAATCACCGCCACAGACGACGGCGTGATTATAAAGCCCGCTGAACCGACAAATAAATAAGACCCGAGCCCCTCGATGTATACAAAAAAGACGCCTTCGGTAGAGGGCGTCTTTTAGTTTGATTGTTTGTAAACGTTAATCTAATGCCGACTTTAGCGGAAGATTTCCCTTTGGCTTTTGTTTAATCGTTTCTTTCCTTACCCCAGAAGAAGAGGGCAACGGTGCCGGGGCCTGTATGGCTGCCGATGGTGGTGCCGATGCTGTTGATAAGCACCTTGCCGTTGAGGTTGGGGAAGCGTTCCTCTACCAATGCGGCAACCGCCTTGGCATCCTCCTCGCAGGCGGAGTGACAGATGTAGCACTTTTCGGTGTATGCCTTGCCGCCGTCGGCGAATTCTTCCATCTTCTTAACGATTTCCTCAATAACTCTGGGCTTTGTGCGAACCTTCTGGCGGGCAACAAGCTTGCCGTTCAGGTCCATATTGAGCAGAGGGCAAATCTTGAGGGCGGTACCGAACCAGCCCGATACCTTGGAAACTCTGCCGCCCTTAACATAGAAGGTCAGGTCGGTGGAGAAGAACCAGTGGTGCATACGTAAACGGTTGGTTTCTATCCACTCAGCCAATTCCTTTGCAGACATTCCGCCGTCGCGAAGGTCGGCGGCTTTATCCATTATAAGTCCATAACCCGAAGCGGCACCCATAGAGTCCACAACGTAAAGCTCCCTTTCGGGATATTTTTCTCTCAAATCCTCGGCGGCGATGCGAGCAGAGTTGTATGCACCCGATAGACCCGACGAAAGGGTAACGTGCACAACGTCCTTGCCCTCTTTGAGGAAGCCCTCGAAATACTCGGTATATTCCTCAACGTTGAGCTGGGAGGTTTTGGTGTCGGCACCGTCCACCATTGCCTGATAGAAGTCGGCAAAGGGGATGCTCTCGCCTAAATCGTCGTAGTAATGCTTACCGTCGAGATAAAAATGGAAGCAAAGATATTTAATGTTTCTTTCCTCGAAATGCTGACGGCTGAGGTCAGCAGTGGAACAACAGCTAAGAATGTAATCTGCCATATTTTTTAACACCTTTCTGTGAAAATTATATTTTACTTCATATTCTTACATACTAATAGTACACCATTCCCTTGTCAATGTCTACCTACCGCTGAATTTTACCTCTATACTCACCGTTTTAGAGTCGGTAGAGTTCAAAGGCTCCAACTCTCCCCACAGTAGAATACCGCCTGTTTCAAGGGTTTATCGGGGATAGATTTAACACATTTTAACATTTCTCGACAAAGTTCCCCCGCTTCGTTTCGTAGCGGTTCAGTCTTGTCGCCCCTTGAGAGGGGCGACAAGATAAGCAAACACGACTAATTCGAACCTGATTTTAAAGGTTAGATTTTCGCCTTTGCTTTGTTAAAATACTCGTTAATCCAGATAGGTAGTTTTACCTAACAGGAATAACCTCTCGCGGGGATCCGAGAAGTGGTTCCCGCAAAGCTTATGTTCAAATCTCTATAGAAATATAAAACCATCCCTTTTTGAGTGGGGATGGCAAAACCTTTTCCTCAATAGAAAAGCCTGCTACTCACAAGCGGAGTAACAGGCTTTAGCTTTTATTTCTTGCGAAGGAAGTATTTATCCAAATCCTCTTTTATCTTTTCGTCAATCTCGCGGGGGATGGGGAAGTCGTCGGCAAAGAGAATTTTATCCATCACCCGAGCTATGATTTCGGAGTCGGAAAGGAGTCGGATTTCGCTCATAACCTCTGCGGTGTCGTACCGCGAATGGATGAGGGCGGTGTTGCCGCCGGCATATCGGGCAAAGGAGAGGGCGGGCACACCGTAGTCGGCAAAGGTGTTGGAGTCGCTGGAGCGAAGTCCGTGCTTTATATCCATACCAACCTCTAACTCCTTTGAGCAGTTTTTCAAAAACTCCTCTGCCGCCGCATTGCAGCTGGCAAAGGCGGTGAATTTACCCATAATGCTGCCAATCATATCAAGGTTAAGATTCAGAATACAGTTTCTCAGGTCGTGGGATTCGCAATATTCCTTGGAGCCCAGCAATCCCCTTTCCTCGCCGCCGCAAAAAAGAAATTTCAGGGTGTATTTCGGGGAATTTTTGAGGTAACGCTCCAGCATATAGAGAAGTCCCAAGCAGCCCGACATATTGTCGTATGCCCCTTCGGACTCGGGGGTGGAGTCGTAGTGAGCCGAGAAAACAATCTCCTTGTGGCTTTCGCCCTTGATTTCGGCAATAACGTTAAGGCATTCGCCCCCGTATTTTTCCTGCTCAATTTCGATCGTTGCTTCCGCCTTTTCCATTTTTGCGATTTCCACAGCGGAGTCGGCGTGAATGCAGAGGGCGGGGATAAATTTTCCGCACTTCGGGGCGGTCCTTATCTCCCGCTGAGCGATGTCGCGGTCGGAAAATTGCAGATTTCCGCTATAGGTCACAACCCCAAGGGCACCCTTTTCAACAAGTTCGCCGTAGAGCCAATAACCTAAGGAGTCCACAAGGGCAATCTTACCCGCGATTTTCTGCAGCTCCACCTCCTCGGTATTGGGGAGGTAAACAATCGGTGCGGTAACCTTGCCACTTCCCACACCGTAAAAAGCGGAGCAGGGGAACGGTCTGCCGCAAACCGACAGACTCGCCTTTTTTACGTCGTACATATCCACTGCGAAGGGTTCAAAGTAAACCTCAGCACCCATTTTGCGGCAGATTTCAGCCATATATGCCGCGGCATTTTTCTCGCCGTCCCTACCGCAAACCCTGGGATATGCTGTTTTTTCTAAAACTTCTTTTACAAATGCCTTATCCATCTTTTATTTCTCCGACAGCTTGGCGGCAATGGATGCCAAATCTTCCTTGGAGTAGTATTCTATAGTGATGGTGCCTGCATCTTTTTTGCGGGAGCCCTCGATTTTAACCTTGCGTCCCATATCGTTTTTAAGGGCGATTTCCATCTCGCGGAAGTAGTTGTCAAGCGTTCTTGTCGCCTTTGCTTTGGGTTGAGGTCTTGACTTGCCTAACTTTTCAAGGTCACGGACTGTTGCACCCTTTTGAGCCATAATAACCGCCTTTTCCCGAAGCTCGGGGTCCTCGATAGAGAGAATTGCTCTGCCGTGGCCTGCAGTCAGCTCGCCGATTTTGATAAGCTCCAATATGTCATCGGGGAGGGAGAGCAGACGAATGGAGTTAGCCACTGCCGAACGGGATTTTCCGCATCGCTCAGACACCTGCTCCTGAGTTAAGTCGAAGTTATCCATCAGATATTTGTAGCCTGCCGCTTCTTCAATGGGGTTAAGGTCCTCACGCTGCAGGTTTTCAATCATTGCAAGCTCCATAGCCTCGCCGTCGGACATTTCGCGGATTACAACAGGAACCTCGTCCACCTCGGCAATGCGGCAAGCCCTCCAACGACGTTCGCCTGCCACAAGCTGATAGCCACCCTGGGGCTTGGGACGAACCAGCAGGGGCTGAATAAGTCCGTGACGTGAAATGCTGTCAGCCAATTCCTGCAGTGCTGCCTCGTCAAATTCCTTTCGGGGCTGGTCGCGATTGGGCTCAATCTCAGAAATTCTCAGGGTTACGGGGCTGTTTGATTCTAAAAAATTCTCTGCAAAGAGGGAGTCAAATCCTCTGCTGAGACCACCTTTTTTTGCCATAATTTATCATCCTCTATTTCAGATTTCAGACTTCTGCGTACTAAGTCTGTTATAGATTGTCACGTTACGCGATATTATGTGCGTTTTGCTTTCTTTATGAATTCCTTGCCAAGCTTATTGTAGGCGTCGGCACCCTTGCCCTTTGCATCATAATACTGAATAGGCACGCCGTAGCTGGGAGCTTCGCTGATACGAACCGAGCGAGGGATAACGGTAGAATAAAGCTTGTTTGCAAAGAACTTTTTAACCTCTGCCACAACCTGCTGAGTTAGGTTAAGTCTGCCGTCGAACATTGTCAGCAGGATGCCCTCCAGCTCGATTGAGGGGTTATAAAGTCGTTTTACCTCGCGAACCGAAGCCATCAGCTGAGAAAGTCCCTCCATCGCAAGATATTCGCACTGCAGCGGCACCATAAAGGTATCGGCGGCACAAAGTCCGTTAATAGAAACCAGACCGATTGAGGGGGGGCAATCTATGAATATGTAGTCGTATTTATCAGAAAGCTTTGCCAGTGCCCTTTTGAGCTGAGATTCTCTGCGGTCGATATTTATAAGCTCCACCTCGGCACCTGCCAACTCGCGGTTGGAGGGCAGAACGTCAAGATTTTTGAATTTTGTCTTGACGATAGCGGTTTCGGGGTCAACGTTGCCCATCAGCACGTCGTATGAAGAATGGGCAAGGTTACGCTTGTTAATGCCGAAGCCACTGGTGGTGTTGCCCTGCTGGTCGATATCAACAATCAAGGTCTTTTTTCCCTGCAGACCCACCGCCGCCGAGAGGTTTACAGCGGTTGTGGTCTTACCGACACCGCCTTTTTGATTAAAAATTGCGATAATTTTAGCCAAAATTCCCTTACCTCCGTTAAATTTCGTTACTAATAACAGTATACCAAACAATAAAACGGATGTAAAGAGAAACTTTTACTCATAGTTTTCCACATTTTTTGCACAGGCTTCGGATAGTGCTGTTTACGGACGTGAAACGGGCGGTTCTCAATGCAGTGTTTCACGTGGAACAGGTCGAATTTTGTCAGTATTTATGCGGATTCAGAGGATTTTTATGTTTGTTTGTCAAAGGGTTTTCGGCGCATAGTTTACTCACTTTTTTTGCTTTTTAATTTCGTGTTTTTGTAATAGTGAGCCAGTATTTCTTTATAGCCGCAACCCATCTTTGCCAAGAAGTTTGCTCCGTTTTGGCTCATTCCCAAGCCGTGCCCGTAGCCGTAGACGGTGAAGGTGACCTTTTTCGATGTAACTTTGATTTTAAAATTCGCAGACCGAAGCAAAAAAGCGGCACGTATTTGCTCACCTGTCACTGTCTTATCCTTATAGGTCAGGGTTTTCACTGTTCCGCAATCGGTAGTTTTCGGTTTTGATTTTTTGAGTTCTGTCACCGAAAAACCCAGCGGCTTCAGTATTTCCGCGGCTTTATCCGAAGTAAACTCAGCGGTGGTTTCATATTTTTCGGCAAGCTTATCGCCCTCGCTATCGGCAGTCTGCAGGTAGGGGATATTCTTTTCCCACACCGCCTCAGCCGACTCGGTTTTACCCGAGGAGATAGCATGGTAGGCGGCAAGAATCGGCTCGCCCTTATATGAAAGATACTCGCCCCACACCGCGTCCATAAGGTTTTTCAGCCTTTTATCGTATTTTTTTGCGTTGCTGCCCCAATTTTTAAATGCCTGCTCTCGGGTTATATAGGCTTGGCTGGTTTCGGGTTTGGTAGTCAGGTCGTAGTCGGCTGTTTTGTTGGCATCGATACAATATAGGGTGTAGGTATATGCCGCCACAATTTGTGCCTTAATTGCTTCCTCGTGGTAGAGCATGGGGCATTCGCCGCATACCACACCGTAGATGTAGTCCCGCATATTCATTTTTTCCACCTTTCCGCTGTCGGGGTCAAAAACTCTGACGGATTCTGCGGTATCTTCTGCCGTTTGTGTTTCGGAGCTTGTTTTTTCAGCCGAAGATATCTCCGATATAATCTCTTTGGTAGGTGGATTATAGCTTAAAGATGATGTTTCGGGCACCGCCGACGTTTTTTCCGCCTTGGGCAGTGCCGCCAAAGGAAGGACAACCACTGTGAAAATCAAAGTGAATATTATGATAGTATTAATTTTTCGCATATTTTACCGCCTTTTGCTTTAAATTTGTTGACATTTGTTTATGTCTGCATTAAAATAGTTAGATGTAGGATGGGTCACCGTTCCTACTATATAATTTTTATGCAGGTTGTCCTTCGGAAATTACCGAAGCCGACCCCAAAGGATTGATGAAATGAAACATAACTATATAGTAAAGCTTTCGGCACTGGGAGTTGTCTGCAGTTTGGTTTTAAGAGTTCTGCAGCTGCTGATTTTAACCGACGCCGACACAGGTTTCGGCAAGGTCGGTGCCCCATACAGCGGTCTGAACATTGCAGTCTATCTGATGACAGCCCTTATGGCAGCCGGAATTTTTGTTATGACCTCCTTCTTCAGCAAGCGTCAGCCCGTTGCCGCCCCCGACACAACCATTTCTCCCGGATTGTCGGTTTTCTCCTTTATAATGGCGGTTTATATGCTGTGCCTTACCGCTGTTCATATGCTGATAGGCGAGGGAATAAGCAATCCATACGCTACGTTGCGTTTAATTTTATTGCTTTTGTCGGCGATTTTCTTTATTTTCTACGGACTGTCGGGCTTCGGCACTATAAAATGTCCCAAGGCTCTGACCGTTGCACCGCTGATTTTAGCGGGCTATGACCTTGTAGCGGCATTCATTAGCTACACAGGAATGGCAAATATCTCCGACAACGTATATGAATGTATTTTCCTTTGTCTTGGGCTGCTGTTTTTCCTGCTCCACGGCAAAATTATTTCCTCGGTGGATATTCGCCGTTCCGCAAGATTGCTTTTCCCCGTAACCTATTTGGCGGTCTTCTTTGGTTTTCTTCAATCTATACCGCCGATTTTAGTGGCTGTTTTAGGAGGAGCAAATATGCTTCACAGCTCGATTTTTACCTCTGTTACAACAATTTTCCCCACCGTTTACATTCTCCTCTTTACCTCTTCAATGTATAAAAAGTAAATATCAATAAATTGAGAAACTGCCCAAAGCTTAACAGCCTCAGGCAGTTTCTCTGTATATGGGGATGAATATGGGTGGGCAATTTGATGTTTCCTTCGCGGATTGACGAGTATTATATTGAACAGCAGGGTCGAAATTCAGCCTTTAAAATTCCTTTTGGATTAATCGCGTTTGCTTAAATCTGCCTGATTTGAAGCCTGCTTTGCTACATAAGGTCTTTGTTTTATTGTGTTTTTGCGGTTCCTGTCTGTTTAGGCACGCGGAATATATATTGATAGTCGGTATCGCTTTCGGCTTCGCTGAGGGTTATATTAATTCCCGACTTCGCAGCGGTGGTTAGTAGGCGGGAAAAGGTGTTGTCCAGCACCCTTTTATCCAAGAATACAGCGGTATTTTGCTTGATTTCTACCTTTTCCTCTGTAGATGGATTGATAATCTTATCCACATATCTTTCGGTTTCAATAGGGGATAATCTAAGTTCAACTATCTCTTCTAAGGTTTTTTCGCGAAGAGTTTCGTCGTGGAGACGAAGAAGCGCTGTCATCTGCCGCAGATTGAGGTTTTCCTTCAAAATAAGTTTTCGCTCGTCGGCGTTAAAGCTCAGCACCTTCAAAATATTTGACAGTCCCTTTTGGGTGAGGTTAAGCTTTTCTGCCATATCGCCGGGGGTGAGAAGCTGACTGTCTAAGATATCGTTAAGATATTCTGCCTCCTCAAACACGTTAAGCGGGCGATTGTATCGGCTGTTTATCACCGACATAAGAAGCTTGGAGCCTTCCTCAGTGATTATGCGGCAGGGCAGTGTAGAGAGTCCTATCAGCTTTGCCGCCCGATATCGGCGATTTCCCGATATTATCTTATATTTCTCTTCCTCACGTATTACATCCAAAGGCTCCAATATGCCGTTGATTCGGATGCTTTCAGCAAGCTGACTTATTTCATAGTTGTCGAAGCTTTTGCGATGGGTGGGGGAATAGATGCTGATTTTTTCAATCGGTATAGCTTGCAGCAGCAGGGGATTGGTTCTTCTTTTTAATGTGAAGTTCAATTTGTTTTTAACCCCTCCTTGCAAGTTAATTGTAGGACAAACTGTGGAAAATTGCAAGCAGAAGATATCGACAGTAACATTTAAAAAAACCGCTGTAGCGACAGGCTACAACGGTTTTTTCTGTATTTTAGCGGATATTCTGGGGAATTGTGGCGGAGTTTGCGATATTTTCTTTATCTCGCAGAACACTCGGTCACCGCCGTACATTGGCAGGCTTTCCTCAAAGTTTACGATTTCACCGCCGCCAAGCTTCTTGATGGCTCTTTCTGCCGCCTCGGTTTCCTCGGGAGCAGAGGGTCCCTTCATTGCGATAAAGAAGCCGCCAACCTTTACGTAGGGCATACAATATTCCGCAAGTACATTAAGCTTTGCCACAGCTCGGGCTGTGGAAATATCAAATTTTTCGCGAAGCTGGGGCTTTTTGCCGCCTTCTTCGGCTCGTGCGTGGATTATCTCTGCCGACAAATCCAACTCTTTCAGCACCTCACTTAAAAAGGTAAGTCGCTTGTTTAAGCTGTCGAGGAGGGTGAGTTTAATATCGGGGCGGGCAATTTTCATAACCATTCCGGGGAATCCCGCACCTGTTCCCACGTCTATCACCGAGGCACCCTGGGGAATTTCTGAATTTTTAAAAATCATAAGGCAATCTAAAAAGTGCTTTATAACAATCTCGTCGGGGTCGGTGATGGCGGTGAGATTCATTTTCTCATTCCACTCTCTGAGAAGCAGGGAGTATTTTTGAAGCCTCTTTACTGCGATGTCGTCCAGCTGCAGCCCAAAAGCCGCCGTTTGCTCCCGAAGGTAGCTGTATAAATTACTCATATCAATTATTTTTCCTTTTTTGTTTATCAAGATAAATCAGCATAACCTGAATATCGGCAGGGGAAACGCCCGAAATTCTCGAAGCCTGACCTATGGAGTGGGGGAGAATTTTCTTGAGCTTTTCCGCCGCTTCAAGCCGCAGACCCGTGATGTCATCGTAGTTGATATCCTTGGGGATTATCTTATTTTCAAGCCTTTTAAGGTCGTCAACCTGCAACATCTGTCGCTTGATGTAACCCTCATATTTAATTTCCACCTCAACCTTATCCACAATATCGCGGGGGAGTGCGGGGCGGTTTTTAACGTAGGGGGCTAAATCATCGTAGCCAATGTGGGGGCGGCAGAGAAGTTCAGATAAACGACAGCCTGTGTTTAACGGTGATGTTTCACGTGAAACAAGTAAATCATTTATGCCGCATTTTGGAGAAATTGTGGCAGTTTTGAGTCGCTGGATTTCTGCCTCCTTCAAGGCCTTTCGCTCTAAATATTCCTGCCACTGTTCCTCGCCGATAAGTCCGTTTTCATAACCAATAGGCATTAGTCTTTCGTCGGCATTGTCCTGGCGGAGCAGCAAACGGTATTCGCTACGACTTGTCATCATTCGGTAGGGGTCGGAGCAGCCCTTGGTTACAAGGTCATCAATAAGGGTACCGATGTATGACCCGCTTCGGGGAAGTATCATTGGCTTCAGACCCTTAAGGCTACGTACCGCATTGACACCTGCCACAAGTCCTTGTGCCGCCGCTTCCTCATAACCCGAGGAGCCGTTGAACTGACCTGCACCGTAAAGCCCCGGGAAGTCCTTCATTTCCAAGGTAGGATAAAGGGCGAGAGGGTCAACACAATCGTATTCAATAGCATAGGCGTTTCGCATAATCCGGCAGTTTTCCAAGCCCTCGATGGAGTGGTAAATCTCGATCTGAACCTCTTCGGGCAGGGAAGAGGACATACCCTGAAGGTACATTTCCTCTGTGTTGTCGCCGCAGGGCTCAACAAAAAGCTGATGCCGCTTCTTATCGGCAAATCGCATTATCTTATCCTCAATGCTGGGGCAATATCTCGGACCCACACCTGTAATCTCACCGCTGTAAAGGGGAGAACGGTGGATGTTATCCAAAATAATCTGCTTGGTTTTCTCGTTGGTATAGGCAATGTAACAGACGGCGGTGTTATCCCGTGGCTTCTTGGTGGAGTAACTGAAAGGCACGATATCCTCGTCGCCCTCCTGCATCTCCATTTTAGAAAAGTCGATACTTGAACGCAGAACTCGGGCAGGAGTACCTGTCTTGAATCTGCGAAGGGGAATACCCAACTCCACAAGCTTTTCCGACAGACGGTTGGCGGCATAGGTGCCGTCGGGACCACCCTCGAAGTTTACTTCGCCCACAAAAATTTTGCCCTTGAGATATACACCCGTTGCAAGGATAACCTTTTTGCAACGGTATTCAGCACCAAGCATTGTTGTTACAAGCCAGTCGCCTTCGGGAGTCTTTTCAATATCAACAATCTCTGCCTGCTTTAAGGTGAGATTTTTCTGCAGCTCGATTGCGTGCTTCATATACTCAGCATAGGCACGTCGGTCAATCTGGGCACGAAGTGAATGAACTGCAGGACCTTTTCCGCGGTTGAGCATACGGCTTTGGAGCATAGTGGCATCTGCCGCCTTGCCCATCTCTCCACCGAGGGAGTCTATTTCTCTTACAAGGTGACCCTTTGCGGTGCCACCTATTGACGGGTTACACGGCATATTACCTACCATATCCAGGTTTATTGTGAATATGGCGGTGTTTGCACCCATACGCGCCGATACAAGTGCCGCTTCGATTCCGGCGTGACCTGCACCGATTACCGCTACGTCTAACTCCCCTGCTTTATATTTCATTCTGCTCACTTCCGACAAATATTTTCTAATTCATTATACTTATAAATCTATATTTCGTCAACTGTTTTATGTTATGTCTTGACTTATAAACTTGTAATATCGGCAATGAAAAAATAACCGCCCAAGCGACCAAACTTTAGCGGTTATTCTTTAACACTAATTTTTGAGGGCAGCCGTCTATCGGTTGCCTTTCTGCTTTTTATTATACTTTTATTTGATTATTTTGTTAATATTTATCATTAAAATAAATTTTTTTAATATAAATTCTTGTTGCTAAAGTTGGTTTATTGTGTTATAATATTTCTGCGAAACAAATTTAATTTGAGAAAGATGCAGGGGTATTTTATTTTATTATACTTTTATTTTGTTGTGTATGTATCCTAAGTAGAATTTGCAAAAATGCAGACTCGCTTAGGGTACAGATAATATTCCTGTATTTCTCAAATTTGTTTCGCGACAATCTGAGTTCTGCATTTTTCGGTGCGGTGACTTCGGTTGTCGCACTTTTTTATTTTTTGTTAAACTTTATATTTTTATAATCCTGGTTAGATTTATAGTGTTTCTCACAGTCGCCATACAAAAAATCACGGAGTTTTTCGCTCCGTGATTTTTGTTTGTTATTATATTTTATTCGTCAACCTTACTGTCGGCGATAACCTGCTGGGCTATCATTGCGGGAGCTTCCTCATAGCGGGCGAATTCAATATTGAAGTTTGCCCAGCCCTGGGTGATGGAACGCATTGCGGTTGCAAAGTCGCCCATCTCGCCCATCGGAACCTCTGCGACGATTTCCTTATAACGGCTGTCGAAGGGGTTCATACCTAATACTCTGCCGCGACGCTTGGTTATATCGCCTATAACGTCGCCCATATAATCGTCGGGAACATAAACCGTGAGGGTACCAACAGGCTCCAAAATTACAGGACCTGCATCGGGAATACCCGCTTTATAAGCAAGGGATGCCGCCATCTTGAAGGACATTTCGGAGGAGTCAACAGGATGGTAGGAGCCATCAACCAGAGTAGCCTTAAGTCCTACAACGGGGTAGCCAGCCAGCACACCCTTCTGGATGCAATCAAGGAGACCTTTTTCAACAGCAGGGAAGAAGTTCTTGGGAACGGCACCGCCGAACACCTTTTCTTCAAATACAAACTCTTCCTCGGTGGGTTCAAACTCAATCCAAACGTCGCCGAACTGACCGTGACCACCCGACTGTTTCTTGTGTTTACCCTGAACCTTAACCTTTTTGCGGATGGTTTCGCGGTAGGCTACCTTGGGTGTGCGAAGCTCTATATCTACACCGAACTTTGCCTTCAGCTTGGTTTTAATAACGTCAAGGTGCTGTTCGCCGAGACCCGACAGAACAGACTCTTTGGTTTCCTTATCAATATAGAAGCTGATGGTGGGGTCTTCCTCGCAAAGACGGTTGAGACCCTGACCGATTTTTTCCTCGTCACCCTTCTTTAAGGGATAAACCGCCATAGAGAGGCAGGGCTTCTGGAACTCGGCAGATTTCAGCTCTACCTTGCGGTTGGAATCGCAAAGGGTGTCGCCTGTTATAACGTTGCCTAATTTTGCAACACAGCCGATGTCACCTGCTGTGATTTCAGTGGCATCAATCTGCTTGCCGCCCTTGATATACATAACCTTGGAGAGCTTCTCCTCGTTTTCTGTACGCATATTGTAAAGCTTGGAATCCTGCTTTAATTTACCGCTTACAACCTTGAAATAGGAAAGCTTACCAACAAAGGGGTCGGCAACGGTTTTAAACACGATTGCAGAGGCAGGAGCAGCCACGTCGGCGGCAATTTCTCCACCCTCGGCGGCAAACTGCACGTCAACGGGAGAGGGGAAGATATCCACAATGTAATCAACAAAGTGGGGAATACCCTGACCGTCCATATTGATACCTGCAAATACAGGACAAATTTCTCCGTTTATAAAGCCTGCTTTAAGGGCTAATTTAATTTCTTCGGGGGTGAGGTCCTCGCCTTCAAAATATTTTTCCATCAGCTCTTCATCAACCGATGCGGCGGCTTCAACAAGCACTGTGCGGAGATTTTCAATATCTGGGCTTGCGGGAGCGGGAACCTCGCTGTATTTAATACCATCGTATTTATAAGCCTTCTGGGAAATAAGGTCTATGTAGCACTGAACCTCATCATTTTCAACGTAGGGCACAACAACAGGGCAGATTGCCGAGCCGTATTTACCTGTCAGCTGGCTCATTACCATATAAAAATGTGCTCTCGGGGAATTAAGCTTACCAACAAAAAAGGCAACAGGCTTGCCGTTTTTCTTTGCGTTGTCGTAGCAAAGCTCACTACCTACGTTAAGACCCGATTTACCCGAAAGGGCAATTACTACAGAATCAGCTGCGGTCAAGGCTTCACTGACACCTGCGGTGAAATCAAAAAATCCGGGAGCATCTATAATATTAATTTTGGTGTTCTTATATTCGGCGGCATAAACGGCGGCGGATATTGAACATCCTCTCTTTTTTTCTTCTGCGTCAAAGTCCATCACGGTGTTGCCATCTGCAATATTGCCGATTTTTTCTACTTCGCCACAGCTGTATATAATAGCGTCGGCAAGAGTAGTTTTACCCGAGCTGCCGTGACCCAAAACAGCAATATTTCTGATGTCCTTTGTTTCGTAGTTTTTCATAGTGGAAAACACCCTTTCTCAATAAGGCTTTTTGAAACCTTAATTTTCGTCATTCTTACAACAAATGCTACAATTTTTTAGTTATTTTACACAAAAACTATTATAAAAATTTGTTGTTTTGATTGATTATTCACATTATAGCACAGTGCAACTTCATTTTCAATAGTTTTTTAAAATTTACGGTTTTATTTTTGTTTTAAATTTTTAAATAAAGCAGCTTTAAATCTGCATTTTTTGGTATTCCCTTTAGATTTTTACAGTCGCCATTGAGAAAGGATAAAAAATAATTTATCAAAATATGCGTTCTTTTGGCGTTTTTTAAAGAGTTTTTTAAAAAATAGAGAAAAAGTATTGCCAAATCTTAAATCGTGTGGTATTATATATTATGTATTATTTTATAAATTATATATAACTTATAAATATATAGGGAAGAAAAAAGAAAGGCGGTAAAAAAAATTGGATACTTATCCTGAGCTTTGGACAGCGGTCCACGATTTGATGATAGAAAATAAATACATATCCGACATCGGCTTCAGCGTTTTTTTCAGAGATTCCTTTGTCTACAGAATTAAGGACAGAAAAGTTTTTCTTGCTGTGGCAAACGAAGAATTTGCAAATATGATAAAGAAAACCTACCATCAGGGAGTCACGATTTGCTTCTCCCAGGTTTTCGGATTTCCCGTCGAGGTGGAATATTTGCCAATAGTTGATGATATGAACAAGGAAGAAAAAATAATGTCGGAGGAAGTTGATTATTTCTTAAATGAGGAAGGTGCTGAATACACCTTTGAAAACTTCGTCTTAGGTTCCTCCAACAGATATGCCCAGGCGGCGGCGCTGGCAGTTGCGGAAAACCCCGCTATATATTACAATCCCCTGCTTATCTACGGTGCCAGCGGTGTTGGTAAAACCCATCTGATGTTTGCAATTAAAAACAGAATTCACGCGTTTTATCCCAACAAGAAAATCGAATATCTTCGCTGTGAAGAATTTGCAAACCGCTTTTATGAGGCAATGCAGTCGGGTACCACCCACCTTTTCCACAACCGCTTCCGCTCGGTGGACGTGCTTCTTATCGACGATATACAGTTCCTTGAAAATAAAATTCAGCTTCAGGAGGAAATCTTCAACACCTTTGAAGCTCTGCTACGTACCAAGAAACAAATCGTTATCACCTCAGACCGTCCTCCTAAAGATATTAACAAGCTTGACATACGTCTTATATCCCGATTTGAAAACGGACTTATCGCCGATATTGCCGCACCCGACCTTGAAACCCGAATCGGTATAGTAAAGGTTAAATCCAAGGCGGCAGGGGTTGAGCTTGACGAGGATAAGATTTTTTACATTGCCGACCAGGTAAAAATGAATGTTCGACAGTTAGAGGGTGTTATCAATCAGGTTAAAGCCTTCCTGCAGCTTCACAAGGAAAACCCCGGAGTCCCCGTTATCCAGGCTTACATCCGCAATATGATGAGTGAGGTTACCCCCGACCCCTTAACCCTTGATAAAATAATTTCTGAGGTTTCAAAATACTATCATATAAGCGAGCTTGATATCCGCTCTAAAAAGAGAATGGCTGATATCGTCTGGGCAAGGCACGTTGCAATTTACATCACCCATAAAATAACAAGCATTTCAAATATTCAAATCAGCAAAGAGCTTAAAATGAACCACACCTCGGTTGCCCACGCAATCAAGAACGTGGAAACAAGGCTTTCCACCGACACCTTTGCAAAACGTCAGGTTGAAGAGCTGATGGATATGCTTAAAAAAATAGGTTGATTTTAATTAAAAAAAAGTTATCCACTTATACACACAACTTATTAAAAGTTATCCACAGGCTTGTTGAAAAGTTTTGAGAATTTATTTTTCCTAAATTTTTCCATAATTTTTCAACTTTCAAAATTTTCAAAAATTCCTTTTAAATCAAGGTATACGAGGGTTATCCACATTATCTGCCCCCTCTACTATTAATTCTATAATATTATTATTAATATTATTAACGAAAGGACCGCAAAAAAATGAAATTTGTTGTTAATAAACGAGAGTTATCCGAAGCCATAAGTAAGCTGTCAAGAGCAGTAGCAAATAAATCCTCAGTTCCTGTTCTTGAGGGTATTCTCTTTTCCGCCGAGGAAGGCAAGCTCACAATGGCTGCCTATAACTATGAAATAGGTATGAGAAAGGAAATTGATATCAACTGCATCGAGCCGGGTGACATTGTTCTCACTGCCAAGCTCCTTGGTGATATCATCAAGAGAATGCCTGAGGAAAGCGTAACAATTTCGGTTGACGAAAAATTGGTTTGTCATATTGAAAGCGGTTCTTCCCACTTTGACATTGTTGGTATTGAGGCAGCCGACTTTCCCGAGATACCCACCACTGCAGGCGGCAGCTATATGACAATGAACGGCTCAATGCTTAAATCAATGGTAAGAGGTACAATATTTGCCGTTGAGGAAGAAAACTCAATGCCTATGTACACAGGTATATATTTTGAGGTTGAGCCTGACTATATAAAATTAGTTGCCCTTGACGGACTCAGAATTGCAATCCGCAAGGAAACAACAAAGAACGAGAATCCAATGAGCTTTGTTGCAACGGGAAAATCCTTAAACGAAGTTTTCAGAATGATTGAGGACGAAAGCGAAAGAATCGCAATACAGGTTACTACCAACCACGTAAGCTTCAGAATCGGCGACTATTATATGGTTTCCCGTCTGATAGAGGGAACATACCTTGATTACCAGTCGGTTATTAAAAAGGAGGAGCAGACTAAGCTTCGCGTAAATACCTCTGAGATCATAGATACAATAGAGAGAATTTCGCTTATTATCAACAATCCGAAAAACACCCCCGTTCGTTGTACTGTAACAGACGAGGATATGGCATTCACCTGTGCTACCACAATGGGTAGAGCAAGTGACGTATGCCCCGCAGATAAAAGCGGTGATAATATTGAGTTCGGCTTTAATTCAAAGTTTATGCTTGATGCATTAAAGGCAACCGAAACCGACGAAATTATAATGACCTTCAACGGAGATTTATCTCCTATTAAAATCAGCCCCATCGGTGGCGACGACTTTACTTATATAGTAATGCCCATGAGGATTAGAAATGCCTGATATAAAGATACACACAGATTTTATCCGTCTTGACGACCTGCTGAAATTAGCAGGGGAGGTTGCAACGGGCGGCCACGCAAAGTTCTTGATTAAAAACGGTGAGGTTAAGCTTAACGGTGAAACCTGCTTAATGAGAGGAAAAAAACTGCGTCACGGCGACTGCGTAACCTTTGAAAAAAGAGAATACAGGGTAGTTAATGAAAATCAGTAAGATTGAAATTAATAATTTCAGGAATATTGAAAGTATGACCCTTGAGCCAAGCAGAAAGACCAACATTATATATGGAATGAACGCTCAGGGCAAAACAAATTTAATAGAAGCGGTCTGGATGTTTTCGGGGCTTAAAAGCTTCCGCGGTGCCCACGATAAGGAGCTGCTTAAATTTGGCTGTGATTCAGCAAAGCTGAAGCTTCAATATATGGGCAGCGGTTTGGAAAACACTGCCGAAATAAATATTGCCGAAAAACGAAGCTTTAAGATAAACGGAGTGGAGTTAAAAAGTCCTGCAGAAATGACCGAGGAAAGCAATATTGTTGTGTTTTCACCCGACCAGCTATCAATTATTAAGGACGGTCCCTCCCTTCGCCGCGGGTTTATAAACACCGCCATCTCTTCAATTTATAAAACCTACGGTGAAAACCTTAAAAAGTATAACCGAATTCTGCAACAGAGAAATGCGGTGCTGAAGGACGCGAAATATTCCCGTTATATCTACGATATGATAGTGGATTATGATAACGTCTTAGCGGCATACGGCGAAAAAATTGTTACCGCCCGCAAAAGATACATCGAAAGAATAATGGAATTTTTGCCAAATATATTGGGCGGACTGACAAATAAAAGAGAGTTTGTTATTTGCTCTTATAAAACCGAAGGTTTGTCAGAGGGAAGTGCCGATGAAATAAAACAGCGGTTAAGAGAAACCCGTGAAGAGGATATATCCGCAGGCTCAACCTCGGTGGGTCCTCACCGGGATGACCTCTACTTTACAATCAATGATATTGACGTAAGGTCCTTCGGCTCCCAGGGTCAGCAGAGAAGCGTTATGTTGGCACTAAAGCTTGCAGAAGCCGAGCTGATGGCAGAAATCAGCGGAGAAAAACCCATTGCTTTGCTTGACGACGTTATGAGCGAGCTGGACCCCCAGCGACAGGATTATATACTTAACCATATTAAGAATTGGCAGGTTTTCATCACCTGCTGTGAGCCTTCCTCAATAGAAAGATTAGAGGGCGGCAAAACCTTTAATATAGAAGGCGGTAAAATTATAAAATGATATGATTTTCCCTTAAAAGATGACCTCATATTTTAAAGATACCTGCATTTTACCTTTTTTAATCATTCTTGTAGCCTTGAAGAAGTGAATAAGAATTGACACCCCTTGTGAGGTAAATTCAGCAGAAACCAATTCTCGTCACCCCTTTTAGGAACACCTTTAGAACGAACCAATTCTCGTCGCCCCTTGAGAGGTTATTCCACAGTTAGGGAAAATCAACTTATCTCGTCGCCCCTTGAGAGGGGAGATGGGTTGCCGTAAGGCAAGCCAGAGGGGTAGATAGGCTAAGCCTTACGAAGAACCTATCGTTTTATATGCAACCATAAAGCTTCATCTCGTAACATCGGTTAATTGCGAGGCGGTAGTTTATCTACCCCTCTGTCGCTAACGCGACATCTCCCCTCTCAAGGGGCGAAAGTCGGATCGTAGCCATGTCGTTCTGTGAGCCAAGG
>JAZNQM010000225.1:0-5525 GCA_045590175.1 Acutalibacteraceae bacterium | reverse complement strand
CCCACAAGAGCCTTTATTCGGGCACAACGGGATATTATAAAGTAAGAGCCTACCGCCTTGAGGACGGCAAAAAAGTTTACGGTTCGTATTCGAAGGTGCTGACCGCCCAAACTGCAGGCTATAAGGTAGCTAAACCCACCGGATTAAAGGCTTCTTCCAAAACCTCAACGGGTATAAAGCTTTCTTGGAAAAAGGTAAAATCCGCCAATGGATATTATATTTATCGTTCCACTTCCTCCGGTAGTGGATATAAGCAAATAGCAAAAATAACAAGAGGAAGCACCGTAACGTTTAAAGACAAGAACCTCAAAGTAGGCAAAACCTACTATTACAGAGTCGAGCCTTACAGAACCTACAAGAGTAGCCCGGGCAAAGGTCCGTATGCTTCTTTAACAGCCAAAACCCTTGGTAAGGTAGGCACGGTGGCGGGCTTAAAGACCTCCTCTAAAACTGTCAGCAGTATTTCTTTGAAGTGGAGTAGCGTTTCAACCGCCAGCGGTTATCAGATATACCATTCAGCAAAAAAGAGTTCAGGATATTCTCTTTTGGCAACAGTTACAAAAACCAAGTACACCCACAAGAGCCTTTATTCGGGCACAACGGGATATTATAAAGTAAGAGCCTACCGCCTTGAGGACGGCAAAAAAGTTTACGGTTCGTATTCGAAGGTGCTGACCGCCCAAACTGCAGGCTATAAGGTTTCAAAACCCACAGGGCTTAAGGTGGCATCCAAATCCTCCTCCAAAATTTCGATAAAATGGAAGAAGGTTTCCAAGGCTAACGGATACTTTATCTATCGCTCCACCTCTAAATCCTCCGGATATAAGAAGATAGCAACCTTGACCTCAGGCAAAAAGGTTTCCTACACCGACAAGAAGGTAAAATCTAAAAAGACCTATTATTATAAGGTTGTAGCATATCGCACCTATAAGAAGGCAAAGGGTGTCGGAAAGCACGCGATATTAAAGGTCAAAAGATAGTTTTATAATTGTCACAGCACAGGGTACCACAAAGGTACCCTGTAAATTTTACCTTGTATTGACTTTTAAATAATTTGTGGTAAAATATCAAAGGATAGACACATAATAAAAATTCATTTAAATTTATCAACTAAATCCCATTTCCAACATAAAATCTGCTTATGTAAAGTTTGAATTAGGAGTAATCGTATGAAAAAAATATTAGCTTTGGTATTGGCACTTTCTTTGTTTGCGTTGGGGCTTTCCGTACCGACTGTAATCGCCGCAGACGGAGCAGCAATAGAGTCCGAGAATTTTAGTTTCGTTCCTGCCGGAAAATATGATATTGATGAAATCAGGGAGGATATTAAGAGCCTTAACGATGGTGAACTCACCAAGGAAGAACTCAAGGAAAAATATGGCTCTCAGCTTCGTGAGTTGGATATTGTGATTTCGGGCATCAAGGACCTTAACGATATCTACGGCATCCAGTTTTCCGTTAAGGTAAGCAGTGACAACGTGGCTTTGGCATATTTGGAAACCGATTTGCAGAACAGTTCCAAAATCGGTGTTTCCCGTTGGGAAGCCTATATGAGCCATAGAGACTCGGGCTATAAATCCGCTCTGGTTCTGATGTACGGAACAAGGGCTGTAACTGCTGCCCCAAATGACTTGGTAAATAAAGTTACTTCCGATAAATATAAAATTGCAAAGCTTTATTACATAGCCAACAGTTCTTTGACTGACGACTTTAAAATAACCTATTCAGTAGAGGATATCGCCTCTAAGGACGATGCCGGTACGGTTAAATCTATTGCTTCCGAATTTAAGTCTAAATCGGTATGTGAAGCAAAGCTATCTGAAGAAGTAAAGGGCATCACCGTAAAGATGTTGGGTGCTCAAATCAGAACTTCGGGCAGACAAGGTATTCGCTTCGGAACTCAGTTGTCAAAGGATGAATATCTCGAAAAGTGCGATGATGTTAGTTATGGCACCCTGATTGCCGTTACCAATAAGCTTGGAAAAGAAAAACTCACTCAGGAAGCTGAGTGTGAGTTCCTCGATTGTAGTGCTAAAGTTTTAGAGGAAACCGACGATTATATCTGCTTCTCCGGTGAAGTAAACAACTTCCCCAAAAATGGCGACTATGACTCAGTTAATTTCACTGCCCGCGCTTATGTAAAGTATAAGGCTCCCGATTCGGAAGAGGAGACCGTTATTTACACAGAGCCCATCGTTCGCAGTGTCGCCCAGATTAAGAGCCTTGTAGGTATGGAATAGGAAGGAGAACAAAATGAAAAAGTCTTTAATAGCCTTATTGTTAATAACAGTTGTCTTTTCTGTTGCCGCTTGCAAGCAGACTACCGCAGGAAACGAGAGCGAGCTTAAAGACGGTAGCGAGAGTACAATAAGTGTAGGTGCTGAAAGCAAAACTCAAGCAGAGGTTGAAAGTGAAATTAAATCCGACGCCGAAATAGGGAGCCAAGTAGCTTTGGAAAGCCAAATTCAAGCAGAGGTTGAAAGTGCAATCGGTACCGGTGACGAAAGCGAGGGCCAAATCGAAAGCAAACCTCAAGGGGAAACCGAGAGTAAGCCTAAAGAAGAAATTGAGAGCAAACCTCAGTCTGAAACCACAAGCTCTGTAAGCTCCTCTAAGGCTGATAAATCGGATGCAACATCTTCGGTTATCAGCGAGGGTGATTTCTTTACCCATACAGGCACCGAATCGGAATTTGAAATGACCGACGAGGATGTTACCGAGCTTTTCGAAAATCAGACAAGCGATGAATCCTCCGACAGTTCCTCCAAGAGTGACAACAGCAAGCCTGATTCATCCGAAACCGACAGCGGCTCTGAGGATACTGATTCCGAACCTGCCGAATCAAAAACCGAAAGCGAAGATGACAAATCCGAGCCTGCTGATTCAAATGCAGAAGACTCCGACTCTAAACCCGAAGCAACCGAATCGAAGGTTGAGAGCACAAGCTCCGAGTCCGAGGATGCCAACCCCCTGGATAAGGATGGCGACGGTTGGACCGACGGCTGGAAATAAGAAAAATACAAAACCGCACATTGGGAAATGTGCGGTTTTGTTATGCTTGTTTACGATTACCTGCCTCTGTATTCCTGCTTCAGAACCTCTGCCATAGCCTCGGGTGATTCCTTGCAACCGTTCGCCAGCCAGAGCTTTATGATTGCGTTAAGTCCGTTTCTGAAAAACTCGATGTGGTATTTGATATTAGAATCGATATGTTCCTTCGCAGCTCGCCTTTCATCATATATTGAAACAAGATGCTTGTCATCGTAGCAAAGCTTAAAATAGGTTTTATAAAAAATTTGATTTTTCTTTATGTGCTTGAACATTTTTAGAGCTCCACTGCGTTCGTTGAAATAATCATAATCAGCAAAAAGCCCCGAAATTATGCCGTTTTAGGCAGGTTCGGACTAATCGTGTTTGCTTAATTGATTTTTTCGAGTAGTGGATATACCTCAGCAAGTGCTAACAGGTTGCTGGTTTCGCACCAACAGCTGCCGTTGAACACACCGCCAACGCATTCTTCACCTTCCCAATCGGACATATTGACACGCTCGTTAATAAATCCTTGTGGGAGCAGATGGGATTCTGCTTCAGCTCGGTTTTCGCAGTTCTTTAAATCCCAGTCATATATGGGCCTTTGCCGGGTTGACATATACTGACTTATGGCCAGTGCAATATCCTTGATAAGCTCCAAATATAATTGATCCCCTGTCCATTCCCAAAGCTTATATATGCTGTCGCCAGACAAGGTGCAGATGCCGGGAGCGGAGTGTTTATTTTGAATGTTAGCAAACACGGTTCCAACCGTTTTCATATTAAGGCGATTAAACTCGCTGCTCTCTGTGAACTTATAGTTGTAACTCACGACCCAACTACTGCAATAGTGAGCACATTCTTTGGCATATTGGAGCCACTTCTTTTCACCCGTGGCATCGTATAGAACAACGAAGCTTTCAAGCAATCCAAATCCGCTTTCACTGTCAACACCCTGCAGTATTTCTCCGGGACCACCTGTGGTGTAGCCACGGCTTAGCCAATTCTGATAGTAGTCCTCCGCACTGTCCCGAGCCACCTGTAAATACTTTTCGCAACCGAAAAATTTGTATGCCTCGGTTAGTCCGGCAGAAGCGATTGCACCGCTGGTGGAACCTCCCACATGCAATTCCCCTGTGTGTATATCCACAAACTGTCCAAACTGTCCGTAACGCTCATACAGTTTTACAAATCCATCTGCAAGCTTTTTGGTACCTTGGGTAAGATTCGTAGGTATTTCCACACCCTTTTCCTGCATAACCTTAAAATGCTTGAAAAGAAAATAGAGTACGTCAGAGGATTTACGAACTAAATGCAAATCGGCGGTATCAATCGTAAACACGTCGTTGTAGGATTTACCCTCGGCATCCACGGTGCTATGGAAGAAACCACTTTCACATTGGGTGGAAAACAAAAACTCGAGGGTTTTTATTCCCCGCTTCATTTCGGTTTCTCCGCCAAGCTTCATAAGGGGATAACTGCTCATAGCACCACCGCACCACCCGGGTTGCCAGACCTGATAGCGGTTGGAGGTGGTGCCAACCTTATAAATACCGAGTTTTTCGTCCCAGTTCATCTCGTTGAATTTATTACGCTGTATCTGGAATTGCAGGTCATAAGGCAGGGGGGAGGGTCTGCTGTCATCCAATCCCATAATCTTACGGTTTTCAAAAAAAATGCGGTAAAACTCTCCAAGATTTTCGCAGGGGAACTCTAATATTTTATATGGTATCTCAGCCTCTTCGTCCTGCCATTCCAAATCATTATCACTCATAAGACACATTGTGTATATCTTTTCTCTTTTAGCGGGCCAGGTGAGACGAATTTCGCCGCCTTCGTATGCAAGGCCTATGTTTTTGCCTTTAATTTCCTGCACCGTGAATACAAGTACGGCTTGTTTTTCAGAAGGAGAAAACACACCTACGCAAGGTGTTGCCGCATCTCCTGTGGTAACCTCGATTTTTCCGCTGCCGTCAGGCTCTAAGCGGGGTACGTCGGTTATGGTAACCGGCATATCCACCTTTACATCCTGAGGTTGAAATATCGGCGGATAACTATATTTCAGAACATTGAACTGATTTCCTCCATAGCAACAGGCAGGAATAAAAACGAAATTATCCTTTCCTGAGAAGGTCTTGAAAGTTTTAATTGCCATAAAAACACCCCAAAAGACTAAGATTATTAATTGTTTTCAACCGGTGTAATTACAGGCTTGCCGTCTTTACCCAGCAACACTGTCATACCTCCCGAATAACCGCTTTGGCGGTATAGATAGTTAACACCGGTTTCCTTGTCAACCCAAATTTCTATAGAACCCATACTCTGGGAATATACCTTTTCAAATCTTTTATCCTTAAGCAAACACGACTAATTCGAACCTGATTTTAAAGGTTGGATTTTCGCCTTTGCTTTGTTAAAATACTCGTTAATCCGACAGGATTAACTGCGTTTTATGTCTCGCACAGCCAAAAATCCTCCGCTTTAAAATTCTTCGA
>JAZNQM010000224.1:0-8951 GCA_045590175.1 Acutalibacteraceae bacterium | reverse complement strand
GTCGCCTGCACCGTGTTCGTTTTCGTCGACATCTGCACCCTGCTTTGCCTCATAGGATTTATCAACACCCAGGGCAATATCGGGAGATTGCTTATCAAGTTTAACGATAACCTCGCAGGTATTACCGTTAAAGCCTTGAAGGTCGCTGTCATAACCAATGTCGCAAATAACCTCACGGGCGATTTTCTCGATATCTACATTAGCTTTGGTTGTGATTTCACCCATAACGTTAACGACCCCTGTTGTTGCGAAGCTTTCGCAGGCAACACGAGATGCCGGGTCTATTGCCAACATTGCATCTAAAACTGCATCTGAAATCTGGTCACAGACCTTATCGGGATGTCCCTCGGTTACTGATTCGGAAGTGAATAAATACTTTGCCATTTTGCTTTTCCTTTCTTTTTCAACAAAAATTTTCAAATTTCGTAAAAAGAAAAACCCACCAAGAGGCGGGTATATCTAACCTCATCTCTCGGAAATTCCGCAGGATTTGGCACCTTGCAAAAGCAGGTTGCCGGACGTCACAGGGCCTGTTCCCTCGGTCGCTCTTGATAAGTAGGTTATTCAATTACTCATATATTTTAACACCAAACAGTCAAAAGGTCAAGCGGTATATTATGGTTTTTTGAATTTATGCAAAATTATATCGGCGGCATATATGCCACCGATATAGTTTTACTGCTCCATTACGGATAATACTTCATAAAGATTTTCGATTACAGTTCTGCTTTTATCCAGTCTGACTGCAACATAAGGCTTGGCACCTGCGCTGAGCATTGCTCTTCCGCGGAGGGTTGAACAAGCCTTTGCCACAGGCTCAGAGGTTATGTTGTTTATATAAAGCAACAAGCTACCCTCACGCTGAGAGATTTCTTTAATCCCAAGCTGTGCCGCTCTTGCTCTTAATAATGAAATATCAAGCAATGCCATAACTGATTTTGGCGGCTCACCGAAACGGTCGATGAGCTCGTCAACAACGTCCTCGCGATCCTCCGCGGTACGGATGTCGGAAATGCGACGGTAAACACCCAGACGTTGTGGCAAGACCTCGATATAGTTTTCTGGGATATGTGCAGGGATTGAAAGGTCAACCAAGCATTCTTCCTCTCTCTCCTGCTTCTTCTCACCTTTTTCCTCACTGATTGCTTCAGAGAGAAGTTTCAGGTACATATCATAGCCCACCGCTTCCATATGTCCATGCTGTTCACCGCCGAGAATGCTGCCTGCCCCTCTGATTTCCAAGTCACGCATTGCGATTTTAAATCCACTTCCGAACTCGGTATATTCACGGACCGCGTTAAGTCTTTTTGTGGCAACATCACTCAAAGCCTTGCCTCTTTTGAAGCAGAGATAGGCATAAGCTCGCCTGGAAGAACGACCCACGCGGCCTCTTAACTGATGAAGCTGAGCCAGACCCATTCGATCGGCATCCTCAATAATAAGGGTGTTGGCATTGGGTACATCAACGCCCGTTTCGATGATTGTGGTACAAACAAGTATATCGATATCGTGTTCAAGAAGTCTTTGCCAAATACGGGAAAGGGTTGCTTCGTCCATTTTCCCGTGTGCCACACCGATTTTGGCTTCGGGAAAATTCTGCTGAAGTCTTATGGCGGTAGCTTCAATGCTCTCAACCCTATTGTGGAGGTAATACACCTGACCGCCACGACGGATTTCACGACTTATTGCATCGTTAAGAATTGCCTTATCCTGCTCCAACACATAGGTTTGAACCGGGTGACGGTCCTGCGGAGCTTCCTCGATTACAGACATATCCCGAAGACCCGTCATTGCCATATTAAGGGTTCTCGGAATGGGGGTTGCCGAAAGGGTAAGCACATCCACAAAGGGAAACAGTTCTTTAAGCTTTTCTTTTTGACCTACACCGAAGCGTTGCTCCTCATCAACTATGACAAGACCTATATCACGGAACTGTACATCCTTTGAAATGAGTCGATGGGTGCCTATCAATATATCAATCTCGCCGCTTTTCAGCTTGCGGATTATTTCGGTTTGCTGTTTAGTCGTTCGGAATCTTGAAATCATTTCCACATTGACGGGAAGAGTTCCCATTCGGGCTATGGCGGTATTATAATGTTGCCAGGCTAAGATGGTGGTAGGAACCAATATGGCACACTGCTTACCCTCTGCCACGCACTTAAAGGCGGCTCGCAGTGCTACCTCGGTTTTTCCAAAGCCAACGTCTCCGCAAAGCAAACGGTCCATCGGTACAGCCCGCTCCATATCGCTTTTAATTTCGTGTACACAACGCAGCTGGTCCTCGGTTTCCCTATACTGAAACCTGCTTTCAAAATCCGACTGCAAATCAGTATCCTCGCCAAAGGCGAAGCCGGGAGTCTGCATACGTTTGGCATAAAGCACCGTCAACTGCTTCGCCATATCCTTAACCGCACGCTTCACCCTTGACCTTGTTCTGCTCCACTCACTGCCACCCAGTTTATGAAGTCGAACGCCTTTATCCTCTTGAGGACCTATATACTTCGACACTAAATCCAGCTGAGTTACAGGCACGTACAAAACATCGGCTCCTGCGTATTTAATCTTGATATAATCCTTCTTTATTCCTTGTACACTCATAGAATTGATGCCGTCAAAGACACCTATACCATGGGAAGCGTGAACCACATAATCGCCAGCGTGAAGCTCCTCTAAAGAGCCGTAGGGCTTGGCATCCTTACGACGAGAAGCGACCTTATGCTTTTTAGAGGTCACTCTGCCTTGAGTTATCAGAGTAAAATCTATAGACGGAATATAAAATCCTGCAGAAAGACCGCCGCAAGCAACTGTTACACCTTTGGTGATTTTCTTGGGGGCTTCAATATATTTATTCGGAACACCGCCCTCATCAAGCTCGCGACTTAAAACCGATGCGGCTCTGTCGGCACCTGCTAAAATAACGTGGGTTGACCCCTTACGTCTTGTGGATAGATCGTCAAGCAGAGTGAACACCGAGCCACCCCAGAAGGTGGATTGCTGCAAGGAGAAGCTTTCCAATGCTTTGATGGGGGTTTCATAGCTGCTACGGGCAAAGTTTTCAAAATACACAAGAGGGAATTTCTGCAGAGTTGAATAAAATTCCGAAGGCTCAAGGATAAACCTGTCAAGCCCTTGGGAGATATTTCCTTCCTCATAAAGCTGCTTGATGTCCTCATTCATCTGCCAAAGCTGACCTTTAAGTCTTTCGGCTACATTAAGGCTTTCGCTCAGTATTAAGCGGCAATCCTTGATGTAGTCAAACACTGTGGCTTCTCCACCGAAAATCAATGGCATATATCGGTCTAAAGGAACCGATACACCCTCCCACAGGCTGTCGCAGTCTCTGAAAATTCGCTGTTGGGCTAAATCTGTAAGTTTTTTGGTTTTGGCTACATATTCTTTAATTTTAGAAATGAGAAGCTCTCTGTCCTCAGTGAACACCTCGGCGGCGGGGCATATTTTGGCACTCTCTATTTCTTCAATACTACGTTGGCTTTCAATGTCAACAACGGAGAGCTTATCCACCTCATCTCCCCACAGGTCAATTCTGACAGGGGCAGAAAGATTGGGCGGAAATATATCTATAATTCCGCCACGTGACGCAAATTGCCCCGTACCCTCAACCGCATCGCACCTTGTATATCCTGCGGAAATGAATCTATTGATAAGTTGTTCGGAGTCGATTGTGTCACCTACGCTTACAGAGAAGGTGTTCCTTGCAAGATACTCGGGAGGAACGGTCAACTGCACCGCCGCATCACAGCTTATCAGCACAACGTCAAAATCCCTCTCAAGCAGGGATGAGAGGGTGCCTATTCTCTTATGTTCGTACTCGCGGGAATACACGCTGACGTTTTTAAGGGTAAAATCTCTTGCGGGAAACAGGAGTGTTTTTTTGCCGAGAGAAACTAAATCCTCCTGCAGTCTTGCACATTCACCTTCGTCGGAGGTGATAATCGCCACGGGGACTCCACTAGAGGCAAGGGTGGCGATGGCTACCGCCTTGTGAATGTGGGAAAGACCGTTTATTGCGGCAGGGGTTTTACCGCTTTCTAAAATATCCTTCAGCCGTTTATATTCCGGGGTTGTTTCAAATACCGAAGTTATAAATTCCATATTTCACCTATCGGTTATATTTTGACATCGCAGCATCTATACCGTTTTTAACTAAAAGCTTTATAGCTGAGGCGGTGTCGTCTACTGTGTTTTTTAGGACGTCGGCATCTTTTTTATCGAATTTTCCTAAGACCCAGGCGGCAAGGTCATAGTCGGGGTGAGGCTTCTGCCCTACGCCGATTTTAACCCTTGGGAAGGCATTGCTTCCCGACAGGTCAATTATGCTTCTCATACCGTTGTGACCGCCGTGACTTCCGTCCCTGCGAATTCTGAGTCTGCCTACATCCAAGGAAACGTCGTCGAACACCACGATTACCTGCTGAGGCTCTAACTTATAAAACCGCATTATTTCGGTTACGGCTTCGCCCGAATTGTTCATATAGGTCTGAGGCTTACACAAAAGGCAGCGGCTGTTACCTATTTCGCCCTCGGCGATTACAGACTTGAATTTCATTTTGGTAAATCTGACACCCAAGTCCTCGGCTAAATTATCAAGGGCTCTGAAGCCAATGTTATGTCGGGTGCCGTCGTATTTAGATTCGGGATTACCTAACCCCACTATTAGGAACTCAAAGCTTCCGCTTTTGAACTCTTTCTTTTTGAAAAACATAAATTATCCTCGTAATTAATAATTATTGCGATTACATTATACTATTTTATTATTTCTAAAGCAAGACGAAATTTGTATTTATTTTATCAGAACTGTGTGGTATAATTATTATATAAATGCTGAGAGGAAACAAAAAATGGAATCATTAAAGGAATTATATAAAATCGGCAGAGGTCCTTCAAGCTCCCACACTATGGGTCCCGAACGTGCAGTTAAAGCCTTTATGAAACAGGCTGAAGCTGATTCATACAAGGTTATTCTCTACGGCTCTCTGGCACTTACGGGTGAGGGTCACGGCACCGACAGAATTATCAAGGAAACCTTTGCACCCAAGCCCTGTGAAATAGTGGTTGATAAAGAATCCCCCTGCCCCATTCACCCAAACACTATGGATTTGATTGCCTTGATAGGGAGTAAAGAAATCCATAAGCAGCGGGTATACAGTGTCGGCGGCGGTTCTATTGTATTTGACGGAGAAAACCCCGAGCCAGTCAACGACAAGGTTTACCCGTTAAATACCTACGAAGAAATCTATAAATACTGTATGAACAAGGGCATTCGCATCTGGGAATATGTGGAGGAATGCGAAGGCGAGGAGATTTGGAGCTACCTTACAGAAATATGGAACGCTATGAAGCTGTCCATACACGAAGGTCTTACAACAGCCGGGGTGCTTCCGGGTTCATTAGGCACACAGCGGAGAGCACAGATTCTTTATAATCAGCGGCACATCGACGAATCGGCACAGACCCGCGAAAACCGTCTGGTTTCTGCTTATGCCTTTGCTGTCAGCGAACAAAACGCTTCGGGCGGCAGTATAGTTACCGCTCCCACCTGTGGCTCCTGCGGCGTTATCCCATCTGTGTTAAAATATATGCAGGAGACAAAAGGCTTCAGCGATATAGAAATATTAAGGGCATTAGCGGTTGGTGGAGTTGTTGGCAATATTATTAAAACAAATGCTTCAATCAGCGGTGCGGAATGTGGATGTCAAGCCGAAATCGGCTCAGCCTGTTCTATGGCTGCGGCGGCTTTAGCCGAGCTATTCGGTATGGGTCTGCATCAGATTGAGTATGCCGCCGAGGTGGCTATGGAGCATCATTTAGGGCTTACCTGTGACCCCATTGCGGGGCTTGTTCAAATCCCTTGCATTGAGAGAAATGCAGTTGCCGCAATGCGAGCTATTAATGCATTATCCCTTTCTAATTTCCTTGCTGATTCCAGAAAAATCAGCTTCGATACCGTTGTAGAAACTATGTATAATACAGGCAGGGATTTGCATAGTGGTTACAGAGAAACCTCCAACAGCGGTCTGGCAAAGTTTTACAATAAAAAATAATTATACGAGGTTATCAATTATGAATAAAAGCTTTAAAAATCTTCTGCTGCGATGCTTGATTTTATTGGTAGGGCTAACCATTGCCCATTTCGGCGTTACCCTGTATTTGCTGGCAAATCTTGGCAGTGACCCCTTTAACGTATTGGTGCAAGGGGCTCATAAAACGCTATCAGGGATTATTGATTTTGGGTTCATAACCCACGGAAATATTCATATAGCACTCTGTATTTTGATTATCCTGGCTCTGCTTTTTACCGATAGGAGTTACATAAAAATCGGCACAGTGCTCTGTATGGTTTTCGGCGGTCCGATAATTGATGTATTTACTATGCTTCTGGGAGATATCTACGCCCTTCCTCACTCAATTATTATAGACATCGCGGTCTGCCTTGTAGCTTGTATTATCTTAGCTTTCGGTATGACCATCGTTATAAAGTCAGATGCGGGTACCGGTCCTAACGATTTAGTTTCGGTGGTTATCAGCGATAAAACCAAAAAGAAATTCAGCGTAGTAAGAATAATAACCGATGCCGCCTTCGTTCTGATTGGCTACTGTTTAGGCGGTGCTGTTGGAATCGGAACGCTGATATGTGTGTTTGTGGTTGGTCCTGTTGCAGGATTGTTTATGCCGTTTTGCGATAGTCTGATTAAGAAAATAGTAAAAAATCAATAGAGAAACAAAAAGAGTTTTCGGACCGAATCGACGAAAACTCTTTTTATTATGCCAAGCTTACACAAAAAACAGATGCCCGTTCCGAAAAACAGGCACCTGTTTTCAATTATCGCTTAGTGGCTTTTCTGTCTTTTTCTGAAAGCAGAGAGCAACACTGTAGCACTTCCGAGCAGAAGCACAACCAATCCGAAAATATTGGTGGTCTCACCTGTCTGAGGTGCGTCAATAGGTTGGTCTTCAGGCTCTACTACGGGTTCTTCCTCGGGTTCGTCCTGAGGTTCATCCTCGGGTTCCTCCTGAGGCTCTTCCTGAGGTTCCTCCTGAGGCTCTTCCTCGGGCTCCTCCTGAGGCTCTTCCTCGAGTTCATCCTGAGGTTCTTCCTCGGGTTCGTCCTGGGGTTCTTCCTCAGGTTCATCCTGAGGTTCTTCCTCGGGTTCACCCTGAGGTTCTTCCTCGGGTTCATTCTGAGGTTCTTGCATAGGTCCATCCATAGGTTCTCCATCGGGCTCACCCTGAGGCTCTTGTATAGGTTCGTCCTGAGGTTCTTGTATAGGTTCGTCCTGAGGCTCTTGTATGGGTTCGTCCTGAGGTTCTTGCATGGGTTCGTCCTGGGGTTCTTCCTCGGGTTCGGGTTCGGGCTCGGGCTGAGACTCTGTATCAGGCTGAGGCTCTGGATCAGGCTGAGGTTCGGGCTCGGGGGTATAATCATAAATGTTGGTGAACTCAAGCACTACTGCTTCAACCGGTTGGTCGTCTACAGTAACCTCTGCGGTCAACTTATTGTTTTCGTCGAGCTTGATTGTAACCTTAACGGTATATTCAACCTCGCTGTATTGAACATTTTCTATACCGGTATTCTCTTCGTAAATCTTATAGATATAGGTTTCGCCGATATCTTCTTCGGTATATAAACCGGAGAATTTCGCGTTGCCTTCCACATCAGTCATAGCCTTATGCTCTCCGGCTTCACCTTCAAGCGTCATTATAAAGTTGAAGCCTGCAGGTGAAATTGATTCACTGCCCTTATTTTCGACCGACTTCTTAATGGCTATATCCAAAGATAAATCGTCGGGCTTTGGGGTATAAACATTGTGGAAGTTGAATGTGCTGGTGGGAATCTCGATCTTATTACCGCCCTCTTCCTCAACAAGATACATCTTAACATCTGCAACACGTTTTCCGCTAAAGTCGTCAGAAACCTTTACATCTACGTGATACACAGTATCGTCGTAGGTAACCCTCTGTTCATTGTCTGCGATTTCGGTAATTACATAATAGTAATCTCCGTCTGCGTCGTAGGAAATTTCGGGGAATACAACGTTTCCATCTGCATCATTTTTAGCGTAGTAAGGTGCCGCACCGTCGATAGGCTCGTATTGTGCATCCGCAGGAGTCATAACGAAATTGAACTCGTCTGCTGCAAGGTCCTTGCCATCAAGGGTCTTGTATCCGCTTATCTGCACCAATGCATCAGCGGGCTGATAAACGTTCTCAAAGCGGATGTTGTCTACATTCTGAGCCACAACGTTAAGGGTTCCGTCGCCGTTATCGGTGATTTTAACAGATACCACGTAGGCTGCATCGCTGTATGTCACACCGTTGATTACCTGACCGCCATTTAGCTCTTCGATAAGATAATAGTAAGTCTTACCTACATCGTCGACAGTGTAGGTGATTTCATCAAAGCTGAAGGAAACTTCGCCGTCGCCGTTGTTATCGGGGTTGTTTTCGGCAATCAGAGTGAGACCGTTGGCAACCGGGGTAGTACCGCTGAAGTCGGTTACCTTAGTCAACGAAAAATCGAACTCTGCATTAAGCATATGTCTGCCGCTAAGAACTTTTGTACCGCTGATCTGATAGGTGGCATCCGCAGGTTCATAGCTATTGTTGAAGGTTACCTCAGCATCAAGTGCATCCTCAAAATATGCATTTGCTTCAAGATATCCATTATTATCGGTAACCTCTACAACCAAATCGAAAATTGTATGGTCATAGGTTATGCCGTAGGTAGGTTCGCCTGCCTGGGGAATTACTTCGCGGATGTCGAAGCTGTAATGACCAACCTTATTGAATAGGAGATCATTATCAAAGGTGACGTTGCCCTGCTCGTCGTTGGTACCTGTTGATAATCTATGGGCATAGTCTCCACCATTTTCCGTTACGTAGAAGGTGAACTCGTTTGCCTTGAGATCGCGTCCGTGTAAATTCTTGTCAAT
>JAZNQM010000223.1:0-6781 GCA_045590175.1 Acutalibacteraceae bacterium | reverse complement strand
ATTAAAAGCATTGATTCTGACTTTGACATCGACGAAATCATAAGCAACGCTTATCTTGTTCCTATGATGAGTAACTATAAATGTATAATTCTCAATGATTTAAATCTATCCGAATTGTCAGATAGCGATATGAAAAAACTTATCGAAATGGCTAAAAATCCCTCTGACGTTTCGGTGGTTATCTTCAAATTCACCTCAATAGAAATTTCTTTGGGCAAAAATTATTTAGCTAAAAAAATATCTAAGAATTATAAAAAACTTGCAGAAGCCACCGAAGAAGGGGAGGGCATAGTTTCCGAGGTCAATCATATGACCACGGGTGAAATTGCTAAAACGCTGACATCCGGTGCTCTTAAAAGGGGCTGCACTCTCGATTCTGCAACCGCCAGATATATGATTGAAGTATGCTCTGATGACTTAACGACCCTTCTGTGTGAGATGGAAAAACTCTGTTCTTATCTTTCATCAGGCACAATTACCAAAGAGCACGTTGACAAAATTTGCACTCGTTCGGTTAACGCTCGTATTTTTGACCTGTCAAAAATGATATTAACAAAGAACGTTAAAGCAGCAATGAAAATTCTCAATGATTTATTGTACCAAAAGGTTAAAGAGAGCGATATTGTATATGAAATCGCAAAGAATTATATCGACATTTACAGGATGAGTTCATCTAAGCGTGCGAATGTATCTATGAACGAAGTGTCTAAGTATTTTGAATATGGCAACCGTGATTTTGTTTTAAAAACTGCATCTAGCTTTGCAGCACAGCTTTCATCTAATCAGCTAGAAAGAAGCTTATCCGTTCTTTGTGAAACCGCTACAATGCTTATGGGAACTTCGAGAATGAAAAAATCCGAGATTCTTGAAACTCTTATTATTAAGCTTATCCTTATCGCTACAAAAGAGGACGCCGTATGCTGAAAATATCTCAAGCCATCATTGTCGAAGGGAAGTACGACAAAATCAAACTTTCCGGAATAGTAGATACTTTGATAATCGAGGTAAACGGTTTTCAAATTTACAAAGATAAGGAAAAATCAGAACTTATAAAGCGACTTGCTGAAACCTGCGGCATTATCATTATGACAGACAGCGACTGCGCGGGCATACAATTAAGAAATAAAATCAAAGAGTTAGCAGCCGGAGGAACCGTATACAACGCTTACATCCCTGAAATTTTAGGAAAAGAGAAAAGAAAAGCACAACCATCAAAAAACGGCTTATTAGGGGTGGAGGGTGTAGATAAAGAAACAATATTAACTGCATTGGAAAAGTGCGGAATTAATTACACAAATTCAATTTTTTCGCATAATGAGATATCAGACTCCACACTTTATAACCTCGGTTTAACGGGTAAATCGAACAGCAAAGAATTAAGAAAATCACTATTAAAGCATCTAAAACTACCAACTGCACTTTCTAAAAACAACTTGTTGAAAATTTTACAAATGCAATTTACAGCAGAGCAATTAGAAAATATTGTCAGCAACTTAAGGAGGTAATGGTTATGGCAGGTAATCCAAAGCAAAAAATGAAATTACTATGTATATTAGAGGTGTTGAAACGATATACCGACGAACAACATCCTTTAGGTGCTACTGAAATCTGCGATAAACTTCGTGATTTGTATGATATCGAAAGTGAACGAAAAAGCATTTATGACGATATTGCGGTTTTAGAAGATTTTGGTGTGGATATAATTAAAACCAGATCACCAAAGTTCGGATATTTTATCGGTTCGAGAGAATTTGATTTGCCTGAAGTTTCTCTGCTTATTGATGCGGTTGAATCAGCAAATTTTATCACACCAAAAAAGACTCAGCAGCTTCTTAAAAAGCTTGGAGCATTGGTGAGCGATTGGCAGGCTAAAGAAATTAACAAACGAATCTTTGTTGAAAACCGAAACAAGTGCGATAACGAGGAAATATTTTACACTATCGACAGCATAACTAACGCCATTAACGACCATAAAAAAATTAGTATGGACTACATAAGAAGAAGTCTTGGAGACAACAACCGTATCTGCGAAAACAGTCGTGAACTTATTGTCAGCCCATACGCATTGCTATGGGAAAATGACCATTATTATCTGGTAGGTAATATAGATAAATATGATAATCTGGTTCACCTGCGTTTGGATAGAATGAAAAAAGTAGCGGTTACAACAGAACACACCAGACACTTTAGCGAAGTCAGTGAATACAAGACATTTTTCGATATTGCCGACTATTCAAGAAAAACCTTTAATATGTTCGGCGGAGAGCTAAAAACTATTGAGTTAAAATGTAAGTTTTCTATGTTGGAGCAGGTAGTCGACCGCTTTGGCGATAAACTCTATTTAAGACCAAACGATGATGATACCTTCACTTTCTCCACTAAAGCTAATATAAGCCACGGCTTGATATCTTGGTTATTGCAGTTTGGAAGCGACATCGAAGCTGTTTCTCCAAAAGAATTACGCGATGATATTAAGGCAAGAATCGAATCTATCAATGATATTTACAAGGATTAAGATATGAAATCCAAGTCAAAAGCCCAAAAACAAATAACATTAAAAAGAAAGTATAAAAAATTACTGATAATCATACTGTGCTTATGTGTTGTTACTGCCGGGATATGGCTTGCATATCCAACCTTAAAACATAAGCACATACAAAGAAAAAGAATCGAAACTCTATCAACCGTAGAGTTGCCAAACTGGATAATACAAAATTATATTGATGTTCACGATGCTGCAAGAACGGGAAACAAACTGAAGGAATTCAATAATATTGTCATTCATTACGTAGGGAATCCCGGCACAACAGCTATGCAAAACAGGGAATTTTTTAATAATGATGGCACTAATGTCAGTTCGCATTTTATTGTGGGCTTAGAAGGGGAGATAATCCAATGCTTGCCCTTAGACGAAATCTCTGCAGCAAGCAATCATCGAAACATAGATACAATTTCTATTGAAGTTTGTCACCCTGATGATAGTGGACGGTATAGTGATGCAACATACAACTCTTTAGTAAAACTAACTGCTTGGTTATGTCAAACCACCGGGTTAACTGCAGAAGATGTTATTAGGCATTATGACGTTACCGGGAAGTTATGTCCAATGTATTACGTTATTAATCCAAATGAATGGGATTTACTTATAGAAGATATCGGTAACGAACTTGCTGCATACGGCTGATATTATCGACATTTTCAGTAAGGGGAGATATTTACTACACTTGGAAAATTCTTAATCTAATTATACAAAATCAAAGTTTTGTATAATTGAGGGGAGTTGAAATTAATGGAAAATGATAGAAAGCGCGCTCCTGCTATAATTGCAGACTTCCTTACTTATAGCGAGATTGTGCGTGGTAAATCAAATAAATCGTTAGACGAATACTACCTTGACCTTCGCACGTTTTTTAGATATATTCTTCTGTTAAATGGTAAGGTTTCCGAAGATGAATTCAATAACGCCAATATTTATGATGTTACCGTAGATATGATAAAAGCTATTACATTAAATGACTTATATCAATTTCTTGTTTACTGCAAAAACGAACGTGGCAACAGTTCTACCACCCGTGCAAGAAAAACATCCACATTAAGAATATTTTTTAAATACCTGCATACGAACAAAAATATTATTGATCATAATCCTGCCGAGCTTTTAGAGACTCCGAAACTTAAAAAATCACTTCCGAAGTATTTGGATTTAAACGAAGCTCTATCTTTTCTCCAAGCTATTGACGGACCTTTTAAAGAAAGAGATTACTGCATGATGGTCTTATTTCTTAATTGCGGTCTCCGTCTTTCAGAACTTTGCGGATTGAATATTTCAAGCATCCGTCCCGACCACACACTTCGTGTAGTCGGAAAAGGCAACAAAGAAAGGATAGTTTACCTAAATGATGCCTGTCTTTCTGCTATCGAAAACTATATGAATCATAGACCTATTGATGGTGTATTAGCTAAAGATAAAGATGCACTCTTTTTGTCAAAAAGGAAAACCCGTATTAGCAATAAAACGGTTCAATACATTGTGAAATCGACCTTTGATAAGTGTGGTCTTGGAGGTCAAGGATACTCAACACATAAGTTACGGCACACCGCTGCGACTCTTATGTACCAGCAAGGCGGTGTTGATATAAGAGTCATTCAAAATATTTTAGGTCACGAAAACTTAGGAACCACACAGATATACACCCACGTTTCCGACAAGCAAATAGAAGCAGCTACAGCCTCAAATCCTTTAGCAAATGTCAAACCATCTAAAAATAATCAATAACAAAATCCCACCTAAGCATTAGGTGGGATTTAAGCTTGTTAACCGATTTTACTCGACCGAATCTTCAAAAATGGATTCTTGTTCGGCGATTTCTCTTTTAACGAGTTTGCCGTTTTGATATACAAATTCGCTTTTTTCAGTGATGTTAGAATCCTCTTTGTATTTGTCAGTCTTTTCCTCTTCTTTAATTTCTTCAATTACAAGCTCTTGTTTGTTTTCTTTATAAAAAGGTTCAACTACTTCTTCAAGAATTGCTTTAAAACAATAATAGTTGATAAATAAACGTTGCATAGAAAAATGGAACAGCAAAAGCATTAATGCCATGAACACCAAAGCGATGACAGCAACCTGAGAGGTCAGAAAATACAAAATCAAAAGAATGCCGCTGATTACAATAAATAACAGTGCCATCATACTTTTCTTAAAGGAGACCAATATTAAAAAGAATGCATTTTTATACATCTTGAAAACGCTTAAGTTTAACGAAACAGTCATTAAATATATGTATTTTTGCATCAATGAGAAATACAATGTAGCAATTAATGCAACGGCAAAAAACAACCAACTTCCCCAATATACCATCATCGCAAATGCTGCGGCTACATAAAATACATACTGCAAAAACGAAACACAAATGCCTTTTAAGAAACATCTTTTAAAGGTAGCAAAGAAATCGCTCCAGATAAACACATGCTCTTCCCTGCCGATATCTCTGGTAATCCTTGTCAGTCCACACATAGCAGGGCCAACAAACGCAAAAGGAATTGGGATAAGCATTATTTGAAACACAAATTGCACCTTAAATTGCAAATTCAAAATGTTAGTATCAGGAAAAACGCATAAAGCGATTACCAACGAGCACAAAATCAAGGGTAACATATATAAACAAAAAATCAGATTAGCTAAAATAATTTCCTTGAATTTTGTAAATAAAATGCTCAGACAATCAAAAAAACCGCGCTTTTGATTTTTACCAACACCTTTTCCTTCTCTTTGAGGATTATATAATATTGCCATTTAAATTCTCCTTGATGTTATTTATCTTGCTAATGGGTGGAATTTTGAATACGATTTCGCATATTTATTTTTTATCATCTGTGAATATATCTGTGTTGATGATATATCAACGTGACCCAATAGTTCTTTTATATCTTTTAAGTCAGCTCCGTTTTCCAACAAATGATATGCAAAAGAATGTCTAATTGTATGCGGAGTTATATCCTTTTCTATGCCGGCGGATTCCGCGTAACCTTTGAGTATTTTCCAAAAACCTTGCCGCGTTAATGGCGAACCATTCATATTTACGAATAAAACATTGTTTTCTTCATCAACTATAAGCGAAGGTCTTATCTGATTTATGTAAAGTGAAAGTATCTTAATGGCACCTTTGTGCATAGGTACGATTCTCTCGTTCTTCCCTTTTCCCGATTTAATAAATTCGGAATACAGATTAACATCATCTACATTCAAAGAAATCAATTCGGATACTTTTATACCTGTAGCATAAAGAGTCTCAAGCATCGCTCTGTCTCTGATGCCCTTAATGTCGTTGAGATTGGGTTGTTCAAGCAATGCTTGAATTTCAGAAACTTCAAGTATTGTGGGCAAACTTTTTCGATCGTTCACTTCAACAACAGAAAAAGAAGGTATATGAGTTATTTTACTTTCTGAGAGTAAAAATTTATAATAAGCTTTAATTGAAGATGTAACTCTCGTTATTGTTGCATTAGACTTATTATCTGCAACAAGGTTAGAGATATATTGCGAAACTATCTCATCGGAAACCACAGAAGAATCCTTAATGTTTTCCTGTCTTAAATAATCAAGATATTTCACTATATCTCTTTTATAGGATTCAATTGTATTGTTTGACGACCTCTTTACAAGCTTTAAATAGCCTATAAATTCATTTAAATATTCCTTCATATTGTTCCCCTAAAAACTAAAATAATCAAAAAATATAACAGAGAAAACTGCACAGATAGTAGAAATTGCAAACCCTGAAATTAATATTAATAAATACCGGATACTGAATAATTTAAAATCTCCGGAAAGGCTATACACGGTTCCTGGCGGCAATGAGTTCTTTAGAATTAACGACGAAAAGCAGACCGATTCCCTGAAAGCAAGTATTAACAAGAAAGAAGACATAACACTATATGGAACAAATGTCAGCAAAGCAAAAACGACACCGTTGAGTGCAAATGTATGATAGCAATAGGAAATCACAAAGCTTTCATATGCACCCTTAAGTAAAATAGTGGCTGGAATCAAAGCGGCACCGAAAATATTAGCTCCGTGAAAATAGCCGAATAACAAAAAAATAAAAAAGTTTATGAGATAAAAAGCAACCTGTTTTATAAAACCACCATTAGATATAAAATCAATAAAACTTTCGAAGATTGCTTTTCCGTATGATAAAAATATTTTGTTGTCGGAACGTATAATAAAGACGCTGATTAAAAAACCAACTATGTATGAAATTAAAACAAACAAAGCAATAAT
>JAZNQM010000222.1:0-5187 GCA_045590175.1 Acutalibacteraceae bacterium | reverse complement strand
ACCGGTATGGGTCTTGAAAGACTTGCCTGTATTTTCCAAGATGTTGACAATCTTTTTGAGGTTGATACCATCCAAAATATAATGAAACACCTCTCCAAAATCGCAGGCATAGAATACAAAACAGATAAAGATAAAGATGTTTCGATGCGTATTATCACCGACCACATCCGTTCAACCACTTTTATGATCGCCGACGGCGTTATGCCTTCTAACGAGGGTAGAGGTTATGTGTTAAGACGTTTGCTTCGCCGTGCCGCACGTCACGGTAAGCTACTTAACATCAACAGAACTTTCCTGAGTGAACTCTGCGATACCGTTATAAACGAAAACAAAGGAGCATATCCTGAACTCGTAGAGAAGCAGGATTTTATCAAAAAGGTTATAACTGTCGAAGAAGAGAACTTCGGTAAGACCATCGACCAAGGTCTCAAAATGCTTGAAGATATAACTAACGATTCGGCCGATAAGACAATATCCGGTGCTGATGCTTTCAAGCTTTATGATACCTATGGCTTCCCGTTGGATTTAACAATCGATATTGTAGCAGATAAAGGTTTTACAGTTGATGAAGAAACCTTCAACGAGCTTATGTCTGAGCAGCGTAAACGCGCAAGAGAATCCCGTAAAGCTTCTGACACTAACGCTTGGAAAGGCGAAACCAACATAATAGCTGATATAAAAGAAACTCTTTTCTGTGGCTATGAAGAAACCTCTTGTGAGTCTAAAGTTCTTGCTATTGTTAAAGAAGACGAACGCGTTGACAATGCAATCGAAGGTGATAAAGTAACAATAGTAACCGATAAAACCGTTTTCTATGCCGAAAGCGGCGGACAGGTTGGAGATACAGGTTACATTGATAATTCCGTGTTTAATGGTATTGTTGTAGACACCACCAAAAATCAGCAGGGTGTGTTTATCCACTCGGTTATTGTTAAAGCGGGTATGGTTGCGGTTGGCGACTCTGTAAAACTCACCATTGACAACACACGTCGCAACGCAATCAAAAGAAACCACACATCCGCACATTTGCTCCAGGCTGCATTGAGAAGTGTTCTCGGTACTCACGTTGAGCAGGCAGGTCAGTTGGTCAATGATACCACCCTTCGTTTTGACTTTACTCATTTTTCTGCTTTAACAGATGAAGAACTTACTGCTGTTGAGAATTATATCAACTCTGCTATTCTTGAAAACATTGAAGTTATCAACAAAACAATGCCTATCGCCGAAGCTAAGGCTATGGGTGCTATGGCATTATTTGGCGAAAAGTACGGTGACGTAGTGAGAGTTGTTAAAATAGGCGATCGCTCTACTGAGCTTTGCGGCGGTACACACCTCGGCAGAACAGGTGATATCGGTCTTCTCAGAATCGTATCCGAAAGCTCAGTTGCTTCGGGCGTAAGAAGAATCGAAGCGGTTACCGGTACAAATCTCCTGGCCTTGCTTGATAAATATTATGCTATACTCAACGATACTGCTAAAGCTCTCAAAATCGGCAATATCAACGAGGTTGCAAAGAAAACCCAGACTACTGTAAACGACATGAAGTCTCTCGAAAAGAAATTAGAAAGTCTTGAATCACAAATGGCATCAGGACAGATGGACAATCTTATCAATTCTGCTAAGGATATAAACGGTATCAAGGTCGTTGCTTCTATCGTTAAAGCTGAGTCTGATGCTCTCAAAAAGATGACCGAAGCTTTTAAAGCTAAATACAGCGATGCTGTAGCCCTCTTTGGAGCTAATAATGATGGTAAAATCACATTTGCCTGTGCTTGCGGTAAAGATGCTGTTTCAAAGTGTGCACATGCAGGTAACATCGTTAAACAGGTTGCAATAATCGCAGGCGGTAATGGCGGAGGCAGACCCGACACTGCAATGGCAGGCGGTAAAGATGCTTCGAAGCTTCAAGAAGCAGTTGATGCAACATACGATATCGTAGCATCAATGATCAAATAAAGGAGGCAATTATCAATGGATTGCTTATTTTGTAAAATCATAGCAGGAGAGATACCCTCAACTAAAATCTACGAGGACGAATATGTTTATGCTTTTAATGATATTGCTCCTCAAGCTCCTTTCCATGCAATTATCATTCCCAAAGAGCATATTGCTTGTGCTTCTGACATAACTGCCGATAACAGCTTTTATGTTTCAAAAATCTTTGAGGCTATTGCTAAAATTGCTAAGGATAACAACCTTGATAATGGCTATCGTGTTGTTAACAACTGCGGTGAAGATGGTGGTCAGACTGTGCTTCATCTCCATTTTCATCTTCTTGGCAGAAGAAACCTTGCCTGGCCTCCAGGTTGATTTATAAGAGTGGGTGAATATTATGAATGATTATTATTCTATAACCATAGCCGGTGTAAAAAGAGAGCTTAAGAAGTATCCCGTTAGTGATTCTTTAGACATTGCCGCCTTTATTCTTTTTGGCGATGTAGAGGTTACTGTTGCATCCGCTAAAGAGTTACTTAAAAGAGTTCCGGAGTTCGATGTTATATTAACACCTGAAGCAAAAAGCATCCCTTTGGCTTACGAAATGGCTAGACAATGCGGAAAGCCTTATGTGGTCGTTCGCAAAGGCGTAAAGGTATATATGTCTGACCCTGTGTCTGTGAGCGTTAAATCAATTACCACCGACAACATACAGACTCTCTATCTGGGAGCTGAAGATATCGAAACGATTAAGGGAAAAAAGGTACTTGTTGTTGATGATGTTATCAGCACAGGTGAGTCCCTTAATGCAGTTTTAGAGCTTGTGAATAAGGTCGGTGGAAATGTTGCCGCTTCTTGTTCGGTTCTTGCAGAAGGAGACGCTGCTAATAGAGATGATATAATCTTTTTAGAGCCCCTTCCTTTATTCTTTAAATAAGCAAATAACCCTCGCTCGTTCGAGGGTTATATTTTTAATCGGAGTAAATTATGAAACGTTTCTTTGTGGTTTCATCAATTGCAATAATTTTTACGGTTATTATATGTGTGTCTTTTGGCTCAGCACTCTGCGTTGCGGTGCCATTGTTTGCTTTACTCTTAATTGGTGTTCTTCTGAGTTACAAGTATAAATGCAAATTTTTCAAAAGTCTGCTCACATTTACTTTGATTTTGGTCGTAATGTTTGTATATACAAGTGTATATATTTCGCAAAGAAACGCTTTGACCAAACTCGTTGGAACCACCCAAACCTTCGATTGCGTTTTAGTAGAAGAACCGAAAGCTGCGGGCAATTACTACACTTATATCGTAAAGCCACTTGATAAATCGTTTGAACAAATAAACTTTAATTTCAAAATAAAACTGAATTGCAACTTCAATGTTGGTGCAAGTGCCTATGACAGAATGAAGGTTTGTGCAGATCTACGAGAACTTGCGAAGGATAATTTATATAGCAACTATGCTGATAACATACGACTATCAGGCAAACTAAGATATTGTTCCTTCAAAACAACCGAAAATAAGCCTTTGTCTTATTTTATTAAGCGAAGTGTAGTTGATACATTTACATCTTTGGATGAAGGTGATTTGGCTGGAATACCAATCGCAATATTAACCGGAGATAAATCTTATTTATCCTCAACCTTCTACTACGATGTTAAAACCACAGGCATGGCACATGTTATGGCAGTATCGGGATTTCATATATCGGTTATTTGTATGACAATCGTTATGTGGATGCGAAAATTAAAATTCGGCAGGAAACCGGCTGCTGCAGTAGGTTTGTTGTTATTGTTTATATTAATGGGAGTTGCAGGCTTCACAGGTTCTGTTCTCAGAGCGGGACTAATGTATATTATAATGTTTACGGGAGAGTTAATATCCCGCAGACCGGATGCACTAAACTCATTAGGTTTTTCTATAACTGTGTTGTCAATTATAAATCCATATAGTATTTTCAGCGTATCTTTGCAATTATCGGCATTAGGTACGTTAGGAATATTACTTTTAACCCCGAGAATGACAGAGGCCTTCGTAGATAATGTTAGATTAAGAGGAAAAGTTAAAAAGGCTTACAGCTACGTTGCGCAAATATTAATAGTTTCTTTTTCAGCAGGTCTATTTGTTATGCCTGTGTCATTGCTTACTTTCGGATATGTTTCTATTATTTCCGTAGCTGTGAATTTGTTCATAACGCTTCCTGTTTATATTAACATTTTCAGTTCAATATTCTGTGTCATTTGCTACAAAATACCATTTATCTCCAATGTAGTTATACTTGTTTCTAAGGCATCTTCAACTACATTCAAATATATAATATCTTCTTTTGCAGAGTTAGATTTTGCAGTTATTTACAAAACCGATATTATGCTTTATGCTATATTAGTCTCTTGGATAGCTTTAAGCATAATAATTATAATATATAAAAACAAACCAGTTGTTACTTTTATATCGCTCGTAATATCTGTATCTGTGTTTATAACATCAATTTTTATACAGATGAATATAAACAGCAAGTCGGTATCCATTACATATTTCCCCACATCTTCAGGTCATTTGGTATTGGTGGGGAGTGGGGGAGAGTACACACTGATCTCCTCTACATCAGACAGTTACGCCCTCAATGAAGCCTATTACTTCTTGTATGAGGGTTTACATGATTCAGTTAATTATATGTTAATAGCTTCAGATGATTCAAATGTTATTGAAAAAACAATAGCACTAAGCGAATTGCTTGATTTCGAAAATATAAGATTAGGCAAAAACACCACTCAAATCAAATTAAAAAACGCCGAGCTTAATATCGCTGCTAACGACGGTGAATATGATATATTGATTTATCTAACTAATGAAACTTTAACAATTGACAATAGCGGTAATTCTTCATATAAAACTGATTACATTTTAACCCGAAACCCCATGCTTTCTTACAAATTAAACGGTAAGCATAGCAAATACATCATAGATGGTGATCGGGAAGAGACAATAATGTATTCAGCTTTATTATCTGAGCAGGGGATAGAAACTGCAATTTTAGGTGATTTTGGAACCATTAAGTCAAATAAATTTGGCGATAATCTATTGAAATTCAGCAGATAATGTAATAAAATATAAATTGGTGAGTTATTTGAGAATATATACACACGAGGAATTAAAAAGGAAAATCAAAAGCGGTCTTATCGCTCCCATATACTTTATATATGGAAACGAACCTTATCTTATCAATCATTACATAAATATGATTGTTGATAGGGC
>JAZNQM010000221.1:0-3477 GCA_045590175.1 Acutalibacteraceae bacterium | reverse complement strand
ATTTTCCTGATTTTGAAAAATACTTAAAGGTAAGGGGCCATATAACGCCTGCTGCTACCACTAATAAAAAGTATCTGAAGGATTGTACCATTATGGGGCTTTCAATTCCTAAAACGCTGAACAGCGGCTTGAGGCCTTCCTTTATAGCGATAATTACCACCAGTCCAAGCACGACCTTTAAAATCTGTCCGAGCAATGGAGCGGAGGTTTTAAAGTCGAGATGTTTGCTGTCAAAATAATAAACAACAACTATTCCTATTATCGCTCCGAACAGCTTATATGCATTTTTAACAGCCGATTGCAGATTGGCAGCATCTATATCTGCAGGGAATTTATAAAGCGTTACATATAGCAAATTGCCAAGGGAAATTAAAACCATAGCACCGATTAGCCACCACATATATTTGTGATTGGTTTCTGATTTTTTGATAATCGGATGAAACACAAATATCAAAATCAAAGCTACAGCCACAGATACTAAAACATCCTGCGGGGTGTGAACACCTAAATACATTCTTGAAACGGGTACGAGAACGGCTAATACTATTGACAATACCTTGATCCATTTTTTACCTGTACTTTTTGCAATACCGCCAAAGGTTGACACAGAGCTTTGGGTGTGTCCGCTGGGGAAAGAATACCCTGTGGCTTCTGCTCTGGCAGATTCAACAATGGTAAAGTTTGGGTCCTTGACCCAGGGACGGGGGATACGGCAGGTGATTTTCAAAAACTGATTAATAACAGTTCCCATAAATCCGATGCTTAAAATGTAATAACCTTTGTGTTTATCAACACACCAAAAAATAATAAGAGCTGCAACCATAAAAACGGTTTCTTCACCGAACTTTGTTATTATAGAAAAGAATGTGTCCAGTATGGGATTTCTGATTGATTCTAAGAAATAAAGTATGCTCATTTCTAACTCCTTTGGGTGGCAGGCTCAAGTCCTTACACCTATACGTAAAACGGGGGTTGAGAAACCCCACCCCCGTTAAATTGTTATTATAAATTGATGGAAGAATATGCCGCACCTGCAACCGCGATAATAACTATGTAAAACACTGTAATAAGAACTACGGATATGGCAGTATATATCAAGTTTGCCTTGAAATAGTTAGATTTATTGGGGTTTTCGGTGCTGCTGAATGCCCAAACAAACATCATAATAATATTTACGCAGGGAATGAGCATAACCAACATCGTGAGCAACCAATCCTTGACCGACATAACAGGTGCCAACGGTTCGTTGAATGCATACTGATTAGGGTTGTACTGGGGCGGTTGTTGATAATTTTGCTGTGTCTGTTCGTTTGGCTGGTAGTTGGGGTCGAAATTCTGATTGTTTTCCATAAAGTTCATCCTCCTGAAATATGATTTATTAAATTTAATAAATAACTTAGAAAATTATCTTTGCTGTAGGTAAGAGGCTCGGTATGCGGAAACAGTAAATTCAATCTGTATATATAAAGAGGAATCGCGATAACCACAAGTAGCACCAAAAAAATTGTGAGCATCTTTTTTGAAAAAAGGCCGAAATATCTGTTTGCACACCAAAAAAGGAATAATACAGCAATGTAAAATATTAAGGGATTATATTCCCACGCTCCGACAACATCAAAGGCAAGAAGCCTGACTCCTGCCCTTGTTAAGCCGCAAAAGGGACAGGGGATACCGAGCAAAAGCCTGGTGGCACAGACGGTGCCTAAGGTTAAATCCATTATAGCTACAACAAAAAATGCAAGGATTATATTTTGTGCATTTAAATATATATCTTTTAATACACGGGTAATTAATGATTTAAACATTGAATCTGAACAGAACGATGTCTCCGTCCTGCATAACATATTCCTTGCCTTCACTTCTTACGAGACCCTTTTCCTTAGCAGCAACCATATTTCCACAAGCTATAAGGTCATTGAAAGCTACTACTTCAGCACGGATAAAGCCACGCTCGAAGTCGGTATGAATCTTACCTGCGGCTTGAGGTGCTTTAGTGCCTTTTGTGATGGTCCAGGCTCTGACTTCGGGTTTGCCTGCTGTGAGGTAGGAAATAAGACCGAGCAGGGCATAGCACTTTTTGATTAATCTTTCAAGGCCCGATTGCTCAAGACCTAATTCAGCCAAGAACATCAATTTTTCGTCTTGCTCGAGTTCAGAAATCTGAGCCTCTAATTCGGCACAAATCGGCAATGTGTCTGCATTCTCGCTTTTGGCAATTTCTTCAACCTTGGCGTAGTAAGGGTTGTTTTCATAACCGCCGCTGAAATCTTCTTCGCTCATATTGCAAGCGTAGATAACCGGCTTCATAGAAAGCAGGGAAACCTCTTTTAGCATAAGCAATTCATCATCGGTCTTTTCCATCGAACGAGCAGGTGCGCCTGTTTCAAGGTGAGCCCAAAGCCTCTTTAAGAAATCTACCTCAGCGGCTAAGCTCTTGTCACCCTTCATTAATTTCGAAACTCTGTCAATTCTGTTGCTTACCATATCCATATCGGCGAATATGAGCTCTAAATTGATTGTCTCGATATCTCTTGCAGGGTCAACAGAACCGTCAACGTGTACGATATTGGTATCATCAAAGCAGCGGACAACGTGAACTATTGCATCCACCTCACGGATGTGTGAAAGAAATTTGTTTCCAAGACCCTCGCCCTTGGATGCGCCCTTCACAAGACCTGCTATATCAACAAACTCAATAGTAGCAGGAGTGAACTTGTCCGGCTCGTACATTTCGGCAAGCTTGTCAAGGCGTTCGTCGGGAACCGATACCATACCTACGTTTGGCTCGATGGTGCAAAACGGGTAATTTGCAGATTGAGCTCCCGCAGAAGTAATAGCGTTAAAAAGAGTTGATTTGCCGACATTTGGCAAACCTACAATACCAAGTTTCATATATTTTCATATCTCCTTATTTTTTTAGTAAAATTAAATTTGTGCCGTTTTAACTGTGTTTTGCATTTTAGGCATCTTCAAACTGTCTGATAGCATTGAGCAGAGAATCCTCGGTTACGTGAACATAATCATCCATCGTGTTTTGATGTCGGAATGACCGAATAGCATCTGCAATACTTTTGGTTGCATACCGTTTTCGCTTGCCCCGGATGTATATGTACGGTGTAGGGAATGTATGCCAACCATTTGATTTAAGACAGTCTTGCTGTACTTAGTGTTTGTTTACAAACCTTGCAGAATATAAACAGTCCTTTATTTGGTAGATACCCTTGCCGCATTCTTTGCCTTATAGATTTTTGCCCTTTTACCTTGAACTCCTTTCTCGTTTCGTAAAACAGAGCCAATGCAACTACTATATTATAACTCATTGACTTTCTTTTTTCAATATAAAATAGAGATTTTTAAGCGTTATAAAAACGAAATTGTTAAATTTTCTATATTTTTCTTGAGTTTTGTTTGGATACGTGCTGTAATCCAAATCGGTATAGAGGTTATAACCAAACGGATATACTCAAATGCTTGTTT
>JAZNQM010000220.1:0-4873 GCA_045590175.1 Acutalibacteraceae bacterium | reverse complement strand
GTACTACACCATCAATCCTAAGACCGTTGCAAGCCTCAAACTGAAGGCAGGCAAAAAGCAGATGACCGTTTCCTACAAGAAGGATTCCTCTGTTGGCGGCTACGAAATTAAGTACGCTACCAACAAGTCCTTTAAGAAGGCTAAGACCACAAAGGCAACTTCCGCCAAGAAGACCATCAAGAAGCTCACATCCAAGAAAACCTACTATGTAAAGGTTAGAGCATACAAGAAGGTCAGCGGCAAGACCTACTACGGTGCATACTGCAAGGCAAAGACCGTTAAGATTAAATAAGTAAAAAACTTATTAACCCGAACTAAACCAACAAAAGGAACTCTCCTCGCGGAGGGTTCCTTTTTTAGTGGAGCGAACAACTTTTCTTGTCGCCCCTTGAGAGGGGAGATGGGTTGCCGTGAGGCAAGCCAGAGGGGTAGATAGGCTTAACCTTACGAAATTCCTATCGTTTTATATGCAACTATAAAGTTTCTTCTCGTAACAGTAGTTAATGGTGAGCGACAGAGGGGACGGCCGCCGTCAGCGGCTGTCATTTTTTACAAAAAATGACGGAGGGAGAGAAAGAAATCAGCAGAAACTCATTAACCCCAACTAAACCAACAAAGGAAACAATAACACACCGCATTTTCTTTGTATGAGAGAATAAATTTTAAAGATTACGTTTTACTATAAATCTTAAAAAAATGCATATAATACAAATTTTATTTCGATTTAAATTAAAAATTTCCATTGCCACAAAACATAGTGCAATGTTATAATGTATTTACAAAAAATATATAAGGAGTATTTGCAATGAAATCTTTACGAAAAAAATCAAAACGTATTGTGGCAGCTCTTTTGAGTCTCGTGCTTTGCGTTACCTGTCTTAGTCCCGCTTTAGCGGCTGCAGGTATGACAACCTATACAGCAATAGGTGACACGGGCTTTAATGCTGAGTTTATCGCCAGTGAAAGCAACCTGCTTTATAAAGCACCCTTTGACCAGTTCAAGATGGCTGACACTATGTCGGCGGGAAGCTTCACCCTTACACTCGGCTCAATTGACGCCGAAGGCAACGAAACCTCATCTATCCCTAAAAAATATGGTTTCCCCGAAAACACTCCTCGTTTAACGGATGGTCTCTATGCAGAACATATGGATACCAAGATTGGCAGTAATACTCTTTGGACAGGAGATGCCGAAACCGGCTTTACCCCCGTTACCAATTCTTACTATGAGATAATTTTCAAGCTTGATACGGCATATAAGGATGTAAAATTCCTTCTTATTGACTCTAGCAATGCGAAATTGCGAGTTACAAAATACAGTGTTTACGGCTCTCTCACAGCAGAGAATCTGTACACAAGTCCTGTGGTTACAAAGTCCACCGACACCAACCGCTTTAAGGTTGTGGATTTTGGAGACCAGGAGATTCAATTCATCGCTGTAAGAATTTACGGCATTTGCACTCAGGCTCAGGTTGAAACCTGGGGTTCTACCTCGTCCGCATATTTAAGATTGATGGAAGCTGCTGTCAGCGGAACTTCGCTGGGAGTTACGGCAACGACTGCCGTTGACGCTCCCGAAAAGACCTCTGCCACCACTGCTACTGTAGAGAAAAACCTCTATTCCGTAGGTGAGATTGCAAGGTTCCCCACCGAAAACGCAAACCCCGATTTGAGAATCGTTGGTTGGAAGAACAAAGACGGAGAAATTGTTTCCACCGATGCTGCATATAGCATAGAAATCACCGAGGGAATGTCTGAATTGTTCCTTTCTGCTATCTACGAATTCATCGACAATCTGATTATAAAGGAAAGCTTTGAAGGAAATACTGCCATAACAGGAAAAAACGGTGACTCAACCTCTACCTATACTAAAGGTACCGCCGCCGATTTCTCTATCACACCGAGAGAGGGTGCCGAGAACAGCAAGATTGTAAAATTTGACAAGAACGAAAGCACCACCTGGGGTTACGCTATGTTCTTTGACGGTGCTAAGGATATCTTTAAAAACTTCCCGTTGCAAAAGAACGCGGCATATAAGTTCAGCTACTGGTATTATGTGGAGTCGGTTGCCGATGCAACAAAGCCTCTTTGCTACGTTGGTCCCAGCTCTACATATCAGGTTGACCCTATCGAAAATCCCAAAGGCACCTCGTTTACAAGTCTTGAGTGCACTCAAATCACAGGCGCTGAAACAGGCAAATGGATTAAAGGCGTACAGTATTTCTACACCTACGATACCGAGACCCTTATGGAATTCCTGTTCTATACTGCAGGTTCTAAGTGCACCACAGGTGTAATGTATTTCGACGAAATTATTTTAGAAAAGGTAGCTGCAGTTGAAATCAACCGCAACGAGCTGGACACCAAACTTGAAATGGAACTCCACGAGAATGCAGTTGGTGCTTACTATAAGGAGAATGTTGGCGTAAAGCAGATTGCCGAATTAGGTGAATACACCATTTATCCTGACACCGGTAAGCTTATCACTTCCGTCACCCTTAACGGCGAAGAGCAAGTTCCCAACGCCGACGGTAGCTACACCTTTACTCTGACGACCGACTCCACCATAGAGGTTAAATCCACCGTAGCCTATGACTGGGCACCGGTTGTGGTTGACCAGAAAAGCGGAAGCGGTAAATTCCTGCAGACTACCGACAACGGAGCAAATTACGCCGCAAAGAAGAACGAGAGTTATTCCTTTAAGTTCATAACAGGTGCTTCGGCTAACCCCGTTGTAACCGTAAACGGAGAGGTTGTAACTCCTGTTGACGGAATCTACACCGTAGAAAATGTTGCCGACGACGTTCTTAACGTTAAGGTTGTTTGCAAAGGTGACGACCTTCGCGGCACAGACGGAAAGACCGATGCTAAGGGTAACGACCTTTCCAAATACGTAAAAGAAATCTACGATATTCCTATGTGGCAGGGCGATGTGCTTTACCACGAAACCGTAACCATTTTCGAGGGTAGAGAAACCGCACGTTTGCTTTACCCCATTGATGATATAATCTCCGTTCGCTCCTTCGACCTTGAGACCGAATATGTTTGGGGTGTTGACTACGACGTTAATGAAAATGGCGAGCTGGTTATACTTCCGGGTAACAACTTCCCATGTTACGACGGCGATATTGACCTCACCAAAATCCAGTCTGTTGAGCCAATAGGTTATCTTAATAACTTCGGCATAGACGTTACTTTCACTCATTCCAAAACCTGGGAGGACGGCTATCAGGCAACTCCCGTTGAATCTAAGCTTGCCGATCTTCCAAAACTTTACGAAAAGCTTCAGAATAAGCAGGATGTAGAAATCGTGTTCTACGGTGCCAGCTCCACAGTAGGTGCCAGCTCCACAGGTGCTAACGAAACCGTTGACTGGACCGACGGCGAAGGTGAAAACAGCAACTGGAACTACAGCGTTATGGTTGCTCCCTACGTTCCCACCTGGGCACGTCAGACCGTTGCCAAGCTTCGCTCTGATTGGGGCTACGAGGCAGGGGAAAATTCCGGAATTAAGTTTGTAAACCGTTCCTGCCACGGCAGAAAGGCTGAGGACGCCGCAAACGAGGTTACAATCCAGGCTCAGCTTGGTGTTACCAACCCTGACGTTGTTGTTCTCGGCTTCTCGGGTAACGACGGCAGAGACCCTGCATTCATCGGTTACATCGAGCAGATTATTACCTGGACCCGCGAAAACCTTAACCCCGATTGCGAATTCATTCTTGCTTCTTCTTCTATGAACGGCTCCACATCGGGTAAAGAAATTGCACTGATGCGAGCTGCCGAATTCGAGGAACTTGCTGATAAATACGAAGGCAAGGGCGTAGTTTATGCACCCACTCTCGCCACCACTTATGCAATGTTTGATACCCTCCTCGGCTGCGATTATCTGGAAAACAATATGCACCACAACAACGACTTTGGTGCCCGTGCCTTTACAAGTGTTATGGCGGGCTTGTTGGAAGATCCCAACCCCGATTGTCAGCATGAGAACCTTGAAGTTATTCCCGCCAAGGCCGCTACCTGTATCGCCACGGGACTTACCGAAGGCGAGAGATGTGCTGATTGTAAACTTATTACCGTTCCTCAGGAGGAAACGGCCTTAACCACAACCCATAACACCACCTTAGTCGGTGCAAAAGAGCCCACTCTCGGTGAGGACGGCTATACCGGTGACGAGGTATGCGATGATTGCGGTGAAATCATCGTCGAGGGTGAGGTTATTGAGAGCATAGCGGGCACACCTTTCTACAATTCCGTATCGCTAGAGGTTGTAAATCATTGCAAAACTCCTACCGTCAAAGTAATGTTCCAAATACCGGAGGGCGAAAGCAATATTGAGGGTGTCCAACTGAAGATTACTCTCCCCGAGGGCTTTGAAATTGTAGACGTTACCTCTCCCTTGACCGAAAGCGGATGGGTTGTAAGCTACAATTTGACAATAGGCAGAATAGTTGTTGTTACCAATGAAAATATAGATACACTCGAAGAAATCGCAACTCCCGACGAAAACGGTAAATACCACATATTCACACTTGCAGTGAAATGCAATGGCGAGAGTAAGAGTGGTAGCGGAGTAGCAAATGTTATTGTAGAGGATGTTACCACATCTAACGCTCAAAATGAGGGTGATTATCAAGCAGAGGTTGAGTTAAGCTACGATTTTAACCACAAGGAAGAAATCGTTAAGGGCTATGATTCCACCTGTATTAAGGAAGGTCGCACTGATGGTGTTGTATGTTCCGCATGTAATGATATACTTACTGCTCAGAATATCATCGCCAAGAAGGACCATAGCTACAATGACGGCATTGTAACCAAGAATGCTACCTGTACCGCAACAGGTGTTAAGACCTTCACCTGTTCTTGTGGCGAT
>JAZNQM010000219.1:0-2152 GCA_045590175.1 Acutalibacteraceae bacterium | reverse complement strand
CTCCGCGAGGGCTTGGATATTCCCGAGGTTTCATTAGTTGCTATACTCGATGCCGATAAAGAGGGCTTCTTACGTAGCGAAACCTCCCTCATTCAGACGGTGGGGCGTGCAGCACGAAACGCAAACGGTCAGGTTATTATGTATGCCGACAGCGTTACCCCTTCAATGGAGCGGGCTATCACCGAAACCCTTCGCCGCCGAGAAATTCAACAGGCTTACAATGAGGCTAACGGCATAATCCCGAAAACTATCGTAAAGGACGTGCGGGAGATTATCGAAATTTCCAAAAAGGAAGTGGACGAAACAAAGCCCTACAAGAAGCTTTCAAAGTTGGAAAAGGAAATGCTCATAAAGAGGCTCACCGCCGAAATGAAGCAGGCAGCAAAGCTGCTTGAATTCGAGCACGCCGCCGCAATCCGCGACAGAATAAATAAGATAAGGGAAAGCAAGTAAATCTATTGTAAAAAACACCGCAGAGTTTTAGCTCTCTGCGGTGATTCTTTATTTGTAGGGTTTATTTAATTGTTGTGACCTCATAAGAGTTTTCTACTGCGGCTTCTGCGGAAGCGATGCAGTATTGGAGGAGCTGTTCGGCTGTTATCTCAAAACCCTTTGTAGCAAGAGATTCGGCACCCTCCTGGGCTATCGCCAAAAGTCTTTCGTCGGTTTCGATGCCTTCCAGGTCAGCACCTGTGATGGTCTTGAACCAAGTGATTGCGGCGGTAAGTCTGCCGTAGTTATTATCAAGGTGGTAGCCATCGCGGTTAAGATAGTCGCCAACAGCGGTACGCATATTCTGGATTGCGGTGCCAGAGGGAATCATTATCTCAATGTCAGCCGCATAGTTTATCAGCACATGCTCTGCAACATCGAGGATGGCGTTATACATAGTGGTCTGGTCGTTGTTGTAAGCCTTAAAGCCCGAGTTGGTGCAGTCTGCCGAATAAGCCCAGGTGGAGTGCCACATATACTTCGCGTCGGGGTTGGTCTTATTCTCGTCTACATACTCAATAAGATTTTCGAGGTAGGGAGAAATGGTGTCAATCTGTCCCGACTTGGGGCTTGCCTGCTGGAAGGAGATGTAGTCCCAATCCTCGTCCACAATACCTGTGAGCATTGTCTGGTCGGCAGTGCCTTTCCAGGCATCCTTTTCTATATTATAGCGGTAGTAGGTGTATTCCGCGGCATTTGCTTCGGCATTGCCCCAATGGGTTTCCAAGGTGCAGCCGCCGATATAAAGATTGCCGAGAAGGATATCCTCGTCCTCGTAGCCGTAAGCCTTGGCGACGTCGTAAAGATATTCCATACCGTCAACCGAGAAGCTGTTGCCTATACCGAGAACTCGGAATTTTTCGGGAAGCTTTGCAACAGACGGTGGGTCGAGAATCATTTTTCTCAAAGCAACAACGTCGGAAATGGTACATTTGCCGCTTCCGTTAAGGTCGGCACTCTTTTTGTGGTTATCGTTCAACACGTCGTCGATTAAGGTTATGACATCCGAAACACCGATTGAACTGTCGTCGTTGATATCGCCGAAATATTTTAAAACGTATTCCGCTTTGGTTTCCTCACCGTAGTTGAGGGCAATACTGCTGCCTGCAATGACAGGAGAAACAAGACTTGTGATGTCTTGGCCTTCGGAATCCTTAAAGTCAACGGTATCGAGGGAGATATTCCACTTTGCCAAAAGCTGTGGCAGGGTTTTGCCCATCTGCACATAAAGGTTGTTATTTTCTACAACCACACCTTCAGTAGCTTCAAACTGTTCACGGGAGAAACTGAAATCGATCTTTACATTGTCGGTTACACTATCAATAGAATATGCACCGCCGACGGCTGTGAGCTCATCCTCGCCGTGGTGAACTCCCTCAAGCAATTCGCAAGCCGACAGGTCGGATATCTTGATGGTAGCAGGCTTTCCCTTGACTGCGAAATAGGAATCCATTTTCCTGTCGTAGATAACACCGGTGCCGTTGGTATCAAGCTCTATGGGATTAGGGGTATTCAGCTCGATTTTTGCAAGCTCGATTATGTAGAAATTATCAATATAGGTTTTGGTGTAGGTGTTTGCTGAGTTGATCTTTGCCTTGAAGGTGGTGTTGGAGCCGGTGCCGAAAATGCCGGTACGGGTGGACCAGGCATCTACCGATGC
>JAZNQM010000218.1:0-7331 GCA_045590175.1 Acutalibacteraceae bacterium | reverse complement strand
ATTTTAGAAGAGGAAATGAAAAAGGTATCAAGCAAAACCTTTATCACCACCGATGATGGCTCTTACGGTGAAAAAGGCTTTGTTACCGATGTGCTTAAAAATATCGATTATACTTATTTCTATACCTGCGGACCTTTGCCTATGCTTAAAGCTATTGATTCTGTTGCTAAAACCAGCGGTCAATTAAGTTTTGAGGAACGTATGGGATGCGGCTTTGGTGCTTGTATGGGTTGCTCCTGTAAAACCAAATACGGCAACAAACGCATTTGCAAAGACGGACCTGTGCTGGAAAGGGAGGAGATAATATGGTAGATTTAAAGGTAAACTTAAGTGGTATTACTCTTGATAACCCCATCATCCCTGCATCGGGTACCTTTGGCTTCGGATATGAGTTTGCCGAGCTTTACGATATAAATAAGCTTGGTACCTTCTCTTTTAAAGGCACCACTCGTGACCCTCGTTTTGGTAACCCCACCCCCCGTATTGCGGAATGCACTTCAGGTATGATTAACGCGGTTGGACTTCAGAATCCCGGTGTTGAAAAGGTGATTTCTGAGGAGCTTCCGAAGCTTAAAAAGGTTTTCCATAAGAAAGTTATGGCAAATATCAGCGGTTTTTCTGTCGAGGACTATGCATATACCTGCGAAAAGCTCGATAAAGAGGATTTGGTTGGCTGGCTTGAGGTTAACGTTTCTTGTCCTAATGTTCATGGTGGTGGTATGAGCTTCGGTACTTCACCTGAAGCTGCCGCCGAGGTAACCAAGGCTGTAAAGGCGGTCACAACAAAGCCCGTATATATCAAGCTTTCCCCAAACGTTACAGATATTGTCAGTATTGCTAAAGCTTGTGAAGAAGCAGGGGCTGACGGCATCAGCCTTATCAATACTATGCTTGGTATGAAAATTGATCTTAAGACCAAGAAGCCTGTTATTGCAAATAAAATGGGAGGTTTCTCAGGTCCTGCAATTAAACCTGTTGCTGTTAGAATGGTATATCAGGTCTACGAGGCTGTATCTATTCCGATTATCGGTCTCGGCGGTGTTGCCACTGCTGAGGATGTAATTGAATTTATGTTGGCAGGTGCAACAGCTGTACAGGTTGGTGCTGAAAATTTAGTAAACCCCTATGCCTGTCTTGATATCATAAATAATCTGCCTGCCGTTATGGAAAAATATGGCATAAGCAGTCTTAATGAAATTATAGGAGGAGCTCACTAATGGGTAAGGATGTTATTGTTGCTTGTGACTTTTCAAGTAAAGAGGATGTTATGAATTTCCTCAGCAAGTTCACAGATGTTAAACCTTTTGTAAAAATCGGTATGGAGCTTTACTATGCCGAAGGTCCCGCTATTGTAAAGGAAATCAAAGAGAGAGGCCACAAGATTTTCCTGGATTTGAAACTCCACGATATTCCCAACACTGTAAAAAAATCAATGTCAGTTTTATCAAGACTTAATGTTGATATGACCAATCTTCATGCTTCGGGTACAATCGCAATGATGGAGGCTGCTATCGAGGGCTTGACCCGTCCTGATGGCACGAGACCTATGCTTATAGCTGTAACTCAGCTCACCTCTACCAGTGAGGAGAGAATGAAAAACGACCTCCTCATTAATGAGCCTATCGACAAGGTTGTTATGCACTATGCTCATAACGCTAAGGTTGCAGGTCTCGACGGTGTTGTTTGCTCGCCGCTTGAAGCAGGTAAGGTGCACGATACCTGTGGAAAAGAATTTGTAACAGTTACTCCCGGCGTCAGATTTGCCGACGGAGATATCGGAGACCAGGTAAGAGTTATGACCCCTGCCGAAGCTAAGAAAATCGGCAGTGACTATATCGTGGTTGGCAGACCAATAACCGCTGCCGAAGACCCCGTTGCCGCATACAAGAGATGCGTTGCAGAATTTGTTGGATAAGAGAGGTAATTGTAAATGGAAAGCTACAAAAGAGAATTTATTCAGTTTTTAGAGTCGGCAGGTGTTTTGAAGTTTGGCGATTTCACCGCTAAATCCGGCAGAAAAATCCCTTATTTCATCAACGCAGGTGATATTAAAACAGGCGAGCAGATTTGTAAATTAGGCGAATTTTATGCAAAAGCCTATTTTGAAAAAGTCGGAAATAAAAAGACCGTTCTTTACGGACCTGCTTATAAAGGTATTCCGATTGCAGTTTCTGTTGCAGTTGCTCTTGCTAAGGAAGGTCTCGACGTACCCTTCTTCTTTAACCGTAAGGAAGAAAAGGACCACGGCGAAGGTGGTGTGTTTGTTGGCTATAAGCCTCAGGCAGGCGAGGAAATCGTTATTGTTGAGGACGTAATAACCGCAGGTACCGCTATCAGAGAAAGTATGGCTATCCTTTCGGGTCTTGAAGGCACAAAGGTTGCTGCAACCTTTGTTATGGTCGACCGAAAGGAAAAGGGACAGACCGAAAAGAGCGCTATGGCTGAAGTTGGCGAGGAGTTTGGCTTCCCTGTATACTCTGTAGTTGATGTATATGACATAATAGAGTATCTCGAAGAGGATGAAGCTAATCGCGAAAACGTTGACAGAATCAAAAAGTATCTTGAAGTAAACGGTGCTAAGGCTTAATTCCTATATATCAAAGTGAAAGGAGCTTCAGAAAATGAGAAGCTTAGTTGACATTCTTGATTTAACTACAGCCGAAATTGATGAGCTCATCGATAAGGCTAACGATATAATTGCAACCCCTGAAAAGTACGCTCATAAGTGCAACGGTAAGAAGCTTGCTACCTTGTTCTTTGAACCTTCCACCCGTACAAGATTATCTTTTGAAGCGGCTATGTATGAATTGGGCGGCAATGTATTGGGATTTTCCGAAGCACAGAGTTCTTCATCATCAAAGGGTGAAAGTGTATCCGATACGGTTAAGGTTGTAGGCTACTATGCCGATATAATCGCTATGCGTCATCCAAAAGAGGGAGCTCCTTTGGTTGCTTCCTACTCTGCGGGCGTTCCTGTTATAAATGCAGGTGACGGCGGTCATAATCATCCTACACAGACCCTTACCGACCTTCTGACAATTAACCGCGAAAAAGGTAAATTTGAGGGTCTTACAGTTGGCTTCTGCGGTGACCTGAAGTTCGGCAGAACGGTTCATTCTTTGCTTGGTGCTTTATCAAGATATAAGAATGTGAAATTCGTGCTTATTTCTCCCAACGAGCTCACTGTTCCGGAATATATCAAGAAAGAAGTCCTTGAAGCAAACAACATAGAATTTATTGAAACCTCAAGTCTTGAGGATTCAATAGGGGAGTTGGACGTTCTTTATATGACCCGTGTACAAAGAGAACGTTTCTTCAATGAACAGGACTATATCCGTCTTAAAGACAGCTATATACTAACCCCTGAAAAGTTAGAGCTGGCAAAAGATGATATGTGCATTCTTCATCCTCTGCCCAGAGTCAACGAAATTTCTGTTGCTGTGGATAATGATAAGAGAGCTAAATATTTCGAACAGGCTAAAAACGGAAAATATATCCGTATGGCTTTGATTCTTAAGCTTTTGGAGGTGGAGTAAAATGATGACCATCAGTTCAATAGAAAACGGAATCGTTCTCGACCATATCGTTGCCGGCAAAGGTATGGAATTATATAAAATTTTAGGTCTTAATGAGCTTGACTGCCAGGTAGCGGTAATCAACAATGCTTACAGTAAGAAAATGGGTAGAAAAGATATCATTAAAATAGATGCTGAAATTGAGCTCAATTTAGATGTTATTGGCTATATTGCTCCCGGAATCACTGTTAACGTTATCAAAGAAGGAGTTAATATTAAGCAACCTAAAATCGAGCCTCCTGCAAAGATTAAAAACATTATTAAATGCAAAAATCCACGTTGCATAACCAGTACTGAGCAGGAGCTTCCACATATATTTAAGCTTACTGACAAGGAAAATATGGTTTACCGCTGTATTTACTGTGAAACAAAAGCTAAATAAAAGGTAAAAGGCACCCGAAGTCGGGTGCCTTTTTTAAAGTGCAGATTTGGAAATTAGCAGCAGCAATTATTCTCGCAGCCGCAACCACCACAGTTGTTACCGTTGCCGATACCGCAACCGCCACCACAGCAGCAGAGTAAAATAAGGATAATGATTATCCACAAGCAGCAACCGCCACCGAAACCGTTGTTGTTACACATTATGTTTTCCTCCTTTCCTGCCTTCAAAATCATTCTATGTTAAATTACGAAATGTGTTACAATGATATTGAACAAATAATTATTAACAAATTTTAAATTATGAAATTTAGATATTGACTTTCTCTGACCTATGTATTAGAATAAAGTCAAAGTCAGTTAAAGTCAAAGAGGTGCAAAATGAGATTAAGTGATATAATATCAAAGCAAATACTTGAAATGATAGAAAGTTCTGAGGAGAATGTTGCGGAAATTCAACGTAATGAATTTGCAGAACGGATAGGTTGCGTCCCAAGTCAGATTAATTATGTATTGTCTTCCAGATTTACTCCTGAACACGGATATATTATCGATAGCAGGAGAGGTGGCGGCGGATACATCCGCATAACACGAATTAAGCTTTCCAACTCCTCTGCGATAATGCACATTATTAATTCAATGGGGTCGGGTGTAGACTTATCAACTGCCCGAATTATAATTGAAAATTGCCTGCATTCAGGGTTGATTGACAAGCAAACCTTTGCACTTATGGAGGCGGCAATTTCTAACGGTGCATTCAGAAGCATTCCGCCGGAATATAGATTTTCTGCCAGAGCAGCCATACTCAAGCAAATGTTTCTATCTTTAGTTTAAGAGGTGATATAAAATGATGTGTGAAAAATGTGGCAAAAATGTAGCTACAACCCATATTCATACCGTTATAAACGGCAAGGTGACAGAGATGCATATATGCGGTTATTGTGCTAAAAATCACGGTATCGGTAAATTTGAACACCTGGGTCTTATGAATTTATTAGCATCGGTTTATGATGATAGTAGTCTTAATTCCAAAGAAGATAACAACACCGATAGATGTAATACCTGCGGTGCTTCTTTTGCGGATATTGCCGGTCGCGGATTGATAGGCTGTCCAGATTGCTATAAATTTTTTATCAAACAACTCAACCCAACCTTAAAGCGTATACACGGAAACAGTGGACACATCGGAAAAATTCCTTCATCCTCCGCACCGCGACTTAATACAGTGTCAAAGATCGACCAGTTGAAACGTAGATTAACTGAAGCTATAGAAACTGAGAATTTCGAGCTTGCAGCCTCTTTGCGAGACCGAATCAGGGAGTTAGAAGGAGGGGATTCTAAATGATAAGCTGGTATAGTAGAGAGGGTAGAGAATGTGATGTTGCTTTATACACCAAAATCACTCTCTCAAGAAATATTAATGGTTTTCCATTTCCAAATCGTATGGACGACAAACAGCGTACGCAGGTTATGGAACTTATCTTGAATGCCCTTAATTCCGATGATGAGTTTGCAAACGAATTCGATATTATAGAGCGAGCAGAGCTTACGAATGTTACAGCTACAGCATTGCTTGAGAGAGGATTAATCAGTGATAAATTCTTAGCTGAACCTCTGAATAAAAAGCTGATTTTGTCCAAAGATGAAAATGTTAGTATTATGCTGTGTGCTGAGGATCATATAAAGATTACGGTTCTGTTTTCGGGTATTGATTTTGAAGCAGCTAACAATCGAGCCTCTGATATTGATGCGTTAGTTTGCAGTTTGTTACCAATTGCATTTGATGATAGACTCGGTTTTTTAACCGAATCTCCAATGGACTTGGGAACTGCATTAAGAGCTGAGGTGCTGTTACATTTGCCAACGCTTGAATATGAAGGAGAAATTCGTAGCATAGCTGATTCTGTTTCACGTATTGGCCTTAAGCTTATAGGAATTACTAATGACGATGGCTATAACATAGGAGCTTTCTATAGACTTACTAACCTTATCACAGTCGGAATAACCGAGAGGGCTGCTATAGAAAACCTTGCCTCAATCGCAGGACAGATTATCAATCGCGAAAGAGTGTATAGAGAATCAATCGATAAAATTAATGTCGAGGACGATGTGTTTCGTGCCGTAGCTCTCCTCAAAAGTGCTCGCAAGATTGATAAAGAAGAAGCAGAAACTCTTATATCAAAGCTCAAAACCGGCATTTCCTGCGGAATAATCAAAGGTGTTGAAAATCACAGACCTTACGAACTGCTTATTGAGTCCCGCGATGGAATGTTGCAATCCGTTTATGGAGAAATGAGCAATACGGATATCGATTTCGCAAGAGCTGAGCATATAAGAAAGGTATTATCAAATATAAATATTTAGAAAGGAATAGTGATATTTTACTATGAAATTTAATTTTAACGGCTTTACTGATCGGGCTAACTTTGCCTTGAATTTAGCTATTGATTCGGCATCCAGAATGGGTCATACTTATGTTGGAACCGAGCATTTGTTGTTGGGGCTGTTAAAGGAAAACGGTGGTGCTGCATCAAGTGTACTGAACGAAAATGGAATTACCGAAGAAAATCTACAGGGTTTGATCTTAACCGAAATCGGAAGAGGTAACAAAACTTTTCTTACTCACGAGCATTTTACTCCACGGGCTAAAAGAGTAATCGAAGCGGCTATAAAAGAAGCTGGTGCCGAGCACAAGTCTTATGTAGGAACAGAGCATATTTTAATAGGTATTTTAAGCGATAGTGATAATTATGCGACAAGGTTTATTTCTGCATTGGGAGGCGATCTGCAAAATATTCTTGCTGATGCTGTAGAAGCTTCATATGGTGATATAAAGAACAGGAAACCTAAATCTGCTAAAGGAAAGACAGAAAAGAGCCAGACACCAACCCTTGATAAATACGGTCGTGATTTAACTGAGGAAGCGCGAAGCGGTAAGCTGGACCCGGTTATTGGTAGAAACGAAGAAATAGAACGGGTGATACAGATCCTTTGCAGAAGAACTAAGAACAATCCTTGCCTTATAGGTGAACCCGGTGTAGGTAAAACTGCGATAGCTGAAGGTTTAGCCTTGAAGATATCTTCCGGTAATTCTCCCGATATTTTAAACGGTAAGAGATTAATTGCTTTGGACCTGACAGGTATGGTGGCAGGCACAAAATATCGTGGTGATTTTGAAGAGAGAATTAAATCCGCAATCGATGAAGTAAAAAACTCAAAAGATGTTATTCTTTTTATTGATGAAGTTCATACAATCATAGGTGCCGGTTCTGCCGAAGGGTCCACCGATGCGGCTAATATTTTAAAACCCTCTTTGGCTCGCGGTGATTTTCAGCTGATTGGTGCAACAACCTTGGATGAATACAGAAAAAACATCGA
>JAZNQM010000217.1:0-4031 GCA_045590175.1 Acutalibacteraceae bacterium | reverse complement strand
CGTGTTTTGTTGTTTATTCTTAAATAGAATTATTTAACCTTAACGGTCTTAGCCTTGCAGTATGCACCGTAGTAGGTCTTGCCGCTGACCTTCTTGTATGCTCTAACCTTTACATAGTAGGTCTTCTTGGATGTGAGCTTTTTGATGGTCTTCGTGGCGGAAGTAGCCTTTGTGGTCTTTGCCTTCTTGAAGGACTTGTTGGTAGCGTACACAATTTCGTAGCCGCCAACAGAGGAATCCTTCTTGTAGGATACGGTCATCTGCTTTTTGCCAGCTTTAAGTTTGAGGCTGGCAACGGTCTTAGGATTGATGGTGTAGTACAGGGTCTTAGTGCCACTGTAGTTACCCTTGAACTTCAAGGTAATCTTGAACTTACCAATCTTCTTGGTACTTGCAGTACCGCTTACGGTGTAGTACTTAGAAGAAATGGTCTTGCCCTTAGAGGTCTTAACAACCAATGTGGGCTTAATGGTCTTGCCTGTGTAGGTGAACTTGGGGCTAGAAAGCTTAACCGTCTTTGCAGCGTAGATTGTGGTGGTGCTTGCAACCTTGCCACAAACAGTACATTTCTTAACAATCTTGCCGTTCTTGGAAAGTGTAGCCTTGGTTGTGGTGGTCTTGTAGCTATGGTCCTTCTTGGCAACGGTATTCTGAGGAGTGATAATGGTGTCACAAACTGAGCATTCATAACCTTCTGTGAGACCGGTAGTTGAACAAGTAGCAGCTTTCGCCTTAAGAACAACTGCATTATGAAGGAGCTTTGCTATGGTCTTTCGAGCTACAATTATTTCACCACATCCGGAGCATTTCTTACCTTCAGTAAGACCTGTTTGGGTGCAAGTAGGAGCCTTGCCGGCAATAGTTTTTTCTCTGTGTGCGATTGTAAAGGTCAGCACTTTGCTTCCTGAATAATTGCCTTTAAATGTAACTGTAACATCGTACTCTCCACATTTTTTTCTATTGTTAGAATAAGTAACAGAATAATTCTCCGAATCAACTATTTTGCCCTTAGAGTCTTTAACTGTCACGCTGGGTTTCTTAACCTTTCCATCATAAACATAGGAAGTTTCAGAGAGTCTAACTGTTTTTACAGCGTAGATTGTAGTTGTGCTTGCTACCTTATCGCAAATAGCACACTTGCTTATTATTTTACCATTTTTATTGAGAGTAGCTTTGGTTGTGGTGGTCTTGTAGGTGTGACCTGTGGCTTCTATGCTTTCGGTCTTGGTGCCTTTGCACACTGAACAGGTAAATGTTTTAATGCCTTTTGCGGTACAGGTAGGTTTCTTAGTTACAGTACCCTTATCGTAGTCATGACCTAAAGCCTCGCCTTCGGTATCGCCACACTTTTCACAGGTTTTAGGGGTTGTACAGGTGGCGGGGGCGTAGGAGTGCATACAGGAGTTATAGTGCCATTGTGCATTGTGTAACTCGTTGTTCCATTCACCAATACTGATTTTCTCGCGGTCGGATTCGCTACCTTCGTACCATACGTCGGTAAGATTTTCACAAACATTAAATGCATATTCTCCTATACTTGTAACACTTTTTGGAAGTGTTATGCTTGTAAGATTATCACAATGAAAAAATCCGTCTTCTCCTATACTTGTAACGCCATCGGGGATGGTGACGCTTGTAAGCCTGGCACAACCGCGGAATGCATCATCACCTATACTTGTAACATAATTGGGTATAATACTATTCTTACATCCTACTACCAATGTGTTTGTTGCTGTTTCTACAACACAGTTGTCTTTAGAATGATAAATCTTGTTTTCCAAATCTACAGTTATGCTTTCAATATAAAAACAATCAGAAAACGCCTCATCACCAATGCTAGAAACATTGGCAGGTATAGTTACACTTTCTAGGCTTGTTACCCAATAAAATGCACGTTCACCGATACTTGTAACGCTATCCGGGATTTCTATGCTGTTTCCGACATATCGCCAAGAAAATGCGTGATTACCGATACTTGTAACATAATCCGGTATACTGCTACCAACACATCCCGTCAGCAAAATGTTGGTGGCAGTTTCTATAAGACAGTTGTTATCGGAGTGATATTTTGGATTTTCGGGACTTACAGTTAAACTACTAAGACTACTACAGTTTCCGAATACAGAATCGCCTATATTTGAAACGCTGCTCGAGATTGTTACATTTTTAAGTCCATAACAATATAAAAAGGCTTCATCACCTATGTTTATGACACCTTCCGGGAAACTTACACTTGTAATGCTGTCGCAACTGTAGAATGCTCCAAATCCAATACTTTTAACGCTGCTTGGTATTGTTATGTCCGTAAGCTTTTCACAATAAGCAAAAGCTTCGTCGCCAATGTTTACAATGCTATCCGGGATTATAACGGTTGTGAGCTTATCGTTATTATAAAATGTATGGTCGGCTATTTCTGTGATTCCGTTAGGTAAGTCTATACTTATAAGGTTATCGCAGAAGCAGAAGGCATAAGATCCTATACTTGTCACGCTATCGGGTATGGTGACGCTTGTAAGGCTGGTGCATTCTTTGAACACACCCGAACCTATACTTGTAACGCTATCGGGAATAGTGATGCTTGTAAGACCGGTGCAACCCCAGAATGCATCATCTCCTATACTTGTCACGCTATCGGGAATGGTGATGCTTGTAAGGCTGGAGCAACCTGAAAATGCACCCGAACCTATACTTGTAACGCTATTAGGGATGGTAACGCTTGTAAGGCTGGAGCAACCGGAGAATGCTTCATCACCTATACTTTCGACGCTATTGCCGATGGTGACGCTTGTAAGGCTGGAGCAACGGTAGAATGCATAAGAACCTATACTTGTAACGCTATCGGGTATGGTGACGTCAGTAAGCTCTTGACCATACTCAAATGCATTGTTGCCAATAACGGTAACAGGGTATCCACCAAGGGTTGAGGGGATGGTGATATCGCCGCTGATGGAAGTATTAACACCGGTTATTGTAGCGTCGCCATCAGTTACCGTGTAGGTATAATCGCCCGAGGTGTACTGGGTTTCTTCGGCATTAGCTGTCAGGTTAAATGCACCAACAGGTGCAATAGACAGTGCCATTGCAAAAGTGAGCAGGATTGATAAAATTCTTCTTTTCATATCATTTCCTCCTGAACAATGAAATTCAAATTTTACAAAAGTATGATTTAGTAGGATTTTATACTACCATATTTTTGAAAGAATTTCAATATATTATTTGTTTTTTCGAGTTTTTTAAAATAAATATAAATCATATACGTAACCCGCTATGACACTTTCGTTCTGAAAATGTCAATTTTTATATAAAAAGAAATCAAGGAGAGTTTCTTTTGTTGTTAGTTCCATTTTCTCTCCCTCAGTCATTTTTTGCAAAAATGACAGCCGCTGACGGCGGCCGTCCCCTCTGTCGCTCACGCGACATCTCCCCGCACCGTGGGGAGTCACCCTCGGAAGATCGAAACCGCGTTGTGTTGTTTATTCTTAAATAGAATTATTTAACCTTAACAGTCTTAGCCTTGCAGTATGCACCGTAGTAGGTCTTGCCGCCCCTGCTTCGGTTTAGTAGCGGCTCGGTCTCGTCGCCCCTTGAGAGGTTATTCCCCTGTTAGGTTATTCCCCTGTTAGGGGAAATGTCGCGAAGCGACAAAGGGGTGTTGTTTCCGGGAGGAAAAAATGTCGCGAAGCGACAAAGGGGTGTTGTTTCCGGGAGGAAAAGCTGCCGAGCGTATGTGAGGCTGAGGGGTAGATAAACTACCGCCTCGCAATTAACCGATGTTACGAGAACGAACTTTATAGTTGCATATAAAACGATAGGAATTTCGTAAGGTTTAGCCTATCTACCCCTCTGGCTTGCCTTACGGCAACCCATCTCCCCTCTCAAGGGGCGACAAGAATTGGTTTGTGCTGAAGATCTCTCAAGGGGCGACGAGAATAGTTGTTTATTACATAGAAAACGGAACCCTCCGTGAGGAGAGTTCCTTTTGTTGGTTTAGTTGGGGTTAATCAGCTTCTGCTGAGTTCTTTCTCTCCCTC
>JAZNQM010000216.1:0-11138 GCA_045590175.1 Acutalibacteraceae bacterium | reverse complement strand
AATGGTCTTGCCGGTATAAGTGAAGGTTGCTTTAGAAAGCTTAACCGTCTTTGCAGCGTAGATTGTGGTGGTGCTTGCAGTCTTGCCGCAAATGGTACACTTTTTAACGGTCTTGCCGTTCTTCTTGAGAGTGGCCTTGGTGGTCTTGGTTTCGTATTTGTGAGCCTTCTTAGCTATTGTGGTCTGCTTAGTGAGAGTAGCCTTACATACGGAACACTTAATGCCATCGGTGAGACCTTCTTTAGCACAGGTAGCGGCATAGCCCTTAACAGTTACCTTGGAGTGACCTGTGGCTTTTATGCTTTCAGTCTTTGTGCCCTTACATACGGAACAGGTGTAGGTCTTAACGCCTGCAGCAGTACAGGTGGCTTTCTTGGTTACAACACCACTATTGTAGCTGTGAGATTTTTTAGCGATTGTCTTTTGTGCCGTGATTACTGTGTCACATACGGAACACTTCTTGCCATCGGTGAGACCTGTCTTTGTGCAGGTGGCGGCATAACCCTTAACGGTTACTTCTTTGTGATCATCGGCGGGAATTTCTTCACCTTTTTTAACTGTAGCACCGCAGTCAACGCAATAGGTATCGCCGGTGTAACCGGGAGTGGTACAATCAGGCTCAGCATAATCGCTGATATCGGTGTCAAGATGAACATTTGGGTCAATCTCTACCTCTTCTTGTTCCACAAGGATCTCGTCACAAACGGAACATTTAACACCTTCGGTAAGACCTGTAGAAACACAGCTGGGTTTTTCTGCGGGGATTTTTTCTTCGGTATGAGGAACGGTTGCGATTTCTTCGGTGTAGCTATCACCACAAGAACAGGTGAAGGTCTTAACACCTGTCTCGGTACAGGTTGGCTCTTTAGTTACAACACCATCGTCATACTTATGACCTGAAGCGGGAACCTCGTCTGCATCGTAGGTATCGCCACATACAGAGCAGGTGTAGGTTGTGAAGCCTGCTTCGTCACAGGTAGGAGGTGTTACAACTGCCTCGTACTTATGTCCGAGAGCTGCAATTTCTTCACCTTCAATTAAGATTGCACCGCAGTCTGAACAGATTGTGTCACCTGTGTAACCTGTGTTTTCACAATCGGCATCCTCAGCGTCTACAACTTTGGTCTCGCCTGTGTGGTTGTTTTCGTCGATGTCGATTTCTTCTGGTGCCTCGAGAACTTCGTCACAAACGGAGCACTTAACACCTGCTGTGTAACCAATATCTTTACAGGTAGCTGCTACTGCGGGGATTTCTTCCTCGGTATGAGGAATTATATCTAATTCCTCGGTGTAGCTATCGCCGCAGGAACAGGTGAAGGTCTTAACACCTGTCTCGGTACAGGTTGGCTCTTTAGTTACAATGCCTTCATATTTATGTCCGAGAGCTGCAATTTCTTCACCTTCAATTAAGATTGCACCACAGTCTGAACAGATTGTGTCACCGGTATAACCTGAGTTTTCACAATCGGCAGGTTCGGCGTCTACAACTTCGGTTTCGCCGGTATGGTTGTTTTCGTTGATGTCGATTTCTTCGGGTGCCTCAAGAACTTCGTCACAAACGGAGCACTTAACACCTGCTGTGTAACCAATATCTTTACAGGTAGCTGCTACTGCAGGGATTACTTCTTCGGTGTGACCGAGAGCTTCGATAACCTCCTGAGCCTTTATGGTTTCACCGCATACGGTACATTTTATGCCGTCGGTGAGACCGGTGTTTACGCAATCCGCGGCATAGCCCTTTACGGTTTCCTCGGTGTGACCAAGGGCAGGAATAACAGCTGTGTAAGTATCCTGACAGATTTCACATTCGTAGGTTGTGAAACCTGCGGTGGTGCAATCTGCCGCTTCACTATCTATAACCTTGTAAGAGTGGAAGCTGTATCCCGCTATCCAAGGGCCAGCCTCGGTGTTGGCGGGATTTGCCCAATTTTCATTATTTTCTGCCATGGTGCGAAGCTCGGCAACCGTCTTTACGGAGGCGGTTAATGTGCCTTTGCCAACCGCTTTGGAATAAACCGAGCTGAGATAGTAGTTATCTCCACTCTGACCGGCAAATTTACCGGCAACGGCACCTGCACCGATGGTTGCAAAATCGGGGTTGAAGCCCGATTCAAAGGAAGAACCGGAAGTGATTTTTCCGAGACTGATATTGTTTTCCAGGCTGCAGTTTGCACTGCCGTCACCGACAATACCGCCTGCTACAGCATCAACCTTTGTGCTGACGGTAAGAGAGCCGTGGTTTATGGAATTTGTGATTACGGCAGTACTGCTGTTGGTGGTACCAACGATGCCGCCTACTCGGGCACTGGAGTCATTTCCAGTACCGACAGCAACGATGTTTCCCATATTGCCGCAAGCGTCTATTGTTCCTGTGAAGTCACCAACCAAGCCGCCGAGAAGTGCACCGTAGATGGTGCCGTTGTAGTTGATGTTAAGGCTTGAAACAGATTTGGAAATATCGGTGGAGCTGGTAGCACCTGCTATACCGCCAACGCGAGCATAGTAAGAGCCGGTGGAGATTTGGAAGTTACCCGAAACCTGACAGCCCGAGATAGAGCCCTTGTTGGTTTTACCAACAATCGCACCCAAATTAAGGTATTTATATTCCTTGATTTCGGCGGTTACGTTTTCGAGCCTTAGATTGCAAATAGTACCGCCGTTCAAATACGCGAAAAGTCCGCAATAAACCGAAGACTCTGCCGCCGAGGGAGCGATAAGGTGAAGATTTTTGATTGTGTGACCGTTACCGTCAAGCACACCCTTGAAGCCATTGGTGATGCTTCCGATAGGGGCAATTCCCTCGGTGAGGGTGATATCGGCTGTGAGCTTATAGTTTCCACTCATATTATCTGCGATACTTAATAGCTCAGATGCAGTGGAAATTTCAACATAGCCTTCGGTGCTTTCAGCCGCCGAAACAGGCAATGCGAATAGAGACAGAACCATTGCCAAGGTCATTGCCGCGGCAATTATTTTTTTTGCGTATGTAGCCATAGATTTTCCTCCGTTTTTTGAAATTTGGGCACTCGCCCACTTATACATAATAATTATACACTAAATATCTGCTAAGGGCAACTGTGAAAATTCAACAAAAAAATCCCCCGATTATTGGCACAATGTCCTAATCGGGGGTGAGTTCTATTTAATTTATGAGACTAAATCAGACCTAAATCCTTCATAATGCCCTTCATTTTTTCCTGCTTTTGGGCACTCATCGGAATAAGAGGCAAACGAAGCTTATTAAGGCAGAAGCCCATTTCACTCATAGCCGCTTTAACGGGTATGGGATTCACCTCGCTGAAAAGTGCGTTTATAAAGGGAACCAGCTTCAGCTGAAGCTCAGCCGCTTCCTTGAATTTGCCCTCTAAGGCAAGGTCGGTCATCTCCACTGTCAGCTTGGGACAAACGTTGGAAAGCACCGAAATCACACCCAAACCGCCGAGACTCATAATGGGCACGGTCTGGTCGTCGTTGCCGGAATACATAGCCACACTGTCGCCCAAAAGGTTCAGAGTCTGAGCAATTTTTGATATATCGCCATTTGCCTCCTTGATGCCGCAAATCATTGGATGCTCTGCGATTGCCTTATAGGTTTCGGGCTCTATTGCAACTCCGGTTCTCGAAGGCACGTTATACACAATTACAGGCACATTTGACGCATCGGCAATCACGCGGTACATTTCAATCAAACCCTCTTGGGTGGTTTTATTGTAATAGGGTGTGCAGACCAGCACCGCATCGCAACCGATTTTGCATGCCTCTCCGGTCATCCAGACGGCATGGGCTGTATCGTTGGAGCCTGTTCCTGCAATTATGGGTACCCTACCGCGGGCATATTTTACCGCAGCTCTAAGCACCTCGCAATGCTCGTGGTCATTAAGGGTCGCCTTTTCGCCTGTGGTACCGCAGATTACAAGACCGCCTATACCCTCTTCAATCTGCCAATTTATAAGCCTTTCCAAAGCGGCAAAATCTACGTCGCCGTTTTCTTTAAACGGGGTTATAAGAGCTGTTGCTACACCTTTGAATACGGTTTTTTTCATTTGTACTCCCCCTTTAGTTTTAATTAATATGTCACGCTTTACACTTTTATTATAGACCTACTTGACCTATTTTTCAAGATGTGATTTTTGGAATTGTCAACAGCCGTATTTCGCCACTCACAATAATATTCACCAATTTAATTTCCATTCTTTTTCACTTGGCACAAGGGACAAAGGGGGTGTAATATAATAAATAGGAAGTGCAAGCATTTTGTAAAGGAGGCAGTCTCTATGACCATAATTCCCGAAGAAGGCGGCAAAATCAAAATTCTGCTCACTGCAGAGGATACATCAGCGATGGGAATATCCTTTAAAACCATAAACTGCAAGGACCCCGATACACGGCTTTTACTGCGGGCAGTATACAAAATGGCGAAGCTACGGTCAGGCGAAGATTACAACTCCCGCCGTCTGCTGATTGAAGCCTATCCCTACATAAACGGCGGAGGTATACTGTACTTTACTCCGCTGGAAGAAAATCGGGGGAGAAAACGGTTGAAGCTAAAAACCTTAAAGCCAACCTCCGACCGCCTTAACTATGTTTTCCCCGAAGGAAGCTGTCTGCTGAAAGCAATAGAGCTGCTATATCAAAACGAACACACGAGACCGCTTTACAGCGAGTTGTACACCGTTGACGATGTGTTTTTGCTCACTATCCACTCCCTTCCCGACCTGTCGGTGCTACACGAAATCAAGGAGTTTTCAAGGGATTTCTTTACGGGTAGGCAGGCTGAAAAATACACCGGCGAACACGGGAAAGTGCTCACGGGCAAAAATGCAATCAGAGAAATCGGGGAGAAAATCACAGGCTTTTAAGCAGATTAACGGCAGCGGCGGTGTCCTCGGCATCGAAAAGAAAGCTTCCTGCCACAAGGATATCCGCACCCGCTTCGGCACAAAGAGGGGCGGTGGTGCGATTTACCCCGCCGTCAACCTCTAATAGAACGTCGAGCCCTCTTTTATCTATCTCGCCCTTTAGCTCGCGAAGCTTATCGAGGGCAGAAGGCATAAAGGACTGTCCGCCGAAGCCCGGCTCAACCGACATAACCAGCACCATATCCACCAGCGGTAACAGGTGGAAAATCTCGGAGGGCTTTGTGTTGGGTTTGATGGTGACGGCAGGTTTACAGCCTAAGTCTCTTATTTCTTTAAGCACCTTTTCGGGATGGCTTTCCGCCTCGAAATGTATGTTAAGAAAATGGGCATAAGGGGCGAAATCTTTTATATATCTATGGGGGCTTTCTATCATCAAATGCACGTCAAGAGGTATGTCGGTGTGGGCGGCGATAGATTTTATCACAGGCACTCCAAAAGAAATGTTGGGAACGAACATTCCGTCCATAACGTCTATATGGAGATAATCTGTGCCGGCTGCAGAAAATTCCTTGAGCTTTCCCTCAAGATTTAAAAAATCCGCCGTCAAAACGCTTGGTGATACCTTCATAACCATTCTCCTCAAAAGTTAATCTTGATATATATATTTTATCACATTTTGACAATACTTCAATAGTTTAAAATAAATTTAAAAAATAGTAAATTTGTATTGAATATGATAACTCGAAATGATATAATAACCTCACGGAACAGGAGCGAAATCGGAGATTTCGACTGTTCCGGAGAACATTGAATGACTAAATTGCGGCTTCGCCGTTGGCACTCAACAGTGCAGTTTTGCTGTCGCAAAACCAATTTATGATATAACAAATAGGAATATGGAAATACGGAGGGAGAACTATGAACTGTACCTACTGCGGCTACGAAAATTCAGACAGTGCAAGATATTGCAACAACTGTGGACAGCTCTTAATAGAAGCTGTTGAGCCTAACACCAAAGTCCATCATCCCCGTCGCAGAACCATTGCTATTGCCGTAACCATCGCCATAGCAGTTGTTGTTTTCACGGTTTTCTTTGCCGTTTCTCAAAGCTCCACTGACGCTCGTCTTAAAGGCACCTGGGTCAGAGAAAGCACCGAAACCGCACAGACAGAAACCATTGCCTACACCTTCACTTCCAAGGGCGGCACCAACACCTACAATTCCGAAAATCCCGACCAGCCCCCCGTGGCTGCCACTTTTGATTGGTACATTACCGACGACCGCCAGCTTATCCTCCTTTGGAGCAACACAAGCTGCAGTCGATACATCTGGAACCCCGATTTTGACAGTTACACCCTCTCATCAAATGAGTACAACTGGTATGTCAAAGGAAACAAGCTGTACCTAAGCTCCTCCGCCTCCCCCACCGGATACTATTTATATACGAGATGATTATGAAGAGTTCTACAAAGACAAACAAGCCCTTAATTCGGCTTACAGTTATTGTCATCCCAACAATAATAATCGCAGCCATCACGCTGTTAATACTTAACTACTACGGTGTTTTCCGCTCGGTTGAGGATAATATCGTGGGTGAATGGGGTCGCACTCGCTACGGCACCTACTCACGGGAGGCATATTCCGAAACCTACCGTTTTGATTCCGATGGCACCGGATTCAAGTCCTACACCTCTCCCGACGGATATATGGCAAAAAAGAAGTTCACCTGGTACGTCACCCCAACCAACACCTTAGTAATTGACGGGCGTATTAAATATGCCTGGAATTCCAACCACGAAAAATACTACAATGAGGAATCCAAAACCGTTAAAAAATATTGGTTTATCGATAAAAACAATCTTTATATCGGTCAAAACACCTCCATAACCTGCGAGGTCTACAACCGAGAATAAAGCTTTGAAAGGAACCCAGCAAAATGCAATGTACAAAATGCGGCGAAGAATTCGCCGCCTCTCAATCATTTTGTCCCTTTTGCGGGGCAATAAGCTCAGTTATTTCTAAAAAAGTAAAACGTTCTGCAACTGCCTACGTGACCCCTGCATTTGAAATTTGCGAGACTGACACGGTCTACGAAAACCCCAACAAGGCATACGACAACAAGGCGGATGAGTTTTACCGTCCCCACTCCTTACCCCATTCCTCAAGAAGCGGAAGCAAACGGCACCGCCGTCGCAGAAGAAAGCAAAATCGCAGACTTCGTATAGCACTCTCAATTATCGCCATTTCATTTTTTCTTGCATCTTCCTATTTTGCATTGAAGATAACCTCCATTTACCGCAGTGAAGTAAACATCAAGGGTAGGTGGATTGCAACTGCCGACTCGGGCACCGCTGCAGGATATGTCTACACCTTCACCAACGACGGCTTTGTAACGGTTAACAAGTCTGAGTACGAATCCTCCCAAAACGGCACTAAATACTGCTGGAGGGTCGAAGGCAACAAGCTTATTGTGGACGACACAACCTATTTATGGAGTACCGACCTTAATGAATATTCCGACCCGGCTGAAGAGCATTGGTGTGTCAGCGGCAACAGCATCTACATATCCAACACCCACGACGACGGCTTTAAGGTTTTAGAGAAAAATTCATAAAAAGATTTTACAACAAAAAGAGGCTTTGCATACCGTAGGATTGTACGCAAAACCTCTTTGTATTTTATTCAGTGCCTGATTATCCTGCCCTTTTACAGCTTTCCAACCAGCTCAACGTATCTCTTGGCTTCCTGCTCCATAATGCCGTATTCCTGCTTCTCGGCTAAGGTCACGTTGGCAAGGCTGCCGCTTACGGTGAAATACTTAATCCCAGCCTTTGAGAGGGCAACTATATTGTTGAAATCCACACCGCCCGAAGCCATAATTTTAAGGTGCGGCAGGGTTTCGGTTATCTTTGCGGCATATTCTAAATTTCCGAGGGTGGGATAAAGACTGATAAAATCAGCACCCATATCTGCGGCGGAAAGGATTTCCGACACTGTGTATCCCCCTGCAATGGGCATCACTCCAACTGCATCGGCACGGGACAGCACCTCGCGGTTAACGTTGGGAGCCGAAATAAAATCCGCACCGCCACCCTTTGCAAGCTTTACAAGGCGGTCGGTAAACACGTTTCCGGCGCCAACCTTGATATCCTTGCCGAAGCACTTTTTGAGGGCGGCAACCTTCAAGACACACTCCCTCTCCTGCTCCTCAGCGGAATTGGGAACAAAGGGAATTTCCACAGCCTTGATTCCGCCCTTTATCAACGCTTCAACCGAATAGAGAAGCATATCGGCAGAGAAGCCCTTCATACTAACAATCAGCTTGTTTTGTTCGATACATTTGATGGTGTCGGTTCTCATTATAAATCCCCTTTGCTTGTGATATAATTATTGTAACACATATTTCCCCTTGAGGCAACCGAGAATTCATAAATAGTTTACCAATTTCTTGAAATTTATTTAGAAATGGTGTATATAATATAAAGTGCAATTTAAAATATACATACCTTTTGGAGGGTTAAAATCAATGTGGTATAGAATTAAAGCCGCTTTGTCGCGATTTATGTATGGACGCTACGGCACCGACGGACTTAATAAATTTTTGTTTGTGGTTTACTTTGTGTTGCTGATTATAGGGGCAATAATCAGGAAAATACCCCACGCCGCCCTTCTTTATCTTATCATATACTTCCTGACCTTAGCCGTTATGTTTCTCTTTTTCTTCCGAACCCTTTCGAGAAACCACTATAAACGCCGCCAGGAAAATGTGAAATACTACGAACTGCGAAACAAATTTACCGCAAAGTGGAAGCTGCAAAAGGAAAAATGGCACAACCGCAAGACCCACGTATATCGCACCTGTCCAAACTGCCGCGCCACCATCAAGCTCCCCCGCAAAAAGGGTCACCACACCTGCACCTGCCCCAAATGCCGCGTGGATTTCAAGGTGAAGGTGTAGCATCCTCGTCAATTCATTATGCTGCAGTACAAATTCACTATTCGCTATTAAATCAACTTTATTACGCACAACCCCCGCACCGCCTGACTGATTGGTCAAACGGCGCGGGGGTTTGCTTTTATTTGAAATTTAGTCAAGTTCCTTTTTACCGGTGTAAAGCTCGTAGTATCTGCCTTTTTGAGAGAGCAGATCCTCGTGGTCGCCGCGCTCGATTATCTCACCCTGCTCCAGCACCATTATAGCGTTGGCATTTCTTACGGTGGAGAGGCGGTGGGCGATAACAAAGGTGGTGCGGTTTTTCATAAGTCTGTCCATACCGTGCTCGATATGTCGTTCGGTTCTTGTGTCAACCGAGCTGGTTGCCTCGTCAAGCACCAGAATCGGAGCCTTGGAAATGGCGGCACGGGCGATGTTAAGCAGCTGTCGCTGACCCTGGGAAAGGTTGGCACCGTCACCTGTAATCATAGTGTTATAGCCGTCCTCAAGCCGCATTATAAAGCTGTGGGCACTGGCGGTTTTTGCCGCCTCGATAACCTCCTCGTCGGTGGCATCAAGCCTGCCGTAGCGGATGTTTTCCATAACGGTACCTGTGAAAAGGTGGGTGTCCTGCAGCACCATAGCGATATTCTTTCTGAGGGTATCCCGCTTGATGTTCTTTATGTCAACTCCGTCGATGGTGATGGAGCCCGCGTCGATGTCATAGAAGCGGTTCAGCATATTGGTAACGGTGGTTTTGCCCGCACCTGTGGAGCCTACAAAGGCGATTTTTTGACCCGGCTTTGCATAAAGGGAGATGTTTTTAAGGATAACCTTATCGGGGTTGTAGCCGAAGGTTACGTCGCGAAGCTCCACCATACCCTGCATATTTTCCATATCCACTGCACTGTCGCTGTCGGGAGCCTCGGGGTTCATATCCATTATATTGAACACACGCTCGGCACCTGCCAGGGCGGAGAAAATGGTTGAGGTTTGCTGAGCCAACATATTTATCGGCTGAGAGAAGTGGCGGGAGAAATTTACAAACACCGAAAGTCCGCCGATGTCGAAGCCGCCGAAGATGCACAAAAGTCCACCTACACCTGCGGTTACGGCATAGCTTATCTGGGAGGTGTTGCCCATAACGGGACCCATTATTCCGCCAAAGAAAAGTGCCTTGAACTGCTTGCCGCGAAGGTCGTTATTAAGAAGGGAGAATTCCTCAACACACTCCTCCTCGTGGTTAAAGACCTTAACAACCTTCTGTCCTGTTACCGACTCCTCGATGTAGCCGTTTACAGCACCGAGAGCCGCCTGCTGACCGCCGTAGTATTTAGAGGATGCCTTGGCGATGGCACCGCCGCCTCTTATAAAGATGGGAACGAAAACCACCGTTATAAGGGTGAGCCAGATGTTCATTGTGAGCATAGCAACAAAGGTGCTGACAATGGTGATAACACCCGAAACAATGCTGACAACCGAATGGTTAAGCATCATATCGATATTATCAACGTCGTTGGTGAAGCGGCTCATGGTTTCGCCCGTTGTGTTGGTGTCAAAGAAACGCACAGGCAGGGTCTGAAGCTTTTGGAACAGGTCGTTTCTTATCTTTTCCGAAGCCCCTTGGGATACCGTCAGCATAAGTCTTGCCTGAAAATAGTTAGTGAAAACACCCACAAGATACACCGAGCCCAACACCGCCAGCATACCTGCAAGGTAGGTTAGTCTGTCCGAGGCAGACGCGTCGGAGGAGGCTATATTATTTATAATCGGTCTCAGCAGCATTGAGCCCGCAAGGGAGGATGCACTGGTGAGAAGCATACAAATCGCCACCACTACAAGGTGAAGCTTGTAGGGCTTCAAATAAGAGAGTATTCTGAGGATGCTCGCCTTGGTGTTTTTGGGCTTGCCCTTGGGTCGGGGCCCGTGTCTGCCGGGGCCGCCGCCGGGACCGCCTCGCTGAGGCTTAACTGCTCTGGCATATTGTTTTCTTAATTCTTCTAATGATCTTGCCATCTGTTTTAAGCCTCCTTCTTTTCATTCTGTGAATAGTAGATTTCTCTGTATTCCTCGTTATTTTCCATCAACTCCGCGTGGGTACCAACACCAGTTACCTCGCCGTTGTCCATAACGATTATCATATCTGCCTCCTGCACCGAGGAAATACGCTGGGCTATGATAATCTTGGTGGAGTCGGCAAGCTCCTCGCGGAACGCCTTTCTTATCTGTGCCTCGGTGGCGGTATCAACGGCACTTGTGGAGTCGTCCAAAATTAAAATCTTCGGCTTTTTCAGCAAGGCTCTTGCGATACAAAGTCTCTGCTTCTGTCCGCCCGAAACGTTGGG
>JAZNQM010000215.1:0-4342 GCA_045590175.1 Acutalibacteraceae bacterium | reverse complement strand
CATTACAGCACTCCTTTTGTGGAGGGAATGGAATCCCCTGCCCTTTTATCCATTTCCACAGCAGCTCGCATAGATCTCGCAACGGATTTATAAGTTCCCTCAATTATATGGTGGGTGTTTTTACCGTCAAGAGATTTGATGTGAAGGGTTATGTTGGCATTTCTTACGAAAGCCTCGAAAAACTCCTCAACAAGCTCTGTGTCGAAATCGCCTACACGTGCTTTAAGATTATCCAAGGAATAGGACAAATGGCATCTTCCCGAAATATCTACAGCAGAAAGAATGAGAGCCTCATCCATTGGCAGAATCATACTTCCGTATCTGTTGATGCCTCTCATTTCGCCCAGTGCTTCGCGAAAGGCAAGGCCCAAGCAAATGCCGATATCCTCAGCGGTATGATGATAATCCACCTCAATATCGCCGACACACTTAACCTCCATATCAAACATACCATGGCGGGAAAAAAGGGTCAGCATATGGTCGAGAAAACCACAGCCTGTATCTATTTTTGAATTACCCTCACCATCAAGATTCAAGGTCAGGGATATATCGGTTTCGGCTGTTTTCCTTTTGATTTCAGCAGTTCTCATTTTGTTCCTCCAACAATACTTTTCAACTCATTTACAAGGCTTTCCATCTCAGCTCTGCTACCGATGGTTATGCGGTTAAACTCGCAAATTCTGGCACTTGTGAAGTGTCTGACTAAAAAGCCGTTGCTCTTTAATTTAAGATAAAGCTCCTCACCGCCGATAGTGTTGTGCTTTGCAAAGACAAAATTTGCAAGTGACGGCAAAACGTCAAAGCCGAGTGCGGTTAATTCTTTTACTGTATAATCGCGGGTTTCGATGATCTTACGGCAGTTTTCCATATAGTATTCATCCTCACAAAGTGCCGCTGTTCCTGCTGCTTGAGTAAGACGATTTACATTATAAGGATTGGTAGAGTTTTTGATTAACTCCAAATCCTTTATAAGCTCACGTGACGCAAAACAATAGCCCAATCTGGCACCGGCCATACTGCGGGATTTTGAGAAGGTGCGGCAAACTATAAGATTATCGTATTTATTTATAAGCTTATAACAGGATTTGCCACCAAAATCAATATATGCTTCGTCAATTACAACTACATTATCAGGGTTAGAGGCGATAATCTTTTCGATTTCCTCCTCGTTCATAGTCATACCCGTCGGAGCATTGGGATTTGCAATCACATTGAATTTACCATTGCCTATATAGTCATCGGGATTAATGGAGAAATCATCGCAAAGCGGAATCTCCTCATAATCAATTCCGTATAGCTTACAAAAAACGTTATAAAATCCATAGGTTATATCAGGAAATGCAGCACCCTTTTCTAAGCCATAAAGCATAAAAGCGAAATTAAGGATTTCATCCGAACCGTTAGACACAAAAACGTTTTCGAAATCCACATCATAAAGCTCTGCCAATTTGCTCCTGAGTTTATTACAATCAGGATCACAGTAAAGACGAAGCTTGGATGCTTCTTCCGAGTTCAGAATATCTAAAACTGCTTTTGAAGGTGGATAGGGTGATTCGTTTGTATTGAGCTTTATATAGCTTTTATCCTGGGGCTGCTCACCCGGGACATATTCCTTTAATTTAAGGAAACGAGAATCTCTGAATTTACTCACTTTTCTTCCACCTCTAACCTTATGGTAGCACTTTTGGCGTGGGCGGTAAGACCTTCCTTTTCGGCAAAGAAGGCAACGTCTTCGGCGACCCCGAAAAGAGCGTCCTTGGTGTAATAAGTGAACTGAGATTTCTTAACAAAATCATCCACAGAAAGAGGACTGGAAAAACGGGCTGTACCGCTTGTAGGGAGGGTATGGTTCGGACCGGCGTAGTAGTCACCCAAAGCCTCGGGACAATAGCGCCCCATAAAGATACTTCCTGCGTTTTTGATGCTGTCGAGATAATCAAAGGGATTGTCAACGCACAGTTCCAGATGCTCAGGTGCTATTTCGTTAGCAATATCAATTGCCAACATCAAGTCCTCAGCAACAATTATCTTGCCGTTATTGTCAATAGATACTCTGGCAATTTCCTCGCGGGAAAGCATCGGAATTTGCTCCTCCAAAGCAAGACTTACCGCTTTAGCAAAGTCCATACTATCGGTTACAAGCACAGCACTTGCGTTCTTATCGTGTTCTGCCTGAGAAAGAAGGTCAGCGGCAACGAATTGGGGATTACTCTTGCCGTCTGCAACAACCAAAATCTCACTGGGGCCTGCAATCATATCGATAGAAACAAGTCCGAAAACCTGTCGCTTAGCCTCAGCGACGAAAGCGTTACCGGGTCCTACGATTTTATCAACCTTAGGAAGTGTTTCGGTGCCATAGCTTAAAGCGGCAACTGCCTGTGCGCCACCCACCTTAAATATTCTGTCAACACCTGCAATATCAGCTGCAGCAAGGATAACAGGGTTTACCTTGCCCTCAGAATTTGGAGGTGTTACAATGCAGATTTCCTTACAGCCTGCAATTTTTGCAGGTATACTGTCCATAAGCACAGTCGAGGGATATGCCGCCGTACCTCCCGGTACGTAAAGACCGACCTTTTCGATGGGGGTTACTTTCTGACCTGTAACAACTCCCGACTTCTCATTAAGAATAAAGCTGTTTCTAACCTGATGCTTATGATATTCTCTTATATTTTTGGCGGCACTCTCAAGTATTTCCAAAAAGCGGGGTTCAACAAGCTCCTTGGCTTCCTCAATTTCTTCACGGGTTACCTCAAGACTCGAAAGCTCGGCTTTATCAAATTTCAAGCAATAGCGAAAAAGTGCCTCATCACCGTTGTTCTTTACATCCTCAATTATAGCCGACACTATTCCCGAAACATCATTTTCGGCTGTGCCTCTTGCGAAGATTTCATCACGGGAAACTTCGCTGTAGTTCATTATCTTAATCATTACTTTTCCTCACAATATCCATTATGGCATTATAAACTTGATTTATCTTTTCATACTTAAACTTATAAGATGCTTTGTTAGCAATTAGACGAGCGCTTATAGGAACTACATCCTCAATAGGCTCAAGGTTGTTTTCGTAAAGGGTCTTGCCTGTTTCAACAATATCCACAATAACGTCGGAAAGGCCCAAAATCGGGGCGATTTCAATGGAACCGTTAAGATGAATTATGTCAATCTCTCTGCCCTTTTCAGCATAAAAATCACGAGCAATTTTTGAAAACTTTGTGGCAACCTTCAGTGTATTGGCGGTGTTATCACGAAATCCCTTTGGTGCGGCTACCGCCATACGGCAGACTCCAAGATGTAAATCGAGAAGCTCGTATACATCGGGAGTATACTCAAGCAGAATATCCTTGCCCGCTACACCGATATCGGCGGCACCCCGCTCAACATAAATTGCTACATCAGACGGTTTCACCCAAAAATAGCGAACACCCACCTCTTGGTTTTCGAATATCAGCTTTCTGCCGGGCTCATGAATAGCGGGGCAGGTAAAGCCGGATTCCTCGAACATAGCAAGAACCTTTTCTCCCAGTCTGCCTTTGGGCAGAGCAACATTAATTGTATCCAAGCTTTACTCACCTCTCAATTCTTCAGCCATTATAAGCTTTTTATATCTATAGTTTTTAGGAACCTTACCCAGTACAATAACACGATTGCCCTCTTCAGACAGTTTTTCCACAGCACTTAAAAGCTCAGCCGAAGAAACAGCATCGTTTTTGATTATTACAATGTCTGCGTCGTATTCCCCGGTCTCATTACCGTATCTTTCAAGCATATCAAGATATACGGCAAAGCCAATGGCGCCCGAATTTTTGCCCATTTTAGCGGCGAGCTTATCATACTGGCCGCCCGAAAGCACTGCCTGAGGAATGCCATTTATATAACCCTTAAAGATTATTCCGCTGTAATACTTCATATTGCCGATGATGGAGAAATCTATATTGATTTTATCGGTAAGACCCGCCTGGTTAAGGGCATACATAACGGCACCGAACTCATTCATAGATTCCATAACCTCAGGATTCTGAGCCAGCTTTGAGAAAGCAGCAACGACTTCCTTATAGCCTTTGTACGTACGGGTGAGATTAACACATACTTCTCGAGAATTTTCGGAAATAAGACCGCTGTCATAAAGCGAAACAATTCCGTCAATATTCTTAGCGCGGATGTACTCTAAAGCTCTTTTTTGAATTTCAGAGGACATATCGCAAGCCTCGAAAAGTGCCGCAATCATACCTGCATGTGAAATATCCAGCATATATTCGCCATCGATTATATTAAGGCTTTTGATAGCAAGGCTCACAACCTCGCAAACCTCATATACCCCTATGTCTCCAATGCATTCAAG
>JAZNQM010000214.1:0-5213 GCA_045590175.1 Acutalibacteraceae bacterium | reverse complement strand
CCCATTCTGGCTCCCTTAAGGTCATGGAGAACCTTGGCGATGTCGCACCATTCGTGAAGACCTGCTTCTACAACCTTGTCTCCGTAAAGTGCACCAATGATTACGTCGTGAATCTTGCGGTTGAGACGGTTTGCAACACCTATAAATTCGGGAACGGAGCAGATAGCATCGTTCTCAAGCTGCATAAAGGTACAAGCCTTGGAATAATCCATCTCGTTAAGCGGCTGCACTGCTAACAGTATCATAGGCACATCCAGGTCGCGAACGATGGGAGCAAACACAGAGGAAGTTGCGTATGTAACCATATTGCAGATTATAATATCTAAGTTGTCGCCCTTCATTTTGGGGAGAATGTCATAGGCTTTAATGCTGGAATCAATCATTCCGTAGTCAATAACCTCAACCTCGTTGGTTTCAACCAGCTTTACGGCATCGTGGTGATAACCCATAATGTTGTCGAGCAGACCCTCAAACTGGTCCCAATAGGTATCGTGAGCAACTGCAAACATACCGATTCGGGCATTCCTTTTGTTTCTTCTTTCAATCATTTTATTACCTCCATAATATATAACACTCTTAGAATACATCATATCCTAATATACTACTTTATCATAATTTTATGATATGTCAAGTGTTATGTGATGAATTATACTGTTAATTTAACAAGCTTTGATATTAAGTTTTCCTTAAAATCGATGGTATTAAGATAGCTGAGATAGGCACGGGGGATAAATTCTTCCTTATTCTCACATTCGTCATACCGCCTTTTGATTTCGGCTTTTCTTTCGTCAATGGTGAAGCTTCTCTCACGGTCAACCTTTTCTAAGATGCAGTAGTCTACAAAGTTAAGCGTTGCAAGCTTTTGCTCAACATCATATCTTTTTGCGTTCCAATCCTCCATTTCAAAGGGGGTGTCATAATCCGCATTGTCAATCATTCCGAGACTCTGCATAAATATTTGAGCCATAACGTGATGACCGAGGCTATTTGGGTGAACGCGGTCGGGACCGATTATGTCCATTTTTGTTGTAAGCTTTTTGAGTTCACTCTGGAAATCAACAATAGAGCAGCCGTACTTTTCTGCAATCTTTTTCACATTCTCGCTGCATTTGATAAGTCCCGCATTACAAAAAAGGTTTTCAACCTCTTTGTCGTTGTATTCGTCGTATGGGGTAGGGGTGCAAAGTATGGGTGTCGCTCCGTGGGTTATGCAATCCTTAACAATAAGTTCCATATATTCGTAGTTTCTTTCGAGGGAATCCGCTTTGATTTTTTCCTTGTCCGGGTGGGTGTAATCGGGAGAATATATTTCTCTTGTGATGTCGTTCATACCAAACATAACGACAACGTAGTCGGGATGGTGAACAAGGCAGTGGGAATGAAGTCTCGGATAGCTGTCGTAGGCAGTAGCACCCGGTACTCCGCAGTTACAGCACTTGATTTTTTTGCTGTGTAATTTTTGATATACCTCGGCAATCCACATACCGCCTGCGGTGATGCTGTCGCCGAAGAAACAAACAACGTCCTTTTCACTGAACATTTATGTATACCTCTCTTCCTTGTGTCCTATACATATAATTTAACACACAAGAGAGGTATTGTAAATATATAGAAAACGATTAAATTTATAGAAATCTTATGATTTACAGTGTTTAATATCACTTTCTATAAGAAGTAAGCGGTTGTATTTCGCCACCCGTTCGCTGCGTGAGGGTGCTCCTGTTTTGATCTGACCGCTGTTTACCGCAACACTTAGGTCGGCTATAAAAGAATCTTCGGTGTCGCCCGAACGATGGGAAATTACGGTGTTGTAGCCATTTTGCTTTGCTATGTCGATAACCTCTAAGGTCTCGCTGAGTGTTCCTATTTGATTAGGCTTTATCAGTATAGCGTTGGCATATCCGCCGTCAATACCGTCCTGCAGGCGGCGGGTGTTGGTGACGAACAGATCGTCTCCCACAAGCTGGATTTTATGCCCCAGCTTTTGGGTCAGCTTTTTCCAACCCTCGTAGTCCTCCTCAGCCTGTCCGTCCTCAACCGATACGATTGGGTACTCAGAGCATATATCCTCAATATAGTCAATCAACTGTTCCGATGTGAGTGTTTCGTTTCGCTTTGGCAAATGATAGTGTCCGTCCTTGTACCATTCGCTTGAAGCCACATCCAAAGCTATGCCTATCTCTTTTTGGGTGTAGCCTGCAGAGTGAATAGCTTCTACCAGCAGGTCGAGAGCTTCGGTATCATCGCTAAGATTCGGTGCGTATCCGCCCTCGTCACCCACACCGCTTAAAAGATTCTTTTTTCTCAGAAGCTTACCCAACGCGTGGAAGGTTTCAGTGCCCATTCTAAGGGCTTCAGAAAAACTTTTGGCACCAATGGGCATAATCATAAACTCCTGTATATCCACGTTGTTAGCCGCGTGAGCACCGCCGTTCAGAACATTCATCATAGGAATAGGTGTGCGTATTGCACCTACGCCGCCCAGATATCTGAAAAGGGGCATACCGTATGCCGTCGCCGCTGCTCTTGCCGCTGAGAGGGATACCGCCAACATAGCATTTGCCCCTAAGTTGGTTTTGTTTTCGGTGCCGTCTAAACTCACAAGTAACTTGTCAATTTTCCGAGGGTCACAGCATATACCCTTAAGTGCGGGAGCAATGATTTCGTTAATATTTTCCACAGCTTTTCTGACTCCCTTGCCGCAATACCTTTTGGGGTCATCGTCGCGAAGCTCGTGAGCCTCGAAGATTCCGCAGGAAGCCCCCGATGGAGCTAATGCTAATCCTTCTGCACCGCCCGATAGAATGACTTTAGCACCCACTGTAGGATTGCCGCGGGAGTCAAGAAGCTCGAAGCCCATGACCTTTTCAATTACAAATTTCAAATAAACCACATCCTTTCCCGGTTAGTATATCCAAATTTAGGCTTGACAATCATTTATTGTAGTGGTATTATTTATTCGACAAGTTAACAAGGGGTGCCCAATATTTGGCTGAGAGGATTTTTCCAACCCTATAAACCTGATACGGATAATGCCGGCGTAGGGATGTTAGAAACAGAATATTTGTTTACATCTGCCTTGCATTATTTGCAAGGCTTTTTGTTTGTATCTTTTTGTTAATTTGCCGCCCTTCGTTTTTACTGCAGAAGAACGGAGAAATAATCAAAAAGGAGTACACAAAATGAAAAAATCTAACGTAATGTGGTTGTGCGAGGGTGCAATAATGGTAGCCGCGGCGACCGTCCTTAGTATGGTACCGATTATAAGTATGCCTTACGGTGGCACAGTAACTGCCGTTTCAATGCTGCCTATAATCATTTTTGGCTATCGCTACGGAGTTGGCAAAGGTCTTACCGCAGGCTTGGTCTATTCCATAATTCAGCTATTGCTCGGTGTCAGCAACCTTTCCTATGCAACCTCCTTCGGAGCAGCTGTTGCAATAGTTATGCTTGACTATATTGTGGCGTTTACCATTTTAGGATTGGTAGGACTTTTCCGCGAAAAGCTGGGAAGTCAGACGGTGGAGCTTGCTGTGTCTACAGTTTTAGTCTGTCTGCTTCGATATATCTGCCATGTAATAACCGGTTGTACCGTATGGGCAGGAGTTTCAATTCCTACCAGTGACGGACTTATATATTCTATTGGATATAATGCCGCATATATGGTTCCTGAAACGGTTGTGACCGCAGCCGCTGTGTGGTATTTAGCAAGGGTGCTCAATCTCAGAAGTACTATGCCCACAAGAATCAAAAAGGAAGAGGATAAAGCGGTCGGAGCACTCTCGGCAGCTTCGCTTCTGTTCATAGTTGCAACCGTGGTCTTTGATGCCATTATGGTATTTTCCTCAATCCAGACAGAGGAGGGTTACGACATTACCGCAATCGCAAATATTGACCTTAAAACCACCTTGATTGTAACTGCGGTGGGTGTAGCTCTGGCTGTGGCTGCAGGAATTACTTCTAAGATAAGGGCGAAATCGTTAAAAAATTAACTATTTCACCCGCCTGAAACAGGAAAATTTTGTGTTATTTGTAGAAATAATAAAAAAATCCATTAAAATAGACGATTACATCTTGCATTTTTCTTGAAAATTGGTTAAAATAGGGAAGTAAAAATTTATTTGGAGGTTACTATTATGGTAAAAGTAGCTATTAATGGTTTTGGCCGTATCGGTCGTCTCGCATTCAGACAGATGTTTGGTGCCGAGGGTTACGAGATTGTTGCTATCAACGATCTTACTGATGCAAAGATGCTCGCACATCTTCTTAAGTACGATTCCGCTCAGGGTCGTTACGAGCACGAAGTTGTTGCAGGTGAAGACAGCATCACCGTAGATGGCAAGACCATCAAAATCTATGCAGAAAAGGATGCTGCAAATCTTCCTTGGGGCGAAATCGGCGTAGACGTTGTTCTCGAGTGTACCGGTTTCTACACCTCTAAGGCTAAGTCTCAGGCTCACATCGATGCAGGCGCTAAGAAGGTTGTTATCTCTGCTCCCGCAGGCAACGATCTTCCCACCGTTGTTTACAGCGTTAACGAGGGCACCCTCACCGCTGACGACACCATCATCTCTGCTGCTTCCTGCACCACCAACTGTCTTGCTCCTATGGCAAAGGCTCTTAATGATTACGCTCCCATCCAGAGCGGTATCATGACCACCGTTCACGCATACACCGGCGACCAGATGGTTCTCGACGGTCCTCACAGAAAGGGCGACCTCCGTCGTGCACGTGCTGCTGCTGTTAACATCGTTCCTAACTCTACCGGCGCTGCTAAGGCTATCGGTCTTGTTATCCCCGAGCTCAACGGCAAGCTCATCGGTTCTGCTCAGCGTGTTCCTGTTCCCACAGGTTCTACAACTATCCTTGTAGCAGTTGTTAAGGGTAAGGACATTACTAAGGAAGGCATCAATGCTGCTATGAAGGCTGCATCTTCTGCTTCCTTCGGTTACACCGAGGAAGAGCTTGTTTCTTCTGATATCATCGGTCTCACCTATGGCTCACTCTTCGATGCAACACAGACAATGGTTGCAAAGATCGACGACGACACATATCAGGTACAGGTTGTTTCCTGGTACGACAACGAGAACAGCTACACCAGCCAGATGGTTCGTACAATCAAGTACTTCGCAGAGCTCAACTAATTTAGTTTTAAGCTTATTGCAATAACTTCACCCCGCGGTTTGTGGACTTGTCCACTCGCCGCGGGGTGT
>JAZNQM010000213.1:0-6877 GCA_045590175.1 Acutalibacteraceae bacterium | reverse complement strand
GAGCCTTATGAAGTAATTGGCGCGGTTGCCGATGCCGACAGCTTCTGCGAACTTTATGCAGAAAACGCAAAGTGTGCTGTAGTTGGCTTTGCAAGAATCAACGGTGCAGGTGTAGGCATTGTTGCTACTAACACCGAGGGCGGTAAGCTTTGTGCCGCAGGTGCCAAAAAAATCGCAAGATTTGTTCGCTTCTGCGATGCATTCTCAATCCCCGTTGTAACCTTCCTCGATGCCTCGGGAGTTATGGGTAATCTTGAGGACGAGCTTTCCGGCGGTGTTAAGTGTGCCGCACAGCTCACCCAGGCTTACGCTGAAGCCACAACCGCAAAGATCACCGTTATAACTGGTGCCGCTTGCGGTGCCGCATATATCGCAATGGCAAGCAAGGCAGCAGGAATCGACAGTGTTTTTGCTTGGACCACAGCTTATGTATCGGCCCTCGAACCTAAAACTGCAGTAGAGTTCCTTAAGAGAGAAGAACTCGCTTCTTCCACTCGCGAAGAGTTGATGCAGAAATATTGCGAAGAAGATGCATCTGTCTTTGCCGCCGCAGAGAAGGGATTTGTTGAAGACGTTATCAATCCTCTCGAAACCGCTCCCAAACTTGCAATGGCATTGGATATGTTAAGCTCTAAGCGTATTGAAACCTTAAACAAAAAACATTCAAACATTCAACTTTAATTTGATTTTGGAGGAATAAAAAATGAAACAGCTTAAAATAACCGTAAACGGCAAAGCATACGATGTAACAGTAGAAGAAATGGGAGGAGCAGCTCCCGTTGCAGCAGCCCCCGTAGCCGCTCCTGTAGCCGCAGCTCCCGCAGCTGCCGCTGCCCCTGCTCCCGCCGCAGCTCCCGCACCTGCCGCACCTCCCCCAGCACCAGGCGAAGGCACTCCTGTAAATGCTCCTATGAACGGCAATATCATTGACGTTAAGGTTAGCGCAGGACAGACCGTTAAGACCGGCGATGTTCTCATAATCCTTGAGGCTATGAAGATGGAAAACGAAATTGTAGCTCCCGCTGACGGTACCGTTACCGCAGTTATGGTAGCCAAGGGTGAAACCGTTGATACAGGTAAAGCACTTGTAACAATTAAATAATTAACCCTTAACGTTTACTATGAGAAAGAGGTGCTACTATGAGTAAGAAAATCGGTATTACCGAAACTATACTTCGTGATGCACATCAGTCCTTGATTGCAACACGAATGACAACCGAAGAAATGCTTCCTATGTTGGAGGACCTTGATAAGATAGGCTTCCATTCTTTGGAGTGCTGGGGCGGAGCAACCTACGACTCCTGCCTTCGCTTCCTTAATGAGGACCCCTGGGAAAGACTTCGCATAATCCGTGACAAGTGCCCCAACACAAAGTTGCAGATGCTTTTCCGCGGACAGAATATGTTGGGCTACCGTCACTATGCCGACGACGTTGTTGAATATCTCGTTCAGAAATCCGTTGCAAACGGCATTGACATCATCCGTATTTTCGACGCCCTCAACGACTTCAAGAACCTCACCACCGCCATCAAGGCAGCACAGAAGGAAAAAGCTCACGTTCAGGCAGCAATTTCCTACACCACAGGTGATGTGTTCACTTTAGAGTACTATACCAAGTATGCAAAACAGCTTGAAGAAGCCGGTGCTGATTCAATCTGTATTAAGGATATGGCAGCATTGCTCACTCCTTACTACACCTACGATTTAGTTAAGGCAATCAAGGAAACTGTTAAGATTCCCGTCCAGGTGCATTCTCACTACACCTCAGGTCTTGGCTCAATGGTATTGATGAAGGCTGTTGAAGCAGGTGCAGATATTGTTGATACTGCTATGTCTCCCTTGGCAAACGGTACTTCCCATCCCGCAACCGAATCTATGGTTGCCGCATGGGCAGGCACAGAATATGATACAGGACTTGATTTAGAAGCCCTTGACCGTATCGCAAAATATGTTGACACCCTTCGCGAGAAGTATATCAAAGAGGGTCTCCTCAATCCCAAGATGCTCAGATCCGATGCCAAAGCCCTTATTTATCAGGTGCCCGGCGGTATGCTTTCCAATCTGCTTTCTCAGCTTAAGCAGGCAGGCAAAGAGGATCAGCTCAACGAGGTTCTTATGGAGGTTCCCAAGGTTCGTGCAGACTGCGGTAATCCTCCCCTTGTTACTCCCACATCTCAGATTGTTGGTACACAGGCAGTGTTCAACGTAATCGGCGGCGAGAGATACAAGATGGTAACCAAGGAATTCAAGGGTATTGTTCGCGGTGAATACGGCACTACTCCCACCGAGATTGATCCCGAATTCAGAAAGAAGATTATTGGCGACGAGCAGCCTATCGACTGCCGCCCTGCAGATCTTATCGAGCCCGAGCTCGATAAACTTCGTGAGGAATGTAAGCAGTGGAGCGAGCAAGAGGAGGACGTTCTCTCCTATGCACAGTTCGGTCAGGTTGCCGTTAAGTTCTTCGAACAGCGCAATAATGCTAAGTATGGTGTAGACGGAGCACATGCCGACAAGGAAAACTCCGTTCATCCCCTCTAAAAATTTACTATTGCTTTTTATACAAAAGTGTGGTATATATAAATATGTTATCTAATTTTATTCGGAGGTAAAGAAGTATGGCTCAGGTTTGGCAATATATTATCGGCTCTTTAATGCTTGTGATTTCCATTGTTATTATTCTTGTTGTTCTTCTCCAGCAGGGAAGACGTCAGGGTATCAACGGTGCTATTTCCGGCGGTGCCGACACATTCCTTTCTAAGAACAAGGCTCGTACCGTAGATGCTATCTTGGAGCGCACAACCAAGTATTTCGCTTTGGCTTTCTTTGTGTTAGCTCTTGTAGCAGACGTAGTTACTATTATTTTTAAGTAAAAGTTTCAGCACCTTAAGGAATTAATAATCCTTAGGGTGCTGCTTTTTTGGTGAGATAATGAATAGTAATAGCTTAACTAAATTTCAAACCGACTTGTTTTCGATGAGGGAAGATAAGTACCGAAAATTCACATCTAAACTTATGCCTACAGTCCCTCGTGAAACCGTCATCGGTGTCAGAACACCCTTACTCAGAAGCTATGCTAAAGGTCTTGACAGCAAAGCGGCGGCAGAATTTATATGTCACCTTCCCCATAAATATTATGAGGAGAATAATCTTCACGCCTTTCTCATAGAAAGAATAGGTGACTATGATAAGTGTATAGCTGAGTTGGACCGCTTCCTGCCCTTTGTAGACAACTGGGCAACCTGCGATATGATGCGTCCGAAAATATTGGGTAAATATAAAGAAAAACTTATTGTAGATATAAAACGTTGGCTCAAATCTAAAGAAACCTATTCCGTCAGATTTGCAATGGAAATGCTGATGTTATACTTTTTGGATTCGGATTTTAAAGAGGAATATCCAGAGTTGGTGGCAACGGTAAAAAGCAATGAGTATTATATTAAAATGATGCAGGCCTGGTATTTTGCAACAGCACTTGCAAAGCAGTATGATTTTGTTGTGAAATATCTTGAACACAATAAACTGGAACTATGGGTCCATAACAAGACTATCAGCAAGGTCTGTGAGAGTTTTCGTGTTTCTGCGGCACATAAAGAATATCTGAAAAAATTAAGACGATAAAAAACGACAGAGGAGCACTCTGTCGTTTTCGGTATATTGATTATTGTTCGCTGGTTTCATCGCCGGGAACCATAGAAACAATGGTGGACGAGCTGATTCGTGAAGAATCCTTAGGCAAGGTGACGGAAGTACTTGACGAAGTTGTTTGGGTGTTGTCGGGCTTAAAGTTTTTGTCATACCATTGGGGGTAGTAAAGGCTTCTTTTAAGCTCCTTGTTGGAGGGACTGTAAATCATCTCTCCGCCAACGGTGTCAATCATAGCGGCACTCTTGGAAAGGTATTTATTGAGGGTATAAACAAACTCCGAAGCCTCTGCATATTTGTCGCCGTCCTTTGTAACCTGCTCGCTTGTGAAGGTTACTGAATCGTGAAGCTCCTCAATGGGGGTGGCTTTATCGGTTATGTTGTTGAACTGAAGATGGAAGACAGAATATTCTAAAGTGGTGGTATCGTCCTTATATGTAGGCTTCCAGATGAGGATGTTGTACGCACCGCTTTTTTTACAAAGGTATATGCCCTTTTGGTCGTCTTTTTCGGTGCCTAATTTATCCATCCATATAAGCAGGTTTTTGTCATCCTGTTTTGTGTAAATTTTAACCGCAGCTTCGCCCTCTTCGGCACCGTCGATTTTCCTTACGATTCGTTCTTTTTCACCATCGTGGGTCAAATCAGCGGTTGCATTGTAGAGGGTGGTTAATTTAGCATCCGACGTTGGACCGCAGGCTGTCATCAAAACAGAAATTGCCACAAGAACTAAAGCAACAATATTAAACTTTTTCATTAGAATACTTTCCTTTCGGTGGGGTGTAATATATATTAGTATTATAACATACTAATCAAATAAGGTAAATAGTAATTTTCCGTAAAATTAAAATTTTTTGAAAAAACTATTGACAAAAGTCGTTATTGGAAATATCATTATTATATAATCTAAGTTTGCAAAGGAGCAAAACCAAATGGTATTTGAGAAAGTAAAGAATATTTTAGTTGAACAACTTGATGTTGATGAATCAACCGTAACCCTTGATTCTATGATAGCAGACGACCTTGGTGCTGACAGTCTTGATGTTGTGGATTTGCTTATGTCCCTTGAAGATGAGTTCAGTGTTGAAATCCCCGATGAGGAAATTGAGAACATCAAATCTGTTGGTGACCTCGTAAACTATATAGAGAATCATAAATAATTCACACCTGCCGCTTAAATTCCTTTTTAAGCGGCAGATTTTTAGTAAAGAGGCTTTGCTGTATTATGAAACTCGTAAATTATAATGCGGACTTATGTGTTGTTGGTGGTGGACTTTCAGGTCTTGCTACTGCCCTTAGTGCCGCTCGCCACGGCATAAAGGTTGTGCTTGTGCAGGACAGACCTGTTTTAGGAGGTAACGCATCCGGAGAAATCCGTATGTGGATATGCGGTGCCCACGGCGAAGATATGCGGGAAACGGGTATAATAGAAGAATTAATCCTGAGTAACTTCTATTATAATGAGAACCTTAAATTCCCAATGTGGGATGGTGTTATGTATGGTGCGGCAATGGCAGAGGAAAATCTTACGTTGCTGCTTAACACCTGCGTATTTGATGCCCAGACAAAAGATAATGCAATCCTTTCTGTTGGTGCCTGGCAGTCCAATTCCGAAACCTACCATAAAATAGAAGCTAAATATTTCGCCGACTGTAGTGGCGACTCTATATTGGCACCCTTGACCGGAGCATCTTTCAGATACGGTAGAGAAGCAAGGTCAGAGTTTGACGAGAGCATTCCGCCCGAAGTTGCTGATGACAAAACTATGGGTATGAGTTGTATGTTCCAGTTAAGGGAAACCCCTCATAAAACTAAATTCATAAAACCCGATTGGGCAAATACCTATGAAACCGACGAAGAGCTACCCTTCAAGGACCACCACGTCAGAGATAATAATTTCTGGTGGATAGAGTTGGGCGGTACAATGGATTGCATTCACGACACAGATAAAATCCGTCACGAGCTGCTGAAAATCTGTTATGGCGTATGGGACCATATAAAGAACAAGGGTGACCACGGTGCTGATAATTGGGAAATGGATTGGATAGGCTTCCTTCCGGGCAAGCGAGAGAGCCGAAGATATATTGGTGAATACACAGTAACCCAAAACGATGTTGAAGCAGAGGGCAAATTCACCGACATAGTAGCTTACGCGGGCTGGAGTATGGATGACCATTTTCCTGAGGGCTTTGATTATAAGGACGGACACCCCACTACATACCACCCCGCACCTTCTCCCTGGGGTTTGCCTTTAAGATGTATGATTTCTAAGGATATAAAGAATCTCACCTTTGCCGGCAGAAATATCAGTGTTACCCACGCGGCTTTAAGCTCCTCAAGGGTTATGGCAACCTGTGCTATACTCGGACAGGCTTTGGGTACCGCCGTTGCTCAAAGTGTTAATGACGGCGTTGACATCCGAGGTATTGACACCTGTAAGCTCCAGCAAACTCTTATGAACGACGACTGTTATATTCCTTGGCATAGTAGAGAGGTTTCAGCCCTGACCCTCAGTGGGAAATGCAATGCCGATATAGTAAGAAACGGCATTGACAGGGGAGAGGATAACTGCTGGAAGGGTAAGGCAGGGGATTATATCGAATATAAATTCGACGAGGATAAATACGTGGAAGGAGTAAGGCTGGTATTTGACAGCAACCTTAACCGCGACTATCACAATATGCCCTGCTGCTACCCTCTTAACGAAACAAGATATAAGCTTCCCGAAACTCTTATAAAGAAATATAAAATTGAGGGTGAAGATTCCGAGGGGAATGTTTTTTCTGTCAGTGTGGATAATTCGCATCAGAGATTTGTGAAGCATACGATAAATAAGAAACTGCGACGCATAAGGTTTGTGCCGTTGGAAACCCACGGCAGCGAGGATTTCAGAGTGTTCAGCTTCGAATTAAAATAAAGAGACGATATTAATAAATTATGCTTGAATTTCCTCGAAAAATATAATATAATAATTAGTACTGTATTCTTGTATATAAAGGAATGTATTTGTTATGGCTAAAGAGAAGCTTGTAAAAGAAATAACCTCAATGGACGAAGATTTTGCCAAATGGTATACCGATGTGGTTATCAAGGCAGAGCTTATCGACTATTCCAGTGTCAGGGGTTGTATGATAATCAGACCTTACGGATATGCTATATGGGAGAATATCCAGCGTATCCTCAATGAAAAGTTCGCAGAAACAGGCCACGAGAATGTATATATGCCTATGTT
>JAZNQM010000212.1:0-6047 GCA_045590175.1 Acutalibacteraceae bacterium | reverse complement strand
GTGTAAAGGAATTGGTGCTTGTAGCACAGGACACCACCCGCTACGGTGAGGATTTGAACGGCGGCAAAAGTCTGTTGCCCGAGCTGCTTCAAAGACTTGCGAAAATTGAGGATATCCGCTGGATTCGTACCCTTTATACATACCCCGAAAGAATAACTGACGAGCTGCTGAGAGTTATCGCCACCGAAAGTAAGGTTGTGCCTTATCTCGATATACCTATGCAGCACGCGAACGGCGAGATTTTAAAGTTAATGAACCGAAGCGGTGACTCCGAAAGCCTTAAGGCTTTGGTGGGAAAAATCCGAGCCGCTGTGCCTGACATCACCCTTCGCACCACAATGCTCTGTGGCTTCCCCGGTGAAACCGAAGCCCACTTCGAGGAGCTTTGCGAATTTGTAAAGGAAGTAAAATTTGACCGACTGGGTTGCTTTGCCTATTCCGAGGAGGAGGGCACTCCCGCCGCAGGCTTCGACGGTGCGGTTGACCCCCAGACCCGTCAGGACAGAGCCGAGAATATAATGGAGCTTCAGCTTCTCGTTACCGCCGAGAAAAACGAAGCAAAAATCGGCAGTCTGCAGGAGGTTCTCTGCGAGGGCTACGACAACTACATTCGCTGTTACTTCGGCAGAAGTGCCGCCGATGCTCCTGAAATCGACGGCAAGGTTTTCTTTATCTCCCCCCGCCCCCTCACCATTGGCGAGTTTTACCCTGTTCGCATCAACGACACCTTAGACTACGACCTGCTGGGCGAGCTGGAAGAATAGAATATATCGTCTCCGCCACTCCACAGATTCGACAAGGAAAAAGCGATATAAGTCCTGTGGATTTGCGATATGTGACTTTCGTCACGCGATATATTGTCGCCGAGGCGACAATGAGAACAAACAACTATCATCTAACGTCTAACATCTAACATCTAATATCTAAAACCGGAGGTTTTACAATGAACACACCAAACAAGCTCACTGTTTTAAGAATGATTTTAGTGCCGTTTTTCCTGCTTGCAATGACGGTGCATTTCCCCCACAACTACCTTGTGGCATTGGTGATTTTTGCCGCCGCATCCATCACTGATTATTTTGACGGAATGCTGGCAAGAAAGCATAATCTTATCACCAACTTCGGCAAGTTTCTTGACCCTTTGGCAGATAAAATGCTCACCACCTCTGCTCTTTTGGGCTTCGTTGCAATGGGCTACAGCGGTGCGCTTTGGGTCGCCTTCATCACGCTGTTCCGTGAGTTTTTAGTGTCGGGCATTCGTCTCGCCGCCGTTGCCGACGGAGGTAAGGTTGTTGCCGCAAATATGTGGGGCAAGGCAAAAACCGTCAGCCAGATGGCTTCAATCATCGTGATTCTTTTTGTGGAATGGTTGGCAGAAAACTTAAAGGCTCTTTCGGGTCTCACCTTGAGTATTTTTGAGTGGTGCGGCACAGGGCTTCTTTGGGTTTCCGCTGTTCTTACAGTAATCTCGGGTGCGATTTATCTTAAGGACAACGCCAAATTCATCAACTACAAAGAGTGATTTTCTTGGGGATTTACACCCCGAAATTTGAAACTTAAAAAATAACAGTAGACAAATCGGCAATTTTGTAATATATTATATATAGTTAAAGACTTTGAACGAAAAGAGTAGCAGTATGAAAGCTCTTTCAGAGAGCGACCCGTTGGGTGAAAGGGTTGCAAGAGTGGTGCTGTGAAGTGCATTCGGGAGTCGGGCGGAGGAAATCAGTATTCCGCCTCGGGTTGACACCGTTACCAAAAGTCGCAATGAGTTCGCAAATGGAGTGGAACCGTGGTTTTTTGAAATCGCCTCCGTGGAGGTGCTTCGGAATATCCACGGAGTTTTTGTTTGCAGAGTGCAAGCCACGTTGTATAGAAACACAGTGAACTCCCAAAAATACAATTACCCAAGGAAAGGGGAATTATATGTTCAAAAGATTAAAAGAGGACATCGCCGCCTATATGGACCGCGACCCTGCGGCAAGGTCGGGGCTTGAAATTTTCTTTCTCTACCCGGGCTTCAAGGCAATACGTCGCCACCGCAAGGCACATTGGTTTTATAAGCATAATATGAAATTTATCGCCCGTTGGATTTCCCAACGCACTGTCAGAAAGACAGGCATTGAAATCCACCCCGGTGCCACAATCGGCAGAAGGCTGGTTATAGACCACGGCAACGGAATAGTTATCGGTGAAACCACCGAAATCGGCGATGACGTACTGATTTACCAGGGCGTTACTCTGGGAGGTACAGGTAAGGACGAGGGCAAGCGACACCCCACAATCGGTAATAATGTTATGATAAGCTCGGGAGCTAAGGTTTTAGGTCCTTTCAAGGTAGGGGACAACTCCCGAATTGCGGCAGGTGCCGTGGTGCTCCACGAGGTACCCCCCGATTCCACCGTTGTAGGTGTGCCCGCCCGCGTTGTGAAGCGTAGCGGAGTCAAGCTTCCAAAGCTTGACCAGGTGCACATACCCGACCCTGTGGCTCAACAGTTCTGTGCCTACGACAAAAAGATAGCAGATTTGGAAGAAAAAATCCGTCAGCTTTCGGGCGAGGATGTGTCCGAATAATCGTACACTAAAAGACAGCCGATATGAATAAATTTTCGGTGCGGTATCAAACCGCCTGTAAATATATAATATGTAATTAACCCAATCTAAGGAGAATGTATATGAAAATTTTTAACACCTTGACACGCAGTAAGCAGGAGCTAAAACCCATCACCCCGGGCGAACTTAAGATTTATGCCTGCGGCCCCACCGTTTACAACTACATCCACATCGGCAATGCCCGTCCTCTTTGTGTTTTCGACGTGCTTCGCCGTTATCTTGAGTGGAGGGGTATGAAGGTTAACTTTGTGCAGAACTTCACCGACATCGACGATAAGCTTATTAAGAAGGCAAACGAGGAGGGCACCACCGTGCCGGAGGTTGCCGAGAGGTATATAGAGGAATTCTGGACCGATGCCAAGGGTCTTAACGTTCGAGAAGCAACCGTTCATCCCAAGGCAACTGAGAATATTGATGCTATAATCGAGCTGATAAGCGAGCTGGAAAGCAAGGGATTTGCTTATAAATCTCCCAATGGTGACGTATATTTCAGAGCCAAGAAATTCGGGGAATACGGCAAGCTTTCTCATCAGCCTTTGGAGGATCTGGAGGCGGGTGCCCGAATTGACGTGTCGGAGCAGAAGGAAGACCCGATGGACTTCTGTCTTTGGAAGAGTGCCAAGCCGGGCGAACCCTCCTGGCCCTCCCCCTGGAGCGACGGCAGACCCGGATGGCATATCGAGTGTTCGGCTATGTCGGGCAGATATCTCGGAGATACCATAGATATCCACTGCGGCGGTCAGGACCTTATATTCCCCCACCACGAAAACGAAATCGCTCAGTCGGAATGTGCTCACGGTTGCGAGTTCTCCCACTATTGGATGCACAACGGCTATATTAACGTTGACAACCGCAAGATGTCTAAATCCTTGGGCAACTTCTTCACCGTTCGCGACGTTGCCGAGAAGTACGGCTACGAGCCCATCCGCTACCTTATGATTTCTTCTCACTACAGAAGCCCCATTAACTACAGCACCGAGATTATCGAGCAGGGTGCCGCCGCACTTTCCAGACTTTATAACTGCCGCGAGGGTCTTGTGTTCGCTATGGAGCATGCTGCCGAGGGCGGTGAGGCTCCCGACTTCCTGGAAAAGCACAGGCTTGAATTCATCGAAGCTATGGACGACGACCTTAACACCGCCGATGCCTTGGCTGCAATATTCACTCTGGCAAAGGATATCAACATAATGGTTGCCGCCGAGCCCACAAAGTTTGCTTGTGAAGAAGCTTTAAAGCTCTTTGATGAGCTCTGCGACGTGCTGGGAATACTGTACAATAAATCGGACAATGATTTAGATGCAGAGATTGAAGAATTAATTGCAAAGCGTACCGAGGCTCGCAAAAACAAGAACTTCCAGGAGGCAGATGCCATTCGCGATAAGCTCAAGGAAATGGGCATAATCCTGGAGGATACACCCCAGGGTGTTAAATGGAGCCGTGCGTAATGTGCCAAAAAGCTAACGATGTAAAAATCGCCGCGGAGAAGGTGACCACCTCCTCCGCGGACTGCAATACGTCCCCCGTTAAAACTCCCCTCGGCGGCGGAGTGATAATCTATTCCACAGAGGAATACCGCTACGGCACCGACGCAGTGATACTTTCCGATTTTGCCGCGGTCAAGCACCGTGACACCGTCTGCGACCTCGGCTGCGGCGGCGGGATTATTCCAATGATTTTAGGCAGAAACAAGCAAGGGAAAAAGATATACGCTGTGGATATCCAGACTGCCGCCTGCCGCTTGACCGAAAGGGCGGCAGAGGAGAACGGCTTCAACCATATAACCGTTGTGAATGCTGACCTTAAGGACATAGATAGCCTTAAAATCAGCATGCCGTTAAGCGGGATGGACGTGGTGATCTGCAACCCGCCCTATAAACGCTCGGGTGCGGGAATAATCAACCCGAACGATGCTCGCTACATAGCTCGTCACGAAGCGGAATGTACCCTCGATGACGTCTGTAATGCCGCAAAGCGATTGCTTCGCAGCGGCGGTAGACTTTGTATGTGCCACCGCCCCGAAAGACTTGCCGATATATTTGCCGCAATGCGGGAAAACAAAATCGAACCCAAATGCCTTCGTACGGTTCACCAGAGAAAGGGTCTGGAGCCTTGGCTTGTGCTGGTTGAGGGCAGGCGAGACGGCAACAGCGGTATGAAAATTATGCCGCCTCTTTATATAGAAGGGGACAACGGCGAGCCCGATTCCCCCGAAATGATTAAAATCTACGGTGAGTATAAAGAGGGGCACATATAAAACACTGTACGAACAATCGTACAGCAAAAGTTCGAGATATGAAAAAGAAAGCTATCGACGTTGTTCTGCTTTGCCTTTGTGTTTACACCGCATTGAGCATTGTGGTGGAGTATCTTTTGAGTATTATTCTACACCAAGCATTTTTTAACTAACAACCCAGGAGAAATATTATGTCAGGAAAATTATTTGTTGTGGGTACCCCCATCGGCAACCTTGGGGATATGTCACCGAGAGCGGTGGAAACCCTTGGCAGCGTGGACTTTATCGCCGCTGAGGATACCCGAGTTACAATTAAATTGCTTAATCATTTTTCGCTTCATACACCTATGGTGAGCTATTATGAGCATAATCTCCGCGAGCGGGGTAAGCTTATCATCGACCGCATTTTGGCGGGGGAAAACTGTGCCATTGTAACCGATGCGGGTATGCCGGCAATCTCCGACCCAGGCGAGGATTTGGTTCGGCTTTGCCACGATAGCGGCATAAAGGTAGAATCGGTTCCCGGTCCTACCGCAATGGCAACTGCTCTGGCACTGTCCGGTTTATCGGTCAGTAGATTTTGTTTTGAGGGTTTTCTCACTACTACCAAGACCAACCGCCGGGAGCGACTCGAGGAACTGAAAACCGAAAAGAGAACTATGGTTTTCTACGAAGCACCCCATAAGCTTGTGAACACCCTTCGCGATATGCTGACCTATTTCGGCGACCGCAATATATCCTTGGTTAAGGAAATTACCAAGCTTCACGAATCTGCCAAACGCACCACCCTGTCGGCTGCCTTATCCGACTTTGAGGTCACACCCCCCAAGGGCGAATACGTGCTGATTGTTGAGGGAGCTGCGATAGAGGATACACCCAACCTTACCTTGGAAGAGGCGGTGGAATACGCTCGCAATCTTGTGGCAGGCGGTATGCCTACCTCAATGGCGGCAAAAACCGCCGCAAAAGAAACCGGCCACAAAAAGAATGATATTTATACTGAATTAATAAAGGAAAATTAATACTATATTATATAACCAAAGAAGCCTTCCGTTTGGAGGGCTTCTTTGGTTGTTTGTGAGTTGGGGTTAATAAGTTTCTGCTGATTTCTTTCTCTCCCTCCGTCTTTTGCTTCGCAAAATCCACCTCCCTCATCAGATGGAGGCAAGAATAGTTGTTTATTACATAGAAAAAGGAATCC
>JAZNQM010000211.1:0-22965 GCA_045590175.1 Acutalibacteraceae bacterium | reverse complement strand
TCCTCCGCTTTAAAATTCTTCGACCTAAAACGGTAAGAATTTTGAGAGATTTTTGGTGCGAAAGAGTCCGTAAGGCTAACGCCTACGGGCGATGACAAACCGAAAAGCTCCGAAATTATACCGTTTTAGGCAGGTTCGGACTAATCGTGTTTGCTTATCTGTTTAACCACCAAATGCTAAAGTTAAGATACGTAGCAAAGCCTACCCAAAGCAGATAGGGGATTTGCAAAAATGCCGCTATGCTGTTGATTTTCTTGTACTTTATTATGGTTTTGATTATAGTGTAGAGAAGTATCAAAATCCAGATGAAAGACACGAAGAACCAGCGAAAATTAAAGAAAAGAATGCTCCAGAAGAAATTGAAAAACAGACTTAATCCGTAAGTAACCAATGCGGAGTTTCGTTCTCTGAGGGTGGCAGTTTTGGTGCAGCTAACCATTGCGGAACTAACTCCCATCAGGACAAACAGTATACTCCATACTATCGGAAAAAGTATAGAAGGCGGCGATAACGGTGGCTTGGTGATTTCCGAGTAGATATCCATATTGCCTGTAGTCAGAAGTGCCGAAAGCCCGCCAACTCCTAAAGCAATTAAAATGGAATAGATGTAGGTTTTTATGCATTTTTTCATATTAACAATCAAGCTCCTTTTGTTCCTTATTGTTAATATAATCTATGCTTCACTCTTCGTAAATATTATTCTTGAACAGAATACAGTTTAGGTGTATAATGAACATATATTATAATTAAAAGGAAAATAGATATGAAGATTATCGAACTACTTAATCAACCGAAGCTGTCTCTGTCATTCGAGGTTTTTCCGCCTAAAACAGAGGTGGGGTTCGAAAGTGTGAAAAAAGCCACTGAGGAGATTGCAAAGCTTCGCCCCGCTTTTATGAGTGTTACATACGGTGCGGGCGGAGGCACGAGTAAATACACCTTGGATATTGCCAAAAACCTTAAAAGAATGTATGATGTACCAACTTTGGAGCACCTTACCTGCGTTTCGTCTACGAAAGAAACGGTACGATGTAAGATTGATGAAATCAAAGCTGCAGGTATAGAAAATGTTATGGCATTGAGAGGGGATATTCCAAAGGAACTTGAAGCAACCGACCGAAGCGGATGGGACTATAAGCACGCCGTTGATTTGGTTTATGAGCTCAAAGCCGCCAATCCCGATTTTTGTATCGGTGGTGCTTGTTACCCTGAGGTTCATCCCGAAAGCCTTAATCAATCTGAGGACATAAAGTACCTTAAGGAAAAGGTTAATGCAGGCTGTGACTTCCTTACAACCCAAATGTTTTTCGATAATAATCTTCTTTACAATTTTCTTTATAAAATCCGCGAGGCTGGTATAACAGTGCCGATAATTCCGGGAATTATGCCAATCACCAACGCTAATCAGGTTGACCGTGCCATAAAGCTGTCGGGTTCCTTTATGCCTCAGCGTTTTAAAAGTATTGTGGATAAATTCGGGTCCGACCCTGCGGCTATGAAGCAGGCAGGTATTGCTTATGCCACCGATCAGATTATCGACCTTTATGCCAATGGTATCACCAATGTCCATGTTTATTCGATGAACAAGCCCGACGTAGCCGAAAAAATTCAAAGTAACCTGTCGGATATATTGGGAAAATGAAGAATATAGTTTTATATAAATCCTTTTCTGCTCCACCTGTCTGTAAAGCTGAAATACTCCGTTATACGGGCGCGAAGGAGCTGGATGAAGCAGCATTTGATTTACTCGACTCCACCATTACCGAAGCGGAGCCAAGTCTTAAATATATGGTTTGCTACTCTGAGCTACCATTGAAAATCACAGATGATGTTTGTGAAATAGGCGGCTTTTTATTCGAATCCAAAAGTCTTTCTGACCGTCTTAAGGGCAGTAACTCGGTTGTGCTTTTTGCCGCAACCTTGGGTGCGGAATTCGACAGAATACTTATGAAATACAGCAAACTGTCGCCCGCCAAAGCCTTGATGCTGCAGGCTTTTGGTACCGAAAGAATCGAAGCCTTGTGCAATGTCTTTTGCAAGTATTATGAGGAGGAGCAGAGAGTTCATCTTACAAGAAGATTCAGCGCGGGCTACGGTGATTTATCGCTTCTGTGCCAAAGGGAAATATTCGATGTGCTTGATTGCGAGAAAAAGATTGGTCTGACCTTAAATGACAGCCTTCTTATGTCGCCAAGCAAATCAGTTACAGCTATATGCGGCATAAGCCGGGAGCCTTGCCGACATAGTGCTTCTAAATGTAATTTATGTAAAAAATCCGATTGTATATACAGAGGAAAAGTATGAAATTCAAAGAGTATTTACAAAACAATATGGTCTATCTTGATGGCGGAATGGGTACCCTTTTGCAGAAAAACGGTCTGCAACCGGGGGAACATCCTGAAATATGGAATCTCACGCATCCCGATGTAGTAACAAACATCCATCGGGAATATTTTGATGCGGGAAGCAACGTTGTCAGCACCAACACATTTGGAGCTAATTCCTTGAAGTTCGAGGAAACGGAGCTATGTGATATCATCAAAGCTGCCGTAAAAAATGCCAAATCTGCCAGAGAGCAAAGCTGTAACAAGGGTGAAAAATTTATTGCCCTTGATATTGGTCCTACGGGCAAACTGCTAAAACCTTTGGGTGACCTGGATTTTGAGGATGCAGTGTCTGTATTCGCCAAAACCGTGCAGCTCGGTGTAGCAGAAGGCGTTGACCTTGTAATAATCGAAACTATGAACGACAGCTACGAAACCAAAGCGGCACTTTTGGCTGTGAAAGAAAACTGCGACCTCCCCGTGATTGTAACCAACGCCTACGGGGAGGACGAAAAGCTTATGACAGGTGCCACTCCGGAAGCAGTTGTTTCCCTTCTTGAGGGAATGGGAGCTGATGCTATAGGTGCAAACTGTTCATTAGGTCCCCGTCAGTTGATCGGTGTCGCCGAAAGACTCCTTCAGAACGCATCTGTGCCTGTGGTTTTAAAGCCCAATGCAGGCCTGCCTAAGGTTGTGGACGGAAAGACCGTCTTCGATGTGAAGGAATTGGAATTTGCCGAAACCTTAGCGGAGATAGTGAAGCTTGGAGTTCGTGTTGTGGGTGGATGCTGCGGTACAACTCCTGCATATATAAAGGCAGTTTGCGATAAAACACAAGGGCTTTCACCACTTCCGATAACGCCGAAGAAACTGACGGTTATTTCTTCCTACACCCATACGGTTAAATTTGGGGATGCTCCTTTGCTTATCGGCGAGAGAATAAACCCCACGGGTAAGAAACGTTTTAAGCAGGCACTTATAGAAAACGACATAGATTACATTCTCACAGAGGGCGTTAATCAGCAGGAAAGGGGAGTAGATATCCTCGACGTCAATGTGGGGCTTCCCGAAATTGACGAAGTGCAGATGCTAAAAACAGCGGTGTGTGAGCTGCAGTCGGTAACAAATCTTCCCTTGCAAATTGACACTGCCGACCCCGTAGCAATGGAAAATGCCCTTCGCAGATATAACGGCAAGGCTATGATTAATTCCGTGAACGGCAAGCAGGAAAGTATGGAAACTGTATTCCCGTTGGTTAAAAAATACGGTGGTGTGGTAGTCGCATTAACCTTAGACGAAAGCGGTATTCCTGCCACTGCTGAGGACCGCTTCCGTATCGCAGAAAAGATTCTTGCAACTGCCGAGAGCTATGGCATAGACAAAAAGGATATTGTTTTCGATACTTTAGCTATGACAATCAGCGCCGATGTCAATTCTGCTAAAGTAACCCTTGAAGCGTTAGAGTTAATCAAAAACCGTTTGGGTTGTCACACTTCTTTGGGTGTTTCCAACATTTCTTTTGGACTTCCCAACAGAGATATAATAAACGGCGTATTTTTCTCTTTGGCTTTAGACAGGGGGCTAAATGCCGCTATTATGAATCCTTATTCTGCTGAAATGATGAAAACCTATTTTGCTTTTAAGGCATTAAAAGGTCTCGACCGCAACTGCGGTGACTACATAAGTGTTGCCGATACCTTCAGTTTATCTGCAACCGCCGCACAATCGACTGCGGTAGGTGAAAAAGAAAGCCGAAGCGAGCTTCAAACAGCAATTATTAAAGGCTTTAAAGATAAAGCGGCTATGATGACTAAGCAGCTTATTGTAAACACAGAACCTCTTAGCATTGTCAATGAAGAAATAATCCCCGCACTCAACATAGTGGGGGAAGGTTTTGAAAATAAAACAGTATATTTGCCGCAGCTTTTAATGAGCGCTGAGGCGGCGGGCGAGGCTTTTGAGGTTATAAAAGGTAGTATGAGCAAAGAGTCCTCAAAAAACGGCTGCACCTTTATATTGGCAACGGTTAAGGGAGATATCCACGATATCGGCAAAAATATTGTCAAGCTTTTGCTGGGGAACTACGGCTTCAACGTTATTGATTTGGGCAGAGACGTTCCGCCCGAAACGGTTGTTGAAAACGCTGTGAAGCACGGTGCTCCAATTGTGGGACTCAGTGCCTTGATGACCACCACGGTTCCTGCAATGGAGGAAACCATAAAGCAGCTGCGAGGGGCATTACCGTCCTGCAAAATCGTTGTGGGCGGTGCGGTTTTAACCCCCGAGTATGCAAAGAAAATCGGTGCCGATAAATACGCTAAGGATGCTATGGAAACCGTGCGTTATGCCGAAAAAATAGCATCAGAGTTATAAATATTAGGAGAGTAGTTTATTGTGAATGATTTTTTTCTTAAGCCGCAGCTGATAACTGCCCTTAAGGAATATAATAAGGGGCAGGCGTTAAAGGATGTGATAGCAGGTGTAATCGTGGCGATCATCGCATTGCCTCTGTCTATTGCACTGGCCTTGGCATCTGGGGTCGAACCCGCCTGCGGTATATACACCGCCATAGCGGCAGGTATTGTGGTTTCGCTTTTCGGTGGCAGTAAGGTTCAGATCGCAGGACCCACTGCCGCCTTTGCTACCATTGTTGCAGGTATCGTGGCGACAAAAGGGATGTCAGGTCTGTTTGTATCTACAGTGCTTGCAGGTATATTACTTATAGTTATGGGCGTGCTAAAGCTGGGAACCTTTATAAAGTATATGCCTCATACAATCACCGTAGGTTTCACCGGCGGCATTGCCGTTACCATTCTCTTTGGACAGACCAAGGATTTTTTGGGACTGGTTTATCCCGAGGGAGTTCGCCCCGTCGAGACCCTCCACAAGGTAGAGGAAAATATTAAAGCGATCTCTACCTTCAGCCCTTGGGCGTTGTTGATAGGTGCAATTAGCTTAGCGATTCTTATTATTTATCCTAAATTCGAAAAAAAGCTGCCGCCGTCACTTCTTGCCGTAGTAATCAGTGCAGCGCTGGTTAAGGCTTTCCCAACGATCGATTCCGCTGTTTATACAATCGGTGATCTTTATACAATTCCCACAGGACTGCCGCAGGTTGATTTCAGCGGAATAAACTTTGGTGCAGACTGTGTAGTTGCCGCCCTGCCCGATGCTATCACGATAGCCCTGCTCGCCGCAATAGAATCCCTGCTGTCCTGCGTTGTGGCAGACGGTATGATAAATTCTAAGCACAACCCCAATTCAGAGCTTCTGGCTCAAGGACTCGGAAATATTGCTTCCGTTTTATTTGGCGGAATCCCCGCCACGGGAGCTATTGCCCGAACCTCCGCCAATATTAAAAACGGCGGCAGAACTCCCGTTGCAGGCGTAGTACACGGTCTTGTTCTTTTCCTTGTGCTGCTGTTTCTTATGCCCTATGCGGCGCTTATCCCGATGCCCACCATTGCGGCGATACTTTTTGTTGTTGCATACAATATGAGCGAATGGCGTAAGTTCAGAGATATTTTCAGGAAGAAGAATCTTTGTAATATCCTGGTTTTGATAGTTACGTTTATACTTACCGTTGTATTCGATTTAGTAGTGGCAATTGCCGTAGGTGTTGTTCTGCATCTGGTTCTGCTTTTAGCAACTAAATTATGTAAGAAGTCAAAATAAAAAACAGTCAAGAACGCATCTTAAATGATGGTTCTTGACTGCTTTTTTGTTAATGATTATTTTGTGGTGTTAATCCGATTTCTGCGGCTAAATATATTTCTTCTATCGGCAGATACATACCGTAGCTTTCCAGTTCTTCTGAGGATAGTATTTCACCGTTGGAGCTAAGGTAGCTGATATTCTTTTCTACAGCGGGATAGATATGCACTTCCTTTTGATGAGACTCTGCGGAAATAGCCTGTATTTTTATTTCGCCGGTCTGAATATCAGTGTATTGCAATACCAACATTTTGTCGGTATCACAAAGAATACGACACACAGAATTTTTCCAGAAATCTCTTTCGGATTTATAACCGTTCAAAACATCTGCAATTTCTTTGAAGGTTGCTTCGTCAATTTTTGTGAGATCGCAGGAAATAGCAGGTCTGCTACCTCGTAAAAACGCCTTGAGATAACTTAAATTTACACCGCGGACATTGAGCCATTTTGCATCGTCGGTTGAGATAATCTTTGGAACATAGCCTTGTTGGTAGCTTAAAAAATCATCACGTGTTTCAAAGGTGGCAAACTTTTCCAAATACTGATGGGGCATACGAAGAATTGTATCTTTATAAATTCTTGTGCTATGATAGATGCTTTGATTGTCTGTGAACCATATACCGTCAAAATTTTCGCAGGTAGTAAGGTTCATTCTCTGACCGCCCGAAGCACAGTTTTCGAAATAAACGTCAGGGTATCTTTGACGTAAATCAGCTATAAAGGCGTCGTAACCCTTGTAGTAATTAATAAAAGCGACATTCTCGGGGTCGAAGGTCATATCTGCGTTAAAATCGAATTTGATAAAATCGATGCCGATTTTTGTGATTATGTCGTCCAAAACATTATTTATGTAATTTAATGCATCGGGATTATTGAAATTAAGGAAATAAGTATTGCCCTCTTTAAGAAAGAATTCGGGATGCGCATCCTTGGTTTCCGACATACCGTCAGCTCGTTCGATTTCGAACCAGAGTCCGAATTTCATACCTCGATTGTGTACATCGTCAGCAATATCTTTCATTTTTCCACGGAGCCTGTCGCGGGTGCGTTCCACCCAGTCACCTACACAGTTCCACCAGTCCTCCTGGTTACCGAACCAACCTGCATCAATAACAAAGCATTCAGCACCTATTTCTGCCGCTTTTGATACTAATTCAGTAACATTCTCATAAGTTATTTTATCGTTTTTGGCAAGCCAGGTGTTGTAGACGATAGGCATGCTTTTTATGGGAAAACGATCCATACAGTATTCGTGGAGTTTGTAGCAGTCAAGGTCGGTTTTATTAAGGAATTCATAGCAAAGAATTTCCGGCAGGTTGAAATTTTCACCGGGATTCAACTCTACCGAATAGCCACCACCAAGACCTAATAAAACTTCCGTTCGGGATATGGTGGAGCCTGAATCAAGCTTGTTTGCGGAAAGTTTGTATGTAGAGTGGGGCAGAAGGTGGAAAACCATACCACGCTGAGTTTGTTTGTTCCAAAGAGCCAACATAGGTGCGGCATTTCGATTGGTACGAAGCTCGGTGTTCAGAGCGGTTATTCCGGTAACTAAGGGTTGCCAGGAGCCGAGGGACTCGTTACACCAGCTGCTGTATTGGGTGTAAACCTCGTACTCATCACCATCAAATACGAATCTCGATTCAAGAGTGTTAAGCTGTATACTTTTTTCTGAATTGTTGGTGATTGTGTCGATTCGGGATATGATTCCACTTTTGTGCTTATGAATTTTCGTCTCGACGTAAACATCTGCATTTTCGGAAAAATAACCGTTATCTGTCTTCTTTATTTCTCCCTCAATTCTTCCAAAACTTCCAGATACGTTAAATAAACACTGAGCCGAATTTGGGTATCTAAAAAAGTTTTTCATTTACGTACCTCTCTTTACTACTAATTTAAAAACATTGTAGCACAGTAATAGTTCTTTTGCAATAAGTTTTTGCTATTACACATTGACATATCGTCAATAATAATGTAAAATAATATTAAATGATTTGGGGGTAATATTATGAAACCTGTTTACAAGAGAATTTTGCTTAAATTAAGCGGTGAAGTGCTGGCAGGAGAGAAGGGTGCAGGCATCGATTTCGATACTGTAATGACCATATCTCAAAGCATTAAAAAGGTAGTTGATATGGGGGTTCAGGTTGCCATAGTGGTTGGCGGCGGTAACTTCTGGAGAGGCAGAAGCAGTGGAGATATGGACCGCACTCGTGCCGACCATATGGGTATGCTCGCCACAACAATCAACTGTCTCGGTCTTGCCGACGGTCTTGAGCAATTAGGTGTAACCGTTAGAGTTCAGACTGCAATAGAAATGCGTCAGATTGCCGAGCCTTATATAAGAAGCAAGGCTGTACGTCATTTGGAAAAGGGCAGAGTTGTTATTTTCGGTTGCGGTACAGGCAATCCTTTTTTCTCAACCGACACAGGTGCCGCACTTCGTGCTGTTGAAATTGATGCCGATATTATTTTTAAAGCCACCAATGTAGACGGCGTTTTCGATAGTGACCCCAAACTCAATCCTTATGCCAGAAAGTACGATACTATTTCCTATATGGAGGTTCTCAGCAAGGGACTCCATGTTATGGACAGCACCGCAGCCTCTCTGTGTATGGACAACGAATTGCCGATTTTGGTGTTTAATCTAAACGACCCCGACAATATCGTTAAGGCAGTTGCCGGTGATAATTCAGGCACAATTGTAAAATAAATTTTTTGGAGGAACAAACTATGAAAGCAGTTATAACCAAGATGGAAGAGCGTATGAACAAGTGTATTGACGCTCTCGACAGAAATTTTAAAACCATCCGTGCCGGCAGAGCCAATGCCGCAGTTTTGGATAAAATTCAGGTTGAGTATTACGGCACCCCCACTCCTATCAATCAGATGGCAGCCATCTCTACTCCCGACCCCAGAACCCTGCAAATTCAGCCTTGGGATAAAACAACCTTAAAAGAAATCGAAAAGGCAATCCAGATGTCCGATCTTGGCATCAACCCTCAAAATGACGGTAGTGTTATCCGCCTTAACTTCCCGCCTCTTACCGAGGAGCGTCGTCGCGACCTTGCCAAAGAGGTTAAGAAGATGGCTGAAGAATCTAAAGTAGCGGTCAGAAACTGCCGCCGCGACGGCATCGACGGTATCAAGGCTCTTAAGAAGAATAACGAAATCACCGAGGATGAGCAGGCAGATGCCGAGAAGAAGATTCAAAAGTCTACCGACAAATTTGTGGCTGAAATCGACACAATGACTGCCGCTAAAGAGCAGGAGATTATGGCTATCTAAGCCTTTAGAAAGGATGTCCTTCTGTGGCACTTTTTAAAAACAAATCAAGTAAACAAGAGCCGGGGCCTATGCCCCGGCATATCGCTATAATAATGGATGGAAACGGCAGATGGGCTAAGAAAAAAGGAATGCCTCGCACGGCAGGACACGCCGCGGGTGCATCCACCTTTAAAAATATAGCTCGCCACGGTAATAAAATCGGTCTTGAATATATGACGGTCTATGCCTTTTCCACCGAAAATTGGAAGCGTCCCGCTGATGAAGTTGGTAATATAATGGGAATATTGCGTGACTATCTTCGCGATGCTAAAAATTTTAAGGATGAGAATATCAAGGTTAAATTCATCGGCAATATTTCTCAACTTGACTCGGATATAATAGAGCTGATAAAGGAAGCTGAAGAGGCATCTGAGAATGCAACAGGTATGCATCTCAACATAGCGCTTAACTATGGAGGCAGAGACGAGATTGTTACTGCGGTCAAGAAAATAGTTTCCGATAAAGAAATCACTGTAGAGGAAATAACCGAAGAGCTTATCTCCGATTATCTTTATACAGCAGGTCAGCCCGATCCCGATTTTATAATCAGACCCAGCGGTGAATTTCGTCTTTCTAATTATCTTATCTGGCAATCTGCCTACGCGGAGTTTTGGTTTTCGGATGTGCTTTGGCCTGATTTCAGTCCTAAGCATTTGGATAAGGCTATTGAAGACTACAGAAACAGACACCGCCGTTTTGGTGGAGTGTAAACAAAACTATTAAGGGGTTAGCAATATGAAAACTCGTATAATTTCAGGCATGGTGGGTATCGTTATATTTGTTGCGGTATTGGCATTGAGCTTTAAGCTTCCTCTCGTACTGCTTGTTGCTTTAGCGGCACTCAATTCGTTGGCCATCTATGAAATGCTAAACAATACAGGGTTGGTAACCTATAAACCTGCGGTTATCGTTTCCTGTGTTGAGGGTGCGCTTTTTGTGTTGTCGCTTTTCCAATCCAATTTATATAAAGGAGTTAAACTTGCGGCGATAATTTATGCGGCATATTTCCTTTTTATATCGGTATTTGCGTTAATTAAGCATAGTAAAATAGACACAAGAGGTCTCCTCTCCTTGTTGTTTCTGCCCTTTATGTTAAGTGTGGCTTTTTGCGGAATGTATGTTATGTTCAGATCCTCACTTTCTACATACGGCTTCAACTTCTTTCTTGTGTTTATTTTTGCTTGGGGTGCGGATACGGGCGCTTATTTCACAGGCACCTTCTTTGGTCGACACAAGCTTGCTCCCGAAATCAGTCCCAAGAAAACTGTTGAGGGTTGCTTAGGCGGTGTTGTCACTGCTGTTTTGCTTTCTGTGGTTTTAGCCTTAGTTTATAAAGCAACCTGGAATTTCGATGTTGATTTCGTAAAGCTCTGTGCCTATGCAGTCGGATTCTCTCTTGTAGGTATGGTTGGTGATTTATTTACATCCTTCATTAAGAGAGATTGCGGAATCAAGGATTTCGGCAAGATAATGCCGGGACACGGTGGTGTGCTTGACAGATTCGACTCTGTTTTGTTCATTGCTCCATTTTATTTCGTTGTTGCATTAGCACTTTGATTAATCGTTTACTTCAGTTAACTACGCCGACGGCATCCCGTCGGCGTAATAAATCAATAAGACAAAAAGTTCTGGTATTATTGACACTCAAGAGGAATAATAATTATGGAGAAAACAATCATTATACTTGGTTCGACAGGTTCTATTGGAACTCAGGCTTTGGATGTAGCCCGTGCAAGAGGTTATAGTGTAAAGGGTCTGGCAGCAGGTAGGAACATAAAGCTGTTGGAAGCCCAGGCAAGAGAGTTTCAGCCCGAAACCGTTGCTGTGTCAGACGAAAAAGCTGCAGCCGAACTTAAAACCATACTTGCCGATACCAACATTAAAGTGTTGGCGGGGGACTCGGGTGTTGAAGAATTGGCTTCCTACAAATGTGACACCCTTCTTAATGCTATTGTAGGAATTGCTGGTTTGAAGCCCACCATTGCGGGAATAAATTCCGGCAATGAAATTGCTTTAAGTAATAAAGAAACCTTGGTTGCCGCCGGTGATATCGTTATGAAGCTGGCTGAGGAAAAGAAGGTTCGTATACTTCCCGTAGATAGCGAACATTCTGCTATTTTTCAATGCCTGCAGGGTGTTCCCGAAGGCTCCTTAACCAAGATTTTGCTCACAGCTTCTGGTGGTCCCTTCTTTTCTAAAACAGCAGAAGAGCTTAAAAACGTTACCCCCGAAATGGCATTAAAGCATCCCAACTGGGATATGGGTGCCAAGATCACAATAGATTCTGCAACAATGATGAACAAGGGCCTTGAAGTAATTGAGGCTATGCACCTTTTCAATGTGAATGCTGATGACATAGAAATCCTTATACATCGTCAAAGTATAATTCATTCCGCCGTGGAGCTTCGCGATGGAGGAGTTATTGCTCAGCTGGGGGCTCCCGATATGCGACTCCCCATACAGTATGCCTTGACCTATCCCGAAAGGCTTCCTTGCCCGGGACACAACCTGAGCCTTACCGACGTTTGCGAGTTGACCTTTCATAAGCCCGACTTTGCTACCTTCCGATGTTTGTCCGCCTGCATAGATGCGGCAAAGCAGAGGGGTCTGAAGCCGGCTGCTGCCAACGGTGCAAACGAAGAAGCGGTATCTCTGTTCCTCAACAATAAAATCAGCTTTCTTAAAATTGGTGAATTGGTAGAGGCTGCAATGAATAACCAGCCTGTCGTCAACAACTATACAATCGAGGATGTATTTGAAGCTGATAAAGCCGCAAGAGAATTTGTTTTAAGTAATTTATAATCGAAAGGAGTCTTTCTTTGGAAAGCATAACGGCAGTATGGTCAAGCGTATGGCCATATCTCGTAGCAATAATTCTTTTCTTAACCTTAATAGTTATTCACGAATTCGGACATTTTATTGTGGCAAAGCTTATGGGTGTCCGCGTTAATGAATTTGCAGTAGGTTTTGGCCCCACCCTGTTAAAGTGGCAGGGCAAGGAGACTAAATATTCTATAAAGCTTATTCCTTTTGGTGGTTATTGCGCTATGGAGGGCGAAGACGAGGGAAGTGCCGACCCTAAGGCTTTTTGCAATAAAAAACCTTGGAGAAGATTTTCCATAGTAGTTGCAGGTGCTGTATTTAATATCATTTTCGGCTTGGTGCTAATGATGATATACTTCGCTCCTGCAGGTGCCATTGCAACCAATACCGTAGCCTCTTTCGGAGAAAATGCAACAAGCAGTGCTACTGGCCTTCAAGTAGGGGATACAATCCTGAAAGTAGACGGTAGGTCCTGTCTTACCGTGGTTGAAATCAATTATGCCTTCTCTGCCGTTCCCGACGGCAAGGTAGATTTGCTTGTAAAGAGAAACGGCGAAAAGCTTCTTTTAGAAGATGTGGAGTTCAAAACCGAAGAGTATGAAGGAATAAACTATCTTAGCAGAGATTTCAATTTTGAATATAAAAAGAATGACATTGGGACTTTCTTCGGACAGTCAATACGCTATACTATATCATACGGCAGAACGGTTTGGTTCACTTTAGTTGATATGATAGGCGGTAGATATAACATTAATCAGGTCTCGGGCCCCGTCGGTGTTGTGGGTGCAATAGGACAGGCGGCAAAAATCGGGCTCGACACACTTTTGCCTATGCTATGTCTTATAACCGTTAACTTGGGAGTGTTCAATTTATTACCCATACCCGCCCTGGACGGTGGCAGACTTGTATTTATTCTGTTTGAAATGATTGCAAGAAAACCCGTGCCGCAGAAATACGAATCTTTGGTCCACGGGATAGGTTTTATAGTGTTGATGCTGTTTTTAGTTTTTATTGTATTTAAGGATATAATTGGACTATTTTGAAATTAAAAGTTTGGAGTGAATAGGGTTGAAAAGGAGAATATCAAGAACTGTCAAGGTAGGCAATGTGGAAATCGGCGGCACCGCTCCGATTTCAGTTCAGTCAATGCTGAATGTCCCTGCCCACGATATCGAGGCAAGCATTAAGCAAGCAAAGACATTGGAGTCCGCAGGCTGTGATATAATCCGTGCCGCCGTCCCGGATATGGAGGCGGTGAAGCTTATATACGCTCTCAAAGAAAACGTATCCGTACCGATTGTGGCTGACATCCATTTTGACTATAAGCTTGCATTGGAAAGTATCAGTGCAGGTGTGGATAAGGTTCGTATAAATCCCGGTAATATCGGCGACGAAGGTCGTGTAAAGGCGGTAGCAAATGCTTGTAAAACAGCGGGTGTACCAATTCGTGTTGGTGTGAATTCCGGTTCTGTTGAAAAAGAAATCCTTGCAAAACACGGAAGTCCCACTGCAGAAGCCCTTTTTGAAAGCGGTATGTATCATATTAAGCTTTTGGAAAAATTCGATTTTAACGATATTGTTTTATCCCTTAAGGCTTCCGATACCGCACGTATGTTTGAGGCATATAAATTTGCTGCGGAAAACTGCGACTATCCTTTGCATTTGGGAGTCACTGAAGCGGGCACAAAGTCTATGGGCATCATAAAATCCGCAGCGGGCATCGGCGGACTTCTGCTCCGGGGCATCGGCGATACAATCAGAGTTTCCTTGACCGATTCTCCCGTTGAGGAGGTCAAGGCAGGTATTGATATATTGAAAGCAATAGGCCTCCGTAAGGGCGGTATAAAATTTGTATCCTGTCCAACCTGCGGAAGAACTAAGATAGATTTGATAGGTCTGGCTCGGGAAGTAGAAGAACGTCTCAGCGGAGTGGACAAGGATATAACAGTTGCGATTATGGGCTGTGTTGTAAACGGTCCGGGCGAAGCCAGAGAAGCCGATATAGGTATTGCAGGCGGTGACGGTTGCGGACTTATATTCAAAAAAGGCGAAGTTTTTAAAAAGGTAGCCGAATCGGAGCTTTTGAATGAACTTTTAAATGAAATTGACAAGATGTAATCAGGAGATATAAGATGAGCAATATAAGTTTCGCCGAACTGTTTGGCGGCTACATAGGAGATTTAAAAGAATTCTTTGATTGCGGTGAAGTTACGGAGTGTAATCTCGACAGCGAGACCCGAATTTTAACCGTGAAGATTGAGTTTTCTAAATATATAAAAAAGGCAATTATCGACGAAGCCATAAGAAGAATTAAGGAACAGCTTATGCTGACGGGAGCGGAATTTACATATACTTTCCCCGCAGACAAATTCTGTCCTTCTGCCTGTGCTGACATAGGGGAGATACTGCGTATAGAGTCCTGTCAGTTAAACGGTTTTCTGGATGGTGCTAAATACTCTCTTAAGGACAATGTTCTTAATATCGAGCTTGCCCACGGCGGCATACAAACCTTGACAACCCTTGATTTTTGCAAACGCTTTTCGGCTTATGTAAAGCGTCTGTTTTCCCGTGACTTAGAGGTGGAATTTTCGGGAGTGCTTGAGTGTGATGATCTGATAGAAATTGATTATCCCGCTCCTCCACCGCCACCTCCACCTGTGGCACCCCCTGTTGAGAGCAGTTCCGGTAAGTCGGGCAAAAACGTAGTACCAAAAAAAGTCATCCCCGAAATGATAAAGCACGACGGACTTAATCCTCCTGCGGATGGTTTGCCTGTGTATCTCGATACAGCCCGTCTGTTCTTTGGAAATAAAATCAATATAAATGTAAAGCCTTTGATTGATATTCTTCCTCCCGAGGATACCCACGCCTCGGTTGATTTCGTCGGTTGGGGCGAGGTTTTTGGTGTAGACACAAAGGATATCAACACCAAACGCGGTCCCAGAAAAATCGTAAAATTCAGCTTCAGCGACTACACAAACTCCATAAATGCAAAAATGTTTCTAAAGCCAGAGGAAGCGGAAACGATGCTGCCCTATCTTAAAAACGGAGTATGTGTTGTAGTTAACGGTAATTACGTCTACGATAATTTTGTCAATGAATTTATGGTTGATGTAAAGGCACTTGCCGATGTGCAGACCTATTCTCAGATGGACCTGCACGAGGGCCTTAAGCGTGTCGAACTGCATTGCCATACAAATATGTCTTCAAAGGACGCGGTGTCCGCCGCCGATAAGATTGTTAATCAAGCCTTTAAATGGGGTCATAAGGCTGTCGCCATAACCGACCACGGTGTTGTGCAAGCTTATCCGGCCGCTGCAGGTGCTGTGAAATCCATTCGAAAGAGTGGCGGTGATTTCAAGGTTATATACGGTGTTGAGGCTTATTTTGTAGATGACGAGAGAAACAATATCGATGAAATGACCGCAAAGGAAATTGCTAAGCTCCGCTACCATCAGATTATACTTGTAAAGAATTTCACAGGCCTTAAAAATCTCTATAAGCTGATTTCAGGTGCTCATCTTGAGGATTTCAAGGGCAGACCCATAACCCGTAAATCAAAGTTAGACAGCCTTCGCGAAGGTCTTATAGTTGGCTCTGCTTGTGAAGCGGGTGAGCTTTATACAGCCATCATTGACGGCAAGCCCAGAGAAGAGCTGTTGCGTATTGCTAAATACTACGACTACTTGGAAATTCAACCTCTCGGCAACAATGAGTTTATGATTCGAGACTCACAGAAGCCCGACAAAGAAGATAAGAAAACAGGGGATATCATCCCCAATCGTTTCCGCCACGTTGTAAGCTATGATGTCATCAAGGAGTTTAACCGAACAGTGGTTTCTTTGGGTGATGAATTGGGCATTCCTGTTGTTGCCACAGGCGACGTCCACTTCCTCAAAAAAGAGGACGAAATCATTCGTAAAATACTTATGGCAGGACAAGGTTTTGAGGATTTTGACCTTCAAGCACCGTTGTATCTCAAAACCACTGATGAAATGCTGGAGGATTTCAGTTATTTTGGAGACCGTGCGCATGAGTTTGTTATTGATAATCCGAATAAGATTGCAGATATGGTAGATGGCGACATTATTCCTGTTCCCGAGGGTAACTATCCTCCTACAATTGAAGGCTCCGACCAGGACCTTCACGATATCTGTTGGGAAAGAGCTAAGAATACCTATGGTGAAAACGGCGAAATTCCCGAGCTTGTTAAGAAAAGACTTGATAAGGAATTGACCTCAATCATAGGTAACGGCTTCTCTGTTATGTATATGTCGGCGCATAAGCTGGTTGCATATAGTGAAGAAAACGGATACCTTGTAGGCTCCCGTGGTTCGGTTGGTTCTTCCTTCGCCGCAACTATGGCAGGTATTTCCGAGGTTAACCCCTTACCGCCACACTATGTTTGTCCAAAATGTAAGCATTCCATCTTTTTTGAGAAGGGTGAAGTAGGCTCAGGGTTTGACCTTCCCGAAAAGAATTGCGAAAAGTGTGGACACCCATATAACCGTGACGGACACGATATCCCATTTGAAACCTTCCTGGGATTTAAGGGTGATAAGGTTCCTGATATTGATCTTAACTTCTCTAACGAATTCCAGAACAGTGTGCAGGAATACACCAAGACTATGTTCGGTGCCAAGAACGTTTTCAAGGCGGGTACTGTTTCTACAATAGCCGAGAAAACAGCCTTCGGCTTTGTAAAGGCTTACTGTGAGAAAAAAATGATAACCCTAAGCAGACCCGAAATGAACCGTCTTGCTTCACTGGTTGAAAAGTCTAAGATTAAAACCACAACAGGTCAGCACCCTGCGGGTATGATTATTGTTCCAAGCGATATGGATATCCACGATTTCTGTCCCGTTCAGCACCCCGCAGACGATGTAAACACCGACATCGTTACAACCCACTTCGACTTTCATTCCATACACGATAATATATTGAAGCTTGACGAGTTGGGTCACGTTGTTCCCACTACCTATAAATATCTTGAGGAATATTCGGGCATTAAAGTCAGCGATGTTACTATGAGTGACCCCGAGGTTTACAGTCTCTTTACTTCCACCGAAGCATTAGGCGTAACTCCCGAGGATATAGATTCCACCAACGGAACCTTCTGCCTGCCCGAAATGGGTACCGACTTCGTTCGCGGAATGCTTATGGAATGTCAGCCCAAAAATTTCTCAGACCTTTTGCACATTTCGGGTCTTTCCCACGGTACCGACGTTTGGCTTGGCAATGCCCAGGAGCTTATCCACCAAGGCGTGTGTACCATTTCCAATGTTATAGGTACCCGTGACAATATTATGGTGTATCTTATCCATATGGGTATGGACTCTTCCAGAGCATTTAAAATCACCGAAACCGTTCGTAAAGGTATGATAGCCAAAGGCAAGATTTCCAAGGAAGAATGGGAAGGAATGGCACAGGATATGAGGGATTGCGGTGTTGAAGAATGGTATATTGAAAGCTGTAGAAAGATTCAGTATATGTTCCCGAAGGCCCACGCAGCCGCTTACGTTATAGCTGCACTTCGTGTAGGCTGGTACAAGGTACACAGACCCTTAGAGTTTTACTGTGCATATTTCACCGCTCGCCCCGAAGATGTCGAAGTATCTATTATAATGAAGGGCAGGGAAGCTGTCCGCAATTATATGCGGGAAATCAAGGCAAAGGGAAGAGACGCATCTCCTAAAGAAACTGCGCTGTATAACAATATGCTCATTTTCAACGAGATGATGGCGCGAGGCATAGAAATTCTGCCTATAGATCTTAAAAAATCTCACGCAGCCAAATACTTACCTGAGGACGGCAAGATGCGACTTCCTTTCTGTGCATTGCCGGGCGTAGGCGGAAACGCAGCCTGGGCTTTGTATGAAGCTGCACAGAAGGGGGATTACCTGTCAAAGCAGGAATTCCAGGTGGAGTCGGGTGTGTCTAAGACTGTTATAGAGGCCTTGACCGTAGCAGGAGCTTTGAATGAGCTTCCCGACACAAATCAAATGACTTTGTTCTAATATATATAAGGTAGGTTATAAATTTGTATTCAACATATTTTAAACCGTTTCCCGTTTTGGAAACCGAACGGTTGATTTTGAGAAAGGTCAAGAAAAAAGACTGCAGAGACCTATATGAATATTGTTCAGATCCCCTGTCAAGTCGTTATTCTGACTGGCAACCTCACGAGGATATATCTGTTACTAAGCAGTTTGTCAAAAGTCTGCTCTCTGCTTGCTCCCACGGTGAGTATTTTATGTGGTGCATAGAACTGAAAGAAAGCGGTAAGGTTATAGGTAGTGTCAGCCTTGTTGACCTTGACCGACACTATAAGGTTGCAGAGATGGGATATGGCATACAAAAGGCTTATTGGGGCAAGGGCTACGCTACCGAGGCAGCAGAGGCAGTTCTCGAATATCTCTTTTGCACCGTCGGTGTTCAAAGAGTTTTTGTAAGAATTGCCACCGAAAATCTTCCTTCGGTTCGTCTCGCATTAAGGCTTAATATGGAGTGTGACGGACTTTTCAGAAAGGGCAGTTATCTCCACGACAAAAGCCATGATGTATATGTATATGCAATAACCGATGATGACTATAAGAAGGCAGTATCTGCTCAGGAAGATTTTGCGGAAACCGATGCTGATACTGAAATTGCAGAATCATTAGAAACAGAATCCTCCGAATCAAAGCCGTCTGAGAATTCTGACGAGGAGAAAATAACCGAAGAGGAGAGTCCCGAATCTGAGGCTTCATCAAAGGAGGAATAAAGCAGTGGAAAGAATAGCAAGCTTTACAGTCAACCACAATACATTGCAAAGGGGTATTTATACCAGCCGCATTGATGGGGATATAACCACATACGATATAAGAATGAAGCTGCCTAACGGCGGTGATTATCTTGAAACTCCCGCAATGCATACAATCGAGCATCTGTTTGCTACCTTTGTCAGAAACAGTAAATGGAAGGACGAGATAATTTATTTCGGACCCATGGGGTGCAGAACAGGTTTTTATTTCCTTGTGAGAAACGTTTCGCCCAACGATGTAATTGCTCTTGTACAGGATTCACTTAAATTTATAAGTGAATATGAGGGCGACATCCCGGGAGTATCTAAAATAGAGTGTGGAAATTACCTCGAACATGATCTTTTGGGGGCAAAAAAAGAGTGTGCTCAAATGCTTTCGGTGGTAAAGAATTACAGTGTGGATATGCTTGCTTATGCATAATGCACAAAAATCAATTAAATATATTGTATAATAGGTAAAAGGTTACAAAAATCCAATGCTTTTTGAGAAAAGTGTTGCAATTTTGTAACCTTTTGTTTATAATAGTATCAGTTGGTTACAAACTTGTAAACTTTAAACCGATACGAAAGGAATGATTTGATGAGCAAGACAATGTCCGGCATCATTACCCGAGCAAAGTCTGACATCAATAGAATATATAAAAACACAACAACCGCTCTGATCCATAATTTCAAGCTCGGTCGCAGAGCAATGCTTGCAGCACCCGCAGTTCTTCTTTTTGCGGTTGTTACCATTTTAGGTCTCACAGTAAACACAAGCTATGCCTACGCTGTAAGCTATGATGGTGAAACCATTGGATATATATCTTCCGAAGAAGTATATACCGAGGCTATGGAAAACATAACCGCTGTTGCAGATGAATCTGCAACCAAAAATCTTCGTACTGTTCAGGTAGAAGAAGAAGTGGCAGCCGGTGCTCAGATGCTTGATGCCGAAGGACTTAGTGAAGCTATCGTTAAAACGGTTGATAAGGTTCAGGAAAACTACGGACTTTTCAGAGACGGTGAGCTTTACGCTGTTTGTTACACAAAGAAACAAATAGAATCTGCAATAGATAAGTATATATCAGAAAACTGCAAGGGCTTGATTGATGCTAAGCTTTCGGGAATGTTTGCTATTAAAAAAGGTGTATACTCCACCGATAATCTTTTTACATCCGAAATGCTGTATAACAAGCTGTGTAGCGACAATCTCAAATTGTATGGATATCGCGAGGAAGTCCGCACTGAGGAGATTGCATACAAAACCGTAATCAAAGAATCTAATGAATATGCCAAAGGTGAAACCGTAACAGTAAAAAGCGGTAGAAACGGTACCGAAAAGATAACCGAAAAGGTTTATTACGATGGGGAAAAAGCAGTAATAAGAGAAAAAATTTCATCAAAGATAGTTGAGAAACCTGTTTCTAAGCAGGTTGTGAAGGGAACTGGCAACATCGCAGTAAATGCAAAAATGTCTTACCCCTTCGATTCCGAAACGTATAACTATGTAACCTCTTACTACGGCGAAGCACGCTATGGTTATTACCACAAGGGTGTTGATATTATCGCTGACTACGGTGCTCCTATCCGTGCAACTGCTGGCGGTACTGTAGTGGAGTCGGGATATTCCAACGGTGGCTGGGGATACACTGTGGTTATTGACCACGGTAACGGCATCAGAAGTCGCTATGCTCATTGCAGTTCTCTCAATGTTACTGTTGGTGAGAAGGTAAATCGTGGTGACCATATAGCTTCGGTTGGTTCAACAGGTTATTCTGAATGTAATCACCTGCATTTAGAGGTAACCGAAAACGGAGTGCGTGTCGACCCCTTTAATTATGTAGAACAATAAACATTAACGGCTAATCCATTATTTTTGGATTAGCCGTTAGCTTTTTTATTTTAATCTGTTTTCCATAAACTCGTAAGCATTCTTTTCGAAGGTATCATCTAAAGCATCTAAGGTTGCATCGGGATATTTTCTTAAGAGTGCAGTCTTTATGATAAGGTCGCATAGCTTGGGATTCTTAGGAAGCAGGGGGCCGTGGCAGTAGGAAGCAAATACGTTTTTGTAACGTGCACCCTCCGTACCATCCTCGCCGTTGTTACCGTGCCCCGAAATTATGGTGCCGAAAGGTCTGACGCCTTCCCCGAGATATGTCTTTCCCGAATGGTTCTCAAAGCCTATGATTTTTTGGCTGCCGTCACTGGCGTCTGACTTAAAGCAGAAATCACCTACCATACGCTTTTTATTGTCGACTGTGTAAACATCAATGGCACCAAGAAGGTCTGTTTGTTTTCCGTCGTTATCTTTAAAGGATTTACCTAATAACTGATAACCGCCGGAAATAGCAAGAACTACCGTCCCTTTCTCTATTTCGGAAACAAGGGTATCTCCCTTGCCTCCCTTTAAATCAGCCATAACAACGTCTTTGTCAAAATCCTGCCCTCCACCGATGAAGAAAATATCATAATCGTCGGATTTGAGGTTTTCGCCAACGCGGATTTCGTCCACCTCTACCTTGTGACCTCGCCATTCCATACGCTTTTTTATACAGGTTATGTTGCCGCGGTCACCGTAAAGATTGAGAAGATCGGGGTATAAATGACAAATTTTAAGCTCGTACATTTTTCGTTCCCCCTTTATTTCCAAAACTCTTTGATAGAGTAGGTTTTGCTGATTTTTTCTCTTATGTCAAGCATTGCAGTATAGGTTGGCATTATAAACACAGGAGCGGTGCATCCGACAATTTCCTTTAGCAGCTCGTCATAATCAGCTATAACTTTAATCTTGTCGGTAGGAATGCCTGCGTATTTAAAACGCATTGCCATTTCGTCGTATCGTACACCTGTTGCAATGACCCCCTGTAGCTTATCGCCCATAGCCGCCAGCATTTCAAAGTCTGTGTCCCAAATCCAGGAAACGTCAGTGCCATCGCCGTAGCGGTCGTTTAAACCAACGACAAAAACCGAAGGCACTGTGATGTTATATAAAAAGCTTAATACCTGATTTGCACCTGCAGGGTTTTTAACAAGAATCATACGGATATCGGTTCCTTTAATGTGGAACTTTTCCATTCTACCAAAGCCACATTCGAAGGATTCGAGCCCCGATTTAATATCAGCAGTTGACATTCCTGCAGCGTTGCATACTGTGGCACATGCAGCTGCATTATATATATTGTAACCACCGGGAAGATTAACCTTGATTTCGATTTCCTCGCCCTTAAGATTCATTCTGACCGTAGAAGAATCTACATCGCTTGAAATGATTTCCGTAACCGAAATCGCAGTCTCCGGCTTTTTATACCCGCATGCCTTACATTCGTATTTACCAAGATGGCCGAAGGTGATGTAGTCGTAGGTGTATTCCTTACCGCATTTTATACAGTAAGGAGCATCGGATGTTTCATTGACTTTATCCTTATAAATAGGGCAATCAAGTCCAAAGAAAACAATCTTGTTGGGTATTCTGTCCTTGAGGGAAGTTGATAGCGAGCAGTCGGCATTAAGGCATACTACCGCATCGGGAACATTCTTTATACCGTTATACAATCCGTCAAGTGTGTGGGATACATCGCCAAAGCGGTCTAATTGGTCGTGGAAAACGTTTGTTACAACAACGTAGTCAATATCAGCATATCGGCTAACCTTGTGAAACGCAAGCTCGTCACATTCCAGAAGGGCATAGGAGTATTTGCATTTGCCGCCTACTGAGGAATTAACAACAAATTCTGTTATAATGCCCGTGTCCATATTAGCACCTGATTTGTTGGTGAAATAATCGAGCCCTGCCTCAACAAGACACTGCTCTATCATACGGGTTGTGGTGGTTTTTCCGTTGGTACCTGTTACAAGGATTATCTTTACACCTTCAGATAAAGTTCTTAAAATACCGGGATAAAGCTTTTGAGCAATAACGCCGGGGACATTGGTTCCACCCTTGCCCAACTTTCGGAGAATCCATCGTGCGAAGTCGGAGGCCAAGCGGTC
>JAZNQM010000210.1:0-10441 GCA_045590175.1 Acutalibacteraceae bacterium | reverse complement strand
CGAGAATTGGTTTCTGCTGATTTCTTTCTCTCCCTCCGTCTTTTGCTTCGCAAAATCCACCTCCCTCATCAGATGGAGGCAAGAATAGTTGCTTATTACATAGAAAAAGGAACCCTCCGTGAGGAGAGTTCCTTTTGTTGGTTTAGTTGGGGTTAATCAGCTTCTGCTGAGTTCTTTCTCTCCCTCAGTCATTTTTTTGCAAAAATGAGGGTTCCCTCGTCAAAGGGAGCCGTGATTTGTTGTTTATTCTTAAATAGAATTATTTAACCTTAACTGTTTTTGCCTTGCAGTATGCACCGTAGTAGGTCTTGCCGCTGACCTTCTTGTATGCTCTGACCTTTACGTAGTAGGTCTTCTTGGATGTGAGCTTCTTGATGGTTTTCGTGCCGCTTTTAAAAGATACAATTTGCATTGTTTTTGATTTGCCAAGGCAAATAATGTGTTATTTTTATAGAACAATACGGTCGTTAATGCCGCGTTTTAAACTTTCAACTAAGGGAGCCGACAACCACTTGGTTATCGGCTCTGCACTTTGGAACCTGCAAAGGACCACAAGCTAAAAATGGACTATCCGTTTTAAGCAAGCTTATTTATTTAAATTTTATCATTCTTACAGTATGAGCGGGAATTTTGAGGGTACATACCTCGTCAGAAAGCGCGGCAAGTACGTTGCCGTTTTCATCGAGCAGCTCTGCTCCCTTTGTGCCGCTAAGGTCAACTGTGCAGGTTTCCTCCTGTTTTCTATAGGAAGCCAAAATCTGAGCGCAGCTTCCGTCAGCAGCAACCCACGCAGTGGTAAGCACAGCAGGATAATCGTTACGGTAGCCTGTGTTAGGCTTATACATTGCAACCGCTTCGCTGGTAACGGGACAGGGCTTCACCATTTTTCCATAGACAAGATACTCCTTACCTACACCGCGACGAAGGGCGGTGGCAGCCTTTACGAAATCCATAATGGGTTGTCTTTCGGGGAGAACGGAGAAATCTCTTTCGCCCCAGCTCCATACAATTTCGCCGTCCTGATTTATAACCAGAGTCATAAGGTCGCCCGCTAAGAAGGAGTGGGCAACACGAAGCATATGGCAGTCGGGAGATTTTTCGATGTCCACAAAGAAAAGGGAGCAAACCGAGTTGCCTGAGAAATTATGGAGGTATTCGTGGTAAATATATCCGTAAAGCGGGATAGGCTTACCTGCGGCATAGTTAAGATTGAAGCGGTTATCACTCATATTCAGCTGAGGTACATAGGCTTCGGCGGCGGCAGATTCGCAACCGAGAAGCACCTTATCCCCTACCGTTTTCTTAAGCTTCACAAGGAAGTCGGTCATATGCTCAACCATCCACTTACCGGGGACGGGTGGATGCCCATGGTTTTCGCTATAGCAAAAGTAGGGGGTTCCGCCGTGGTTCTGGTCGAGAATCTGAATATAGTCAAGTCCCGAGGCTGCCATCTTGGCGGCTTCCTTTAAAAGCACATCCTTGGTGTAGTCCTGAGAAATGCACATATCGTAGCTCTTTCTCTGCATCTGACAGGTTTTGGATTCGGGTTTGCCACCATTGGGGGGTGCGCACATAAAGCGTTCCAGGTTTTCTTTTTCATATTCCTCTTCACGGTTGAAGTCGTTGATGTTACTGTGGAGAGAATAGCTTATACCACTGCAGTATACACCGAAAACAAAGTTCCTCTTGTGAAGCTCGTCACCAAAAGCCTTAAACATTTCCTCGCCACCGAGAGGGGGCCAAACATAAGGCGGAGCCCAGGGTGCGGTGCCTTCCCAGTGCATAAGAGGTACCATTATGCGGCTGCCTGTTTTTTCGGCGATATCGTCAAGATAAGGCAAGGCGTTGTTATAAGGGAACAGGCGATTGGGGCCCGAAGGGTCCATATCGTGGATGCCCTGCACGGGATAGGTCACAACCAGCGGAGAATCGGTATACCACTCGGGAAGGGCTTCGTTGTCTCTTACTTTTTTAAGACCATTTGGCAGATTTGCATCGAACCATTTTCTATAAAGCTCTGCGGCATCGTTCCAGTCGCCACGGAAGAAATCCACTACCATATTGAAGGGCTGCTCGTAAGACCGACCCTTTTCTACGGCGGGGTAAAGACGCATAAGCACCTTGATAGCTGTGTTGCCGAGGGGGGCATAGTTCACGCCCTTGACTCCGCGTTCGGTATCCTCTGCCGCAACATAGATACCTGCGGTGTCATCATAGTAAGAGAGAAACTGGCTTTCCACGCCTGCGGGGAACATACCGTAAAGTCCTTCACTGGGGTATTCCATTTCTCTGTATTTATAGTTATCGAAGGATTGAAAGAAATCGAAATCCTCTATAAGCAGACCCTCGTTGATGTCATAGACCAATCTGCCGCTACCACCCTTGCGAACTAAATCGTTGGGTACGGCTATCTGAGGGTAGTCAATCCATTCCACGGTTTTGTCGGTGCCGTTGGTTATCTTCAAGGAGAACTCCAGACGAGCACCGCAGAAAACATCGGCAACAACCTCCAGCTTGCCGAAGGTGTACTTAAAGGAAAGAATTCCGTCCTCGGTGGTCTGCTCTATTTTATCGGCAAGGCTCGAATACAAAAGCTCGGTTTCTCCGCCCTTTCTCAGTCTTAACTGAAAGAGGGGCAATACCGTACCCACAAACTCCTTGCCGAAGCTGCTGAGAGAAAGTATCTCACCCTTATCGCCGAACTCAATTTTATATTTAGGATTGCTGATTAACATTTGGTTACCTCCTAAAACTATTTATAAAGTCTGCCGTAGATATCGTTGCCTTCGCTGAAATATTTCTTTGCGGCTTCGACGTTTCCGATATATGCCTCTGCGTAGCCTAAAAGCGAGCTGTAGCAAGCCTTTCGGGCAACCGATGCTTTGGTGCTGAAGGAAATGAAGAAGGGGGTGGTCGCAAAAAAGCCTGCATCCTCTACTGTCATCTTCTTCTGCCAATCCTTGCGGGCGGCATCGATAACTGCTCTGGCTTCCAAGGTCTTGCCAAAATGCCGGAGGGTTAATGCCTGGTAGTAAGGCAGAGCCTTGAGGTGCATTTCGGTAAAGTAGTCCTGCTTGAGCTTTAAGATGTGACCGTAAAGCTCATCTGCGGCGGCTGAGTCGCCCAGCTTCTCAAGACAGACAGCCTTATAATACTGGTGGGGTACGTATTTGACCTCGTTCCAGATGCCTGAGCCTAAGGATTGAGGAAGCACCAACGCCTCGTCAAATTCTTTAACAGCGGCGGCATAGTCGCCCTTTTCCATCAATGCACGACCGATAGCGTGATGAGCGAACATATACTGGTCAGCGATAGCGTGCTCACCGCCTTCACAGGCTACAAACACGTGGCTCATCAGAGTTTCGATTGCCTTTTCATACTGACCGAGTTCGTTATATGCACGGCTAAGCTCGATATACAGGTCATCGCGGCTGTGCTCATTGGAAAGGATAAGATCAACCGTATATTGGGGCTCGGGGCTGATGAGCGCTAACTCGTAAATTAACTGCTGGTCACCGGGGTGAAGCTCTAATGCCTTTTTAAGAAGCTCGAAGGCTTCTGATTTTTTGTCGAGGTGGCTGTGGTATGCCGCTGCAAGGCAACGGTAGGGTGCATAGAATTCGGGCATTTTTTCGATTGCGGTCTTGAAATGCTCTGCCGCCGCCTCATAATGACGCTTAGCGTAAAGCAAACAACCGAGGTAGTAATATGCCATTTCTCCGCCCTTTTCGGTGGCAACTTTCAGGGCATCAAGCTCGATTTTTCTCATAGGAAAAGCGTTGCCGAGAGGGGCCTTTTCGGCGGCTTCGATGTCGCCGAGTATGTAGCTTATCATAGAAGATTTATTGCCGAGAACCGCAGTGAGCTTTGTGATTTCTTCCTCTAAGCCTGCGTTCTTAAGGTCGGAAATCAGGTCAAGGGCGGTTTCGTTTATGTCGCTGAGCATAGGAGCCGCAAATTCGCCCTCTGAGAAATGTCCCGCTAAAGTGAGGACAAATCTCACAAAATGCTCCATTGGGTCTTTATCTAAAACTTCCAGTAGCAAAGCTTTGGCTTCCTCTACCCTGCCCATTTTCATAAGGGCAATTCCGCGGAATGCCGCCGCCTTAGAGTTTCTGCGGTTGTAGTCAAGGGCGGTAGTAAGGTGAGCCTCTGCGTTTTCATACTCACCTCGAGCAATGTCTATTGCACCGATGTGGGTCATAGAAGCCGACAGATAATCCATACTCCAGGAGGATTTATAGAATAAATCATAGGCTAAGTCGCGGTTGCCGAGACCCAATTCGCAAAGACCCTGCAGATAGTAAAGCCTGCCGCTTTCGGTACGCTTGTTGAATTTGGTTAATGCCTCAAAGGCTCTTTGCAGATAGCACTTGGCTTCTGCGAATTTGTATTCTTCAATGGAAAGCTCGCCCAAAGCCATAAGGCTGTCGGAATGGTCGGGCTGACGCTCTAATGCCTTTTTCCAATAGTAGTCGGGCTTCACAGCAGGGTCACGGTACTGCTTAACGTGGACACCCTCGAGATAAAGCTCGTCGGCATTTTTAGCTTCTGCTGCGGTGGGCATATCCTCGGTGAGGGGAGGAATGCTATATTCATCCTTTTTGAAGAAGGTGAAGTCAATGATGGTTTTACCACCCTCCACAACCGAGATGCTGTCCCCTGCTTCGGGAATAATTCCGTCAAGCATAAACACATCGCCACAGCTGAGGCTGAATTCCTTTTCGAGGGCAACTTTGCCCTGCTTTTTAAATATAGCTACTGCTTTTGTGTCCTTAGTGAACTGCAATTTAAGACCATTTTCATCGCTGTGTACTGCTCCGTTAAGGTTGGCGAACACGGGAATTCCTACGCGGCTGATGGGGTACCAGAACTGAGAAAACTCCTTGGTTTCGCCGGGTTCAAGCCAGGCAAAGTCGGGCTGGTTGTCAGAATAGACACCCGCCATAAGCTCGGCATAGGCACCGTCGGTGTCGGTGAGGGCATTTTCCCAGGTTTGTGACAGCTGATTGTAGCCCCAGGTGAACATCTTTTTACCGGGGGAGATATGGTGGTCAGCGATATGCACAACACCGCACTGCTTACCGTGGTCATAGCCGCCGAAGAAGTCATACTTAGAGGGGGCACAGAAATAAGAGGTTGGCTGAATAGTGCTCTTGTGCAGAGAAATATCGGTGGGCTCCTCGTAGCGTATGCCGTTGAAAACTCCCAAAGAATTATCAGCTACGGGGAAGGTGGTTACCGAACGCTTATAGTGGAAGTTTACGTAGCTTACATCGGGGGGATAGAAAATCTGATAGTCGTGGTTTACGGGCACTGCAGTATTCTCCCACCAAAGGAAGGATTTCTTTGTGTCGGTGCGGTTGTAGACACGGGCTCTCGTTTCAAAATAAGCCGCGTCTTTCGGAAGTCTTATTTGGACCATACCCTTCATACGGTCGATGGGGTCGTGCTCGGAAAGATATACCGTGGCGGTGCCGTCGGGTTCTTCTTTCACAATGTAGTCGGTGGGCATAAAGGTTGAGGCTCTGTGATGGAAGGGCCAGTTGAACTCCATACCACCCGAAATCCAGGAGCCGAGACAGCCGATAAGAGCAGGCTTGATAACGTGGTTCTTATAAAAGAAATCGTAGCCTGTGCGTTTATCGTATGCCGAATAAATTCTGCCGCCAAGCTCAGGGAGAATAACCAGCTTTATGTAGTCGTTTTCCAGCACAACAGCAGTGTACTCACGGTCAATCTTCTCCTCACGATTAACCTCTAAAACAATCTTCTGGGGATAAGGGTTGCCGCTAGTTCTCTGATGAACTCTGTGCTCGGCGAACATTGGCAGTTCTTCCCTTGCAGGCTCGGGATAGGTCGGGATGATTATTTTCTCTACTTTTACGGACATTTTATATGCCTTCCTTTTACACATAATTTTACAGTTTTATTGTATAACCAACAATACATTTTGGCAAGTCTAATATTCGGGAATAATTATAAATTTTTTTGACCCGATTTCCTCAAAAATTTATCTTTTCAAAAGGATAAAAAAATAGTATAATAAAGATAAGCAAAATTTTGTTTGCGGAGAAGAGGTGGATATATGGCACTTTACTATTGCGTTGAAAGTGAATACAAAAACACCCCCTGGTGTACCGAAACCGTGGAGGGACTGCAGGCGGAAATCAAAAGAAAAAAGCAGACAATCTATGAAGTGGAGAATATTTTGAATATAGCCGAGTCGGAGGAGAAATCCTCGGTTATAATCATCGGCTCCCTCAAAAGCTGGATATCCGACCGAATAGGTGAAACCCGCCATAAGGGTATGCTCCCAATAGTGCTGAGCAACTCGAACGTTGAATATACCCGCAAGAATTACAGCAACGTTTCCTCGGATGTATACGGTGCTCTGCACACCGCTATTTCCACCGCCAGAGGCAACGGTAAACCCCGAATCGCTCTATACGGAATCAACCTTAATTCCGCCTCGGATTCCATAAGGAAAAAGGCATTCTTGAAATTCGGCGGAAACAAAAAGGACATCTATAACAACCACGGCTCCCTGAAGGGCTGCTTCTATAGCTTTCTCCCCTCCATCGACAACTACGACACCATAATCTGTGCCAATGATTTTGTTGCGGCAAGCCTTGTAAACCGCCTCAAAAGGCAGGGCTACGACCTGGGCAGACTTTATATAATCAGCTGCAGCGACGGAATTTTGCTCAAGAATATGTCACCCTCGGTCACCGCCTTTTCGAGAAATTTCAAGGCATTCGGCAGAGCGGCAATCTCTGCTCACGAAATGTTCACCAAAAACCCCGAAATCGCCTTCTCCGACATTCAGATTAAATATCAGCTCCGTGTTAGAGAAACCACTCCCAACCTCACGGAATACACCGATGCGGTGAAATTGGAGCCGCAGGAGGAAGCCAGCACCTTTAACATATACGACGACCCCGAGCTGCTGGAGATTATGAAGGTAGAAAAAATTCTCAGGGGCGGCGACAGCATCGACCTGCAGATTTTAAGATACGTCGACCAAAAGCAGACCTACGAGTCCATTGCCGAAAAGCTGTTCATCTCGGTTTCGGCGGTTAAATACAGACTCAAAAACCTCTGCAAAATCGCCGAGGTTTCGGGAATCAAGGAGCTTATGTCCTTGGTGGAAAAATATTATCTCGCATAATTTTATTAATACCAAAAAAGTGCCTTGGTCTTTTTGAACCAAGGCACTTTTATATAACTTATTTCGTACCGAAAAGGCGGTCACCTGCATCGCCGAGTCCCGGCAGAATGTAGCCGTTTTCGTTAAGACATCTGTCAAGAGTTGAAACAAAAACGTGGACGTCTGGGTGGGTTTCTGCAACCTTCTCTACACCCTCGGGAGCACCGATAACTGCCATAAACTTAATGTTTTTGCAGCCGCGTTCCTTCAGCTTGGCGATAGCATCACAAGCACTGCCGCCGGTGGCGAGCATTGGGTCTACGATAAGCACAAGCTTTTCCTCTATTCCGTCGGGAAGCTTGCAATAGTATTCGTAGGGCTCGAGGGTTTCCTCGTTGCGGCAAAGACCGATATGACCGACACGGGCTGAGGGGAAAAGCACGTGAACACCGTTTACCATACCGAGACCTGCGCGAAGGATTGGCACGATAACGATAGCGTTATCCTTTATCACGCTTTGGGTACAGGTTTCGAGAGGGGTTGTTACCTCGACTTCGGTGGTGGGAACGTCCTCGCGAAGACACTCAAAGGTCATAAGGGTGGTGATTTCCTCGATAAGCTCGCGGAATTCCTTCATACTTGTTTTTTCGTCACGAAGGATTGCAATTTTGTGCTTTATCAAGGGGTGGTTAAAAATTGTTACATTTTCGTATGCTTTCATTTGCGATACCTCTTAATTACTTTTCGGACTTGTCCTTCTTAGCATTAAGAATTATGTTAACGATGATGCCAAGGATAAGGGAGCAAGCGATTGCGGTGATGGTAACCTTACCGATTGCCATTGCCATACCGCCGATACCGGGGATAAGGATAGCAGAAACGGTAAAGAGATTTGCATTGTTTTCAAGGTCTACCTTCTGAATCATCTTGAGACCTGATACAGCGATGAAGCCATAAAGGGTGATACAAACGCCGCCCATTACACAGCCGGGGATAGAATCAAGGAAGGCAACGAAGGGAGAAACAAAGGCGATGAGAATGGCAAGAATAGCGGTGGTGGTGATGGTAGCAACAGAAGCGTTTCTGGTGATAGCAACACAGCCAACAGATTCGCCATAGGTGGTGTTGGGGCAGCCGCCGAAGATGGCACCTGCTACGGAGCCAACGCCGTCACCTAAAAGGGTACGATGGAGACCCGGCTCCTCGAGGAGATCCTGGTCGATGATGGAAGAAAGGTTCTTGTGGTCGGCGATGTGCTCTGCAAATACAACGAATGCAACGGGAACGTAAGCCACTGCAACGGTTGCAAGATAAGAGGGTTCAAACTTATCAAGACCCTTGATAGCCTCAAGGAAGGTGAATTGAGGAACAGCAAGGAAGGTTTTGATGGTTACAGCGCCATCGGTGAGAAGTGCCTGGAAGGGAGCAAAATCAACGATTTTAAGAGCGTCGTTGCCTGTTGCATAGCCGATGCCAGTGAATGCAAGACCTACTACATAGCCTGCGAGAATACCAATGATAAAGGGAATGAGCTTGGTCATTTTCTTACCGTAGGTAGAACAAAGGATTACTACAACAAAGGTAACCATAGCACAAGCGAAGGATACCCAGCTGAAACCGCTCATAACGAAGGATCCGTTGCCGTCCTGAGGACCGTAGGAGAATACGTCCTTAATAGCGGCACCTGCCAGAGAAAGACCGATAAGAGCAACTGTGGGGCCGATAACAACGGGAGGCATAAGCTTGTTGATCCACTTAACGCCAACGAACTTAACAACCAGAGCGATAATAACGTAAACAAGACCTGCAAAGGCGGCACCGATGATAAGACCTAAATAGCCAAGTGCTACAAAGGAGCCTGCACCTGCAAAGGCTGCCAGCATAGAGCCGATGAATGCGAAGGATGAGCCTAAGAACACAGGGCTACGGAACTTGGTGAAGAGCTGATACACCAAGGTACCTACACCTGCACCGAACAAAGCGGCGGATGCACTCATACCGTTGCCAACGATTGCGGGAACAGCGATGGTGGCTGCCATAATAGCCAGAAGCTGCTGAATCGCAAACACGATTAATTGCGGGAATTTTGGTTTGTCAAAAATGCCATAGACTAATTTGTTTTCCATTTCGGAACCCTCCAATAAAATGTTTTCAGAGAGCGATTCACAATATATGCTCGCTCCTCGAAAACCATTCTACCACATATTGTATCAAAATTCAAACATTAATTACAAATTTCTGCAAAATTTTTTGATTATTTTACGGCACTTACACATTAAATATTCTAACCGTTGATTTTAGTAAAATGCAAAGATAAAAGCGGTCGGTTAAACCGACCGCTGAATAGGCTTAATATTGGTTATAATTCCGTTAGAACCTGTCACCTTATATATTTCAAAGCCTCCAACTGCTGTGGGTTGGTTAACTTATTCCTCAGCCTTGAAGTGATAAACAGCGCTTCGCATATTGCCGATGGTGTGTACCCAGGTGGGAACGCCTATCTTCATAAGTCCGTCTCCGCTCATACGGATATTGCCGTATTCCTCGCTACCTGTGTCGCAGAAGTAAACGGTATCCTCATCGAGACCGTAAAGCTTGATGTTTTCGTAGCCTAAGCGGAACTTACGGGCAATACCGAACACAAAGAGCAATATTTCCTTTTTGTCCTTGGAAACGAATTCGTAGATTGCATGGTCACCTTCGCGAACCGAGGCAATGCGGTACATATCGCCTAATTGCACGATATGGCGGATTTTCTTGTGCTGTGCGAAATAGCCCTTCATTTCCTCAATTTCCTCGTCGGTCATCTTGCGAAGGTCCATACCCGTCGCTAAGGAGCCCATCATACCCACGTGAGCCTTAAATTCCATAGGACAATCACGCTGGTCTATATAGGCGTTCTTGGGGCTGATGTGACCGGCACCACCTGCACTGCGGGGGAGGTTTACATAGGTAAAGCCTTCGTTCATATAGAGCATATCAAGGGGGTCTTGGTTGTCGCTTCGGTTAATTCTCGAGCACCACTGGGACATTGCAAGGTCACTGCGAAGTCCGCCCGAAGCACAGTTTTCGATTATAACCATAGGGTAGTTATCGCGGATGTGCTGGAAAACTCTGTGGAAGTTCCAGACGTATTTCACCCACATACTCTGCTGCTCCTCAGCCGCTACATCGGGCCAGCCGGGTTGCGAGAACCAGCGGTTCATATCCCACTTTAAGTAATCTATGTTATGGTTGCTTAGCAGGTCGTCAAGGAAATCTATAATAAACTCATAAACGTCGTCGCGCGCC
>JAZNQM010000209.1:0-2199 GCA_045590175.1 Acutalibacteraceae bacterium | reverse complement strand
AAGCTCACAACCGCTGTTTCCCACAATATCACCTATACATAAGATATTCATTTTATTTCTCTCTATAACTTTTTCAATATTTTTGGGCAAAATTCTCTGCACACACACTCGTCGCATTTAGGGTTTCGGGCGGTGCAGGTGTCTCTGCCGTGAAGCACAATTCGATGGCAGAAGTCGTTGGACTCCTCGGGCGGGAGAATTTTTCGCAATGCCGTTTCAACCGCCTTGGGGTCTTTGGTTGCAGTCAATCCAAGCCTGGCTGATATGCGGATACAATGGGTATCGGTTACTACCGCGGGAAGTCCGTAAACGTCACCGCAGATAAGGTTGGCTGTCTTTCTGCCGATACCCGGAAGCTTTACTAACTCCTCCAGAGTTTCGGGCAGGTTTCCGCCATATTCACTCACAAGCACCTCGCCTAAGGCCTTCAAATCCCTTGCCTTGGTTTTGTAAAGCCCGCAGCTTTTGATGTGGTTTTCGATGACTTCGACGGGGGCTTCTGCAAAGGCTTCAGGGGTTGGCAGGTCTTTGAAAAGCGCGGGGGTTACAATGTTCACCCGAGCATCGGTGCATTGTGCCGAAAGTCTTGTTGCTACAAGCAGCTGAAAAGGGGTGTCCGCATTAAGGGAGCATTTAGCCTCGGGGTATTTTTCCTTTAAGGCCTCCACCGCCTTTAACGCAACAATCTGCTTTTTGGTCTGTCTTGGCACGCATACTCCCCCTTTTACATAATACTACAAGTATATAATACCATCTTTTCTCCCCCGGTGCAACTTATATTTTACAAAAAACATAAAATCAGCTCCCCGAAAATTCGGAGAGCTGACAAGCTTTGCTTTTAAAATTTAATTACTTTCTGTTTCTGAAGCCGCGGCGAGGACGATCATTGCGGGGAGCATCCTCGTTTGCATCTTCGTCAACAGTCAAACCCTTGATTTCAACAAGAGCAGCACGACGGGAGAGGTTAAGTCTGGCCTGGTCGTCGATTTCCTCAACCTTTACCATTACCTGGTCGCCAACGGTTACGCAGTCCACAACCTTTTCAACACGCTTAACGTCGAGACGGCTGATGTGTACAAGGCCTTCAACACCGGGAACTATTTCAACGAAGGCACCGAAGGTCATAAGGCGGGTAACCTTACCATTGTAGATAGCACCGATTTCGGGACCCTTAGCGATGGTTTCAACGATAGAAACAGCCTGCTGAGCCTTATCAACGTCAAGACCCGAAACGAATACGTGTCCGTCGTCTTCAATTGTGATGGTACATTCACACTGCTCCTGGATAGACTGGATAATCTTGCCCTGCTTACCAATAACGTCGCCAATCTTCTGAGGATCGATAACGGTGGTGAGCATCTTGGGAGCATAGGGAGAAAGCTCTGCTCTGGGCTCGGCAATACATTTGAGCATTACTTCGTCGAGGATATAGTCGCGGGCTTTGTGGGTTTTAGCCAAAGCTTCCTTGATGATTTCGGGGGTGAGACCGTGAACCTTCAAGTCCATCTGAATAGCGGTGATACCGGCTTTAGTACCTGCTACCTTAAAGTCCATATCGCCGTAGAAATCTTCAAGACCCTGGATGTCGACCATAGTCATAAAGTCGCCATAGACACCCTCGTCGCCTGTGATAAGACCACAGGAAATACCTGCAACGGGAGCCTTAATGGGAACACCGGCAGCCATAAGAGCCAAGGTAGAACCACAGATAGAGCCCTGAGAGGTAGAACCGTTAGAGGAAAGAACCTCGGAAACGACACGGATGGTATAGGGGAATTCTTCAACAGAAGGAATTACGGGAACAAGTGCACGTTCTGCCAAAGCACCATGACCAACTTCACGTCTGCCAGGACCTCTTGAAGGCTTAGTTTCACCAACAGAATATGATGGGAAATTGTAGTGATGGATGTATCTCTTGTTCTGTTCTGCTTCATCAAGACCGTCAAGCTTTTGAGCATCGCCAAGAGCACCCAATGTAGCAACTGTAAGAACCTGAGTCTGACCTCTTGTAAACATACCTGAACCGTGAACTCGTGGAAGCAAACCAACTTCTGCACTTAGAGGACGGATATCATCAATACCACGGCCGTCTACACGCTTGTGTTCATCCTTAAGCCAGCTTCTTACGATGTTTTTCTGCATCTTATAAAGAACTTCACCAATTTCAGTGTCGTAGTTTTCATACTTTTCAGCAAGTTC
>JAZNQM010000208.1:0-6081 GCA_045590175.1 Acutalibacteraceae bacterium | reverse complement strand
TCGGTTAAAGGAAGCTTTACTGTTTTACCGATAAGGTCAGCATAACGCTCATCGTCGGGATGAACGGCAACGGCAGTATCACCCAAGAGGGTTTCGGGTCTGGTAGTGGCAAGTTGAATCTCGCCGCTTCCGTCAGAAAGGAAGTAACGAAGATGCCAGAAAGAGCCGTCATGTTCTGCATATTCAACCTCTGCATCAGATATAGAAGTCAGACAATGGGGACACCAGTTGATGATTTTCTCACCCTGGTATATAAGACCCTTTTCGTAAAGACGGATGAATACCTCTTTAACCGCCTTGGAGCAACCCTCATCCATTGTGAAACGCTCGCGGTCCCAGTCGCAGGAGGTACCAAGCTTTTTCAGCTGAGATACAATTCTTCTGCCGAACTTATCACGCCAATCCCAAGCACGTACCAGGAACTCTTCTCTTCCGATATCTTCCTTGGTGATACCTTCTTTACGCATTGCCTCAACTATTTTTGCTTCGGTGGCAATTGAAGCGTGGTCAGTGCCGGGAATCCAGAGAGCATCATAGCCCTGCATACGGCGCCAACGAATAAGGATATCCTGCAAGGTATTATCAAGGGCATGTCCCATATGAAGCTGCCCTGTGATGTTTGGTGGCGGAATAACGATTGTATAAGGTTTTTTGCTTTCGTCTACCTCAGCGTGGAAATATCCGCCGTTTAGCCAAAAGTCATAAATGCGGTCCTCAACTGCTTGAGGTTCATATTTTTTTGCAAGTTCTTTTTGCATTTTAAATCCTCCAATTATGGATTAATAACCTATTTAATATAAAACAATTTTTTATACTTGTCAATTGTTTTTGAATAATATCTGCTAAATGCCATATACTATGACTGTCGGAAGTAGAAAAATTCAGCGTTTGCATACAGCCGACTGCCGTCATTCTCAAGGTTCTTGAGATGACGGCACTTTTTTTACATAAGCTTTAACTGTTCGCCTTGGTCCTCGCCTGTGGGGAGACTGCCTGCGGCAGGCAGATTCTTGGCTCTATAACGATGGGGTTTGGTAAGCAAGCCTTCGGTATAGACCTTTGCAGAAGCTACCTTCTGCCCTCTCTTCTGGGTCATTACGGCCACACCTGCAGTGTTCTTGGTGGTTTTGGTCTGAAGGGTTTCGGTGTTGAGAAGCAACATTCTGCCGCCTGTGGAAGAAATCAATATATCGGTTTCTTCTCTGATATACAAAGCAGTGACCAAAGAAAATTTGTCGGAATATGCGTTTATGAGCTTTTTACGGTTGGTCTTGGTTTCGTATGATTTGATATCCACCTTGGCGACTCTACCGTTTTCAAATACAAATAGCATAAAGCCTTCATATTCCTCTAATACGGTCATATTCACGGGAACTTCGCCCTCATCCATCTGAAGCTTGGCAGGAACATAATCACCCAATACGCTGGCTTTAGTATCGTCAAATTCCGATGCGCGGGTTTTATAAACCTGGAATTTATTAGTGAAGAAAAGCAGCTCTTTAGCATTGGTGGTTTCGATGATGTTCTTGATTTCGTCGCCCTCTTTAAGCTTCTGCTCACCGCTCATTCTTAAGGACAACGGTGTTATCTTCTTGAAGTAGCCCTCGTTAGTAAAGAAAAGGTGTACGGGATAATCGGGAATTTCAATGGGAGCATCAGCAGCTTCGCTGATATCCTCAACATTGATTATCTTTGTCTGGCGAGGCTTTCCGTACTTTTTAATAACTCCTTCAAGTTCTTTGATTATGATGGTATAAACCCTTGTTCGGGATTTGAGTATTGCCTCGTATTCGGCTATCTGTGCTTCAAGCTCCTCAATATCCTTGAGTTGCTTCAAAATATACTCACGGTTAAGATGTCGCAGTTTTATTTCTGCGACGTATTCTGCCTGGATTTCGTCGATACCGAAGCCAATCATAAGGTTTGGAACAACCTCTTTTTCCTCCTCGGTCTCGCGAACTATCTTAATCGCCTTGTCGATGTCAAGCAAAATTTTTGCAAGGCCCTTAAGAAGATGCAATCTCTTTTGTGCTTTATTCAAAGAGAAATACACCCTGCGTTTAACACATTCGGACCTGAAAGCTACCCATTCTTCGAGGATTTCCTTAACACCCATAACCTTTGGATAACCGGAAATCAAAATGTTAAAATTGCAGGAAAAGCTGTCCTGGAAAGGAGTGAGCTTGAAAAGCTTTTCCATAAGCTTTTCAGGGTCGGTGCCACGCTTTAAGTCGATAGTAATCTTAAGACCTCCGAGACCTGTTTCATCACGTATGTCGTTGATTTCGGTTATCTTCTTAAGCTTTATCAGTTCTATGACCTTTTCGATTATTGCCTCAACGGTGGTGGAGGGAGGAATTTCGGTCACATCTATGCAATTCTGAGATTTATCATAGCTATAAACAGAACGAACCTTGAAGCTACCGCGACCCGTTTCATATATCGACTTCATCTCTTCCCTATTATATATCAGCTGACCTCCCACAGGGAAATCGGGAGCTAAAAGGGTTTCGGATATATCTACATCATTATCGCGGATGTATTCAATAGTGGTGCGACACACCTCTTCGAGGTTAAAGGGACAGATATCGCTTGCCATACCAACTGCTATACCCTTGTTGGCATTAACTAAAATTGAAGGATAGGTTACAGGGAAAAGCACGGGCTCTTTTTTTGTTGCATCGTAGTTATCAACAAAATCTACGGTATCACTTCCTATATCTGCAAAAAGCTCGGCGGCTATGCCGGACAGCTTTGCCTCGGTGTAACGGGAAGCGGCACACTGCATATCACGTGAGTACGCCTTACCGAAGTTACCTTTTGAGTCCACATAAGGATGGAGAAGGGCTTGATAGCCTTCTGACAAACGAACCATCGTATCGTAAATAGCAGCATCACCGTGGGGATTCAGCTGCATTGTGCGTCCGACGATGTTGGCGGATTTTATTCTGCCACCGTTAAGAAGTCCCATCTCATACATAGTATAGAGGAGCTTGCGGTGGGAAGGCTTAAAGCCGTCAATTTCGGGAATTGCACGGGATACAATAACGCTCATTGCGTAGGGCATATAGTTGTTTTCCAGAGTTTCGGTGATAGGCTGGTCAACTACCATACCCGCATCGGCTATATATACATTCTCTGCCAAACCGCCTTCGGGGGTTGCGGCGGGAGTTTTCTTTTTTCTCGGTGCCATATTGCTCCTCCTTTCTTATGCTAAATCAAGCTCATCAAGATAACGGTAGCCGTTTTCAGCGATGTAATCTTTTCTGCCTGCAAGGTTATCACCAAGAAGCAGGTCGAACATTTCCGCAGTGCGTTCCGCATCACGAGCGAGAACCTTAACAAGTCTGCGGGAGATGGGGTTCATTGTGGTCATATTCATCATATCCGGTTGGTTTTCACCAAGACCCTTAGATCGCTGGATTGTGTACTTCTTCTCCCCTATTTCTTTGAGGATTTCCACCTTCTCTAACTCGTCATAAGCAAAGTAGGTTTTGTCCTTGGTTGTGATTTCGTAAAGCGGTGTTTCGGCGATATACACTTTACCTGCATCTATTAAAGAAGGCATCAGTCGATACATCATAGTAAGAATCAGGGTGCGAATCTGGAAGCCGTCAACGTCGGCATCGGTACATATTATAACCTTATTCCAACGAAGCTTGTCGATATTAAAGGTGGATAAATCTTTATTAGCTTTTGACTGCACCTCAACACCACAGCCGAGTACCTTTACAAGGTTAACTATAATTTCACTTTTGAAAATCTTATTGTACTCTGCTTTTAAACAATTAAGAATCTTACCGCGAACCGCCATAATCGCCTGGAAATTAGGGTCACGGGCAAGCTTACAGGAACCAAGAGCCGAATCACCCTCAACTATGAATAATTCACGCTCAGCCGTGTCACGGCTGCGGCAATCAACAAACTTGGGGATTCTGTTAAGGGGGTCGTCACCCTTCTGAAGTGTATGCTTAAGGTTAAGGCGCTCCTTCTCGCTCTTTTCACGGCTACGCTTGTTTATAAGCACCTGTTCGGCAATTTTGTCAGCTTCGGCTTTATTCTCTATAAAATAGATTTCAAGGTTGCGGCGGAAGAAATCGGTCATTGCCTCCTGGATGAATTTATTGGTTATTGCCTTCTTGGTCTGATTCTCATAAGAGGTCTGGGTGGAGAAGGAGGAAACCACAAGCACAAGACATTCTTCAACATCTGTAAAAGAAATTTTGCTTTCATTCTTCTGATATTTATTGTTCTGCTTGATATAATTATCAATCTGCGAAACGAAGGCGCTTCGTACAGCCTTTTCGGGAGCACCGCCATATTCAAGCCAGCTTGAATTGTGGTAATATTCCTTAAGCTGCTTGCGGTTGGAGAAGCAAAGAGAAGCATTGATTTTAACTCTATATGGGGCTTTATCCTCACGGTCCTTACCCTGTTGCTCGGTCTGCCAGAACTGTGGTGAGGTCAAGCCATCCTCGGCAATATACTCGTCAAGATAATCCTTGATACCGTCTTTATATTGGAATTCCTCAGTGTGGAATCTTGCTCCCTCCTGGGTTTTTAACTGGAACAAAACGCCATCGTTAACTATTGCCTGACGGCGGAGTATATCAATGAAATAGCTTGTGGGGATATTGATGTCTGTAAATACCTTGATATCGGGCTTCCAACGGATGCGGGTTCCGGTGTCCTTTTTGTCATAGGGTTCTTTTTTCAAACCGCCGATGTTTTCTCCGTGCTCAAAATGGAGGGTATATACATAGCCGTCACGCTTAATTTCAACATCCATATACTCGGAGGCATACTGAGTGGAGCAAAGACCAAGTCCGTTAAGTCCCAAAGAAAACTCATAGCTGCCGCCCTCATTGGTCTTGTATTTACCACCTGCATACATCTCACAGAAAACAAGCTCCCAGTTGTAGCGGTCTTCGGCTTTATTATAGTCAACGGGAATGCCGCGGCCAAAGTCCTGAACTTCGATTGAATTGTCGGAATAATAAGTAATGAGAATTTTCTTACCATAGCCTTCGCGAGCTTCATCGATAGAGTTCGAAATAATTTCAAACACAGCGTGCTGACAGCCGTCAATACCGTCCGAACCAAAAATAACCGCAGGACGTTTACGAACTCTGTCAGCTCCTTTCAAGGAGGCTATACTGTCGTTACTGTATTCTTTTGCCTTTGTAGCCATAATACACTTACCTTTACACATAATATAACAGATTAATTATACACAATATATGGTAGTTTTGTCAAGATATTCCGCGTTATTTACCCCATAATATGCTACTATTATAGGGAGAAAAACTGTAGATTTTCAAAAAGATAAATTATTTTTCAAAAAAACTCTTGCATTTTACCAATCTTTATTATATAATTAACAGCGTTGACGAAAGTGCAACATTATTCATATAAGCCGATGTGATGGAATTGGCAGACGTGACGGACTCAAAATCCGTTGGTAGCGATACCGTGCGGGTTCAAGTCCCGCCATCGGCACCAAAAAAGCACTTCTTTTGAAGTGCTTTTTTATTGTATCTAAACCCGTAAAAATTCAAAGCTAGGTGATATCTATGGTAGAACTCAATTTACTAAACGGAACCACAAGCCAAGTTTTAAAGGTTGAAAGAAACACATCTGTATTACTTCCGAGACTTTCTAAAAAAGGAAAGTCTTTTTTAGGTTGGAAACTTTATGATAATTTCCCCTTGTGGTGTATGAATCATATTCCAGTGAAAGATACAACCTTATATGGTGCTTTCACTGATAAACCTGCATATATTTTAGAATCACATTTCCGCGGTGTTCCAAACGATAGTGAAGATGAACGCTGTCACTTCAGAAGATATATAGTGGACGTTTACCTTGAAAACGCAGTCGCAAACCGTGGCGAATTCAAAATAGAAAATGTAAACTATATTTTATATTATATCGGAAACCTGCCAATCTCCAATATCAATGCTTCCGTAACCGATACAACAAACTATCGTGACGGTGCATACGAAAATATCGCTCACTTCTCAACCTCTGATGTCACTGTAAAATGGCAAAGCCGAGAACCTATCGACGCCACCCAAGGCC
>JAZNQM010000207.1:0-5592 GCA_045590175.1 Acutalibacteraceae bacterium | reverse complement strand
CGAACCTGATTTTAAAGGTTGGATTTTCGCCTTTGCTTTGTTAAAATACTCGTTAATCCGACAGGATTAACTGCGTTTTATGTCTCGCACAGCCAAAAATCCTCCGCTTTAAAATTCTTCGACCTAAAACGGAAAGAATTTTGAGAGATTTTTGGTGCGAAAGAGTCCGTAAGGCTAACGCCTACGGGCAATGACAAACCGAAAAGCTCCGAAATTATGCCGTTTTAGGCAGGTTCGAACTAATCGTGTTTGCTTAAATTTATTTTAAGTTAATCATTGCCAGTAATCCTGCGAACGCCACTGCCACCGAAAGAAGCTCGCGTGGTTTGGGCTTTTGTTCGCCGAAGCAACCGATTATGGTAGAAACCACCATAACTCCCCCTGTCACCATAGGATATTGTACAGACGCGTCGACGTGCATAAGCGCTAATACTAACAGTAAATTAGCAACCCTGTTAAGTGTTCCGTCCATTGCCGCTGAAAACAAACCAAAAGCGGAAACTTTTTCAGAGGCTATTACCCTATCTTTAAACACCACTCTTAATGCAAGATAGGATATAATAATACAGCTTATCACGGTAAGCAGGGTGAAACCGACAGAGCTTGTCTTTGACTGCTTTGCGGAAGTGAAAATTTTTGTTAAAACCCCGAACATTCCGTTCGAGATAAAAATACCCAAATAATAAATCGAGCCTTTGCTGTAGGTTCCCTTTTCAAAGGTGAGCAAAAGTGCCACCGATATCAAAGCTACACAAAGTATCTTATTGAATGACGGAGGCTCTCCGTAAAACAGCATCCCCTGCAAAAACGGCAGCAGCATTCCTCCCAGCATTGAATAGATCGAATAAAGGGACAGGTTGGCTCTTTCCAACGCCTTAAAGCTGCAATAATTAAAAACCAGCATATTCACAGCCGAGAGTAACGCGATAACGAAACTGAACAGAGTGAATTCTATTTTAAATCGGTTTATACAAATCAGAATTATAAAAGGTGCAATGGAGGATATGACTGTATAACGAAGGGCAGAAGCGATGCCGTTGCTCACTCCTTCTTTCTTTTCATATATATCCTTGAACTTAAAGGAAGCCCCGAACAGGCACACAGCCAATGCAATTAATCCATAATACATACAACGCCTCTTAAACAATTAATGATTGAGCTTTTGATTATTCTTTTTCCTTTTTTCTTTCCTGTTGTTCTTCCCAGCGTCGTTTAACCTCACCGTAAACCTCGGGAGCGATAGCAGGATTTCCTTTTGAATAAGAGGGCAAAAGCTGCTCGCCTGCAACAGAGGGGTCGGTGCAACGTCGGTCGTTGCGATATTTGTCGCGTTTTTCCTTTAAGCGAAGATCGGGGATGCACTGCGATTTTCCATCTTCAATGGCAGAAAGATATCCAAAAAAGCCCACCATCCACATATCAATCGCTTCATAAACATCAATGATATCTGCAGTTTCATTTCCAAGCATATATTCAAATATGTTGTGCAGACAGATCACGTCGCTGCCTGCATGTCCGAAAGAGAAAATGTCAGCATCTAAATCAATCTCAGGTGAATATGCACGGGTTTCATATTCACCCTCTATATCAGAAATTGTACGGTTTATATACACTGTTTTCGTGCCCTGACATTCGGCATCTGAGAAGGAAGCATCCTCGCGGGCGGTTTCCATTCTGCCTTCTGCACCGTAAACGGAATACCAAACCGAGTTTTTAGACGGTGCTACCCCATGAAGGCTTTTTATAACCGAGCCGTTTTCAAGGGTGGCGAGCTCAACAGCATAGGCACCTGCTTTAGCACCCATTCTTGCCATACGCGAAGTGAACGGACCTTCCATACCCACAACCTTTACGGGGCGTTGACCCGACAGGTGAAGCAATGGTCCAACCGAATGGGTGCAGTAGAAAAACGCACTCATATTATTGCGCCAATGCCGGGGGTCAGCATGGGTTATCTCGTACCAGATATCCTCGCAATTGTGCATATACTCCCCTTCACCGTATTCAAACTCCCCTAAATCACCGTTTGCAAAATGCTTTTTCATTTCAATGGGGCCAAGCATATAGCAATAATTTTCGGCATAGCAATATTTTTTACCGGTTTTTTCTACAGTTTCAATAAGCTCTACCGCTTCTGCCATAGTCTGAACAGGTAAAACCTCGCTGGCAACATCCTTGCCCGCTTTCATAGCCTTAATGGCAAAAGGAGCGTGCTCTGTTGCGTAGTTTGCGAGAAAAACCATATCAAAATCGTGCTTCAGGAATTCGTCAAAATCGGTATAATAAGCAATAGAATCATCCTTAAGTTCATTTTTTGTTTTTTCGAGCCCTTCTTCCCATTTGTCGCATATTGCCACAAGCTCAACATCCTTGCCGACTTTGGTACAATAATCACATATTATATGACCTCTGCCAACACCCAAAAGCCCAATTCTTAATTTCTTTTTTCTCACTGTAATCTCCCCTTTTCGATTACATTATACAACTGTGACGATGTTATTAAAATAGAAAATTTCCATATAAACAAGCAAAAAAACCATATTATTGTTGAAATCAATTTCGAAATGTGATAGATTAAATTCAGGTGATATTATGGATACAAACATCTGCACATTCGTCAGCACGAAAAAACACGACAGCAGCCTCAATATTATAAATTTTGTATACGAAAAAGAGGCCGATTTTAAAAAGGAATTTATTATCCCTTCCACCTATTCCTTGGCACTTGTAACCCACGGCAAAGGAATATTACACACATCCGCGGGAGATTTCGCACTGCAATCGGGAGATTTGTTTTTTATTCTTCCTGCCAAGGCTTATTATATTGAAAATGCGGATTGCCTCCAATACATATATATCAGTTTCATAGGCAACCGTGCTGATGCACTCATCAAACGGTTGAATGTGATATACACCGACCCCGTTTTTCACCACTTTGATTTTCTTAAAGAAAACTTTGAAAATACCTTTGAGCTTTTGAACGACAACAATACAGATTTATTCTGCGAAAGTCTTTTACTTTATTCTATGGGGTTTATCAGCCGTAGCAATAAAGAAATCTACCACGCAGAAAAAGTGAACAATATACTGCTTGCAAAACAATATATAGATGCAAATTTTACCGACAGCAATCTTAATTTAAAAAGCATTAGTGAACGGTATTCCTACAGCCCGAAGTATTTTTCGGGAGCCTTCAAAAAAATGGTAAAAATAAACTTTTCGGAGTATTTAATAATAAAACGGCTAAGCTTTGCCGCCAAGCTTATTGAAAGTGGAATAACAAATGTTAACGAACTTGCCGAATTATGCGGCTATAAGGATCCGCTTTATTTTTCAAAAAGCTTTAAAGGGAAATACGGAGTTTCACCAAAAAACTGGAGCAAGGCAATAAACTAATGTAAAAAAACAAGGCTGTCTCGCTTTGTGATGTTATCACTTAGTAAGACAGCCGTTTTATTTTACAGTTTGTATACACCCGAATCAAGGCGAACAAGCACAACTTCGTTGATTTTTATGAACTGATGCACAGGCTCGTCGAAGCTGAGGTATTCGGAAACAGCGAAGTTTTCGGTGTTTATTTCCCAAACCTTGCCGTCTCCCGAGTTGCAAACGTAAAGCTTGTCCTCAGACAAAAACATACCTGTTGGGTTAAGGAAGGCGGAGTTTTCGCCACCGATTCGCAGCTCCTCCCTCATAGTCTTAATATTAATTTTACTGATACAGCCGCTTTCAGGGAAGCTTGCCCACAAGGAGCCACCCTGCAGCACAACCTCAGCGGCACCCTTGCCATCATACATCAGATTTCCCTCCCACTTAACACGGGCTTCGGAATCAAAAATTTTGGCTCTGCCGTCGGGATAGTAACAGAAAAGCATATCTCCTTGCAAAAAGATTGTTTTCCAATAAAAAGGATTCTCAAGCTGACTCTCAATCAGCTTGTAGCATTGACCGAATTTCGCCAGCTGATAAACACTGCGGGTTACGGGACTGACGGTTTCATTGCGGAAAGAAACAAGGCTGTATGCCACAACCATTTTTCCCTCTGCTTCCTCATCGGTTTTACAAAAAGCGACAATAAAACCACTGGGAAGGGGCAATATATTCAGTGCGTTGCTATCAAAAATTTTAGTCATTTATATCATCATTTCTCTACAATATTCTACATTTATATTAAACCAAAGTCAGCCCGCCGTCAAGTGGCAGTTTCAGAGAATTTCTCCCAGCAGGTAGTCATTCTCCACACTAATCAGTTTTACAAGGTGGGTTTCGCCTGTGAGTGGTTTATCCGTTTTCACTCGGACTCGTATATAGTTTTTGGTATAGCCTTCTGTGTAGCCCTGCTTCAGGGTTTCAAAGATAACTTCGTATACAGAGCCGATTTGTGAATTCAAAAATTCCTGCTGTGACTCCTCGCCTACCGCAATCATTTCCGCACTTCTGCGTTGTTTTACACTGTTTTGGAGATGTCCCTCTAACCTTGCGGCGGCAGTGCCCTCTCGCTTCGAATAGGCAAAAACGTGGCATTTAGAAAACCTGCATTTTCTGACAAACTCCAGAGATTTGCGGAATTCCTCCTCGGTTTCTCCGACAAAGCCCACCATTACGTCGGTGGTAAAGGCGGCATCGGGAAAGATTCTTCTTATGCGGGTAAGCAAATCAAAATAAAAATCCGAATCATAATGCCGATTCATTCGTTTAAGGGTTTCGTCGCACCCCGACTGCAAGGACAGGTGAAAATGCGGGCAGAACTTTGTGACTCCCGCCAGTTTTTCAAGCATTTCGTCGGTTATATGGTCCGGCTCAAGGGAACCTAAACGAACCCTGCTTATCTCTGGAATTTCAGCCACAGCGGCAACAGCATCGCAAATATCATATTCTCCGAATTTATATGCCGAGAGATTGATTCCCACAAGCACAACCTCGGAATAACCGTTTTTTCCTAAAGTTTCGGCTTCATTTTTAATTTCAGCAATATCCTTGGAACGCACCCTGCCTCTTGCATAGGGAATCGCACAGTAGGAACAAAAGCGATTGCAACCGTCCTCTATCTTCATATAAGCGCGGGTACGCTCGTTAAAGCCGCAGATGTTTGGGGTTTTATAGCTCTCCCCTGTTTCGTGGGGTTCTACCGCAACAATCCTTTTTCTTGCAGATAAAAACTCCTCCACCAAATCGGGGACACGGCTGTGGTCAGTATTTCCGAAAACAATATCTGCTTCCTTTAACTCCTCGCCGGATTTTGGAAATGCCTGCGCCATACATCCGCAAAGCACCGTTACGGCATTGGGTGATTTTCTTTTGAAATGCCGCAGAGTCTGTCGGGTTTTCCTGTCACTCTCAGCGGTGACGGTGCAGGAATTCAAAACAAACACGTCGGGATTATCTTCGGCAGACACGGAAATATAGCCCCGTTCTTCAAAGAGTCGGCGCATTGCTTCGGTTTCATATTGATTAACTTTACAGCCTAAGGTCAGGAATGCTATCTTCAAAAAAATCACCATTAAAACAATTTTCAAGTTCAATTATACAATCAGTGAGAAAAATAATCAATGATAAAAATATTTTCGGGGGCAATTTTTTGTCATTCTATTG
>JAZNQM010000206.1:0-10112 GCA_045590175.1 Acutalibacteraceae bacterium | reverse complement strand
GGTGCCTGTGAAAAGTGTACGGGTATCGGTATGTTTATGAAGGTCAACCCAAAGCTTGTCATCCCCGACGACTCCCTTTCTTTAAGTGAGGGTGTTATCCGTGCTTCGGGCTGGAACGGTGGCGGCTCCTGGAACAATCCCCATCTCGCCTCCTTTGCCACAATGTACTATCAAGGACTTGCCAAGAAATTCGGCTTCTCCCTTGACACACCTTTCCGTGATTTAAGCGAGGAGGCAAAGAACGCCATTCTCTACGGAACAGGCGACGAGAAAATCAGTTTCACCCGCAAATCTGAATGGGGCGGCGGCACCTACGTTTCGGTCTTTGAGGGCGTAATCCCCAACCTGGAACGTCGCCACAGAGAAACCACCAGCGACTCGTCTCGGCAGGAGATAGAGGCATTTATGACCTCCTGCGACTGTCCCGAGTGCCGCGGAGCAAGGCTTAACCCACAGTCCTTAAGCGTTACGGTGGGCGGTATAAACATCAACGATTTCACCCACCTTTCGGTCAGCGAAGCTTTGGATTTTGTAAATAAATTGGAGTTTTCCAAGCGTGACCAAATGATTTCAAAACCCATAATCAAAGAAGTTAAAGCCCGTCTTGACTTCCTTAAAAGCGTTGGCCTTGATTATCTTACCCTGGCTCGCTCCTCTGCAACCCTTTCGGGCGGCGAGAGTCAGCGTATCCGTCTGGCAACCCAGATTGGATCTTCCCTTATGGGTGTTATTTATATTCTCGACGAGCCCAGTATCGGACTCCACCAAAGAGACAACGAGCGACTTCTCGGCACAATGCAGCGGCTTCGTGACATCGGCAACACCCTTATTGTGGTGGAGCACGATGAGGACACAATGCGTGCCGCCGACTATATTGTTGATATCGGTCCCGGTGCAGGTATTCACGGAGGTGAAATCGTCTGTGCAGGTACCCCTGAGGAGGTTATGAAGTGCGAAGGCTCCATAACGGGCGATTACCTTGCAGGTCGTCGCAAAATTCCCGTACCCGAAACCCGCAGAAAGGGCAACGGCAAAACCCTCACAATTAAGGGTGCCGCAGAAAACAACCTCAGGGTGTCTAAAGTGGATATCCCACTCGGCAAATTCGTTTGCGTAACGGGTGTGTCCGGCTCGGGCAAATCCTCCCTCGTTAATGAAATACTTTATAAACGTCTGGCTCACGAGCTTAACGGTGCTCGCGGTCTTTGGGGCGAGCACAAGGGTATGATAGGTATTGAGCATTTGGACAAGGTCATCAACATCGACCAATCTCCCATAGGTCGTACCCCCCGCTCCAACCCCGCCACCTATACAGGAGTTTTCGGGGACATCCGCGAGCTGTATGCCTCAACCAGTGATGCCAAAATCCGCGGCTATAGTGCAGGTCGCTTCTCCTTCAACGTAAAGGGTGGACGCTGTGAAGCCTGTCAGGGTGACGGTATTGTTAAGATTGAAATGCACTTCCTGCCCGACATCTATGTTCCCTGCGAGGTCTGCGGCGGTGCAAGATACAACCGCGAAACCTTGGAGGTTAAGTATAAGGGCAAGAGTATCCACGACGTGCTTGAAATGACTATAGAGGAGGGTGTTGAGTTTTTCGCCAGCATCCCTAAAATCAGCCGTAAGCTTCGCACTATTTTTGACGTTGGTCTCGGATACGTTAAGTTAGGTCAGCCTGCCACAACCCTTTCGGGTGGTGAGGCACAACGCGTGAAGCTTGCAACCGAGCTTTCCCGCCGACCCACAGGTAAAACCATTTATATTCTTGACGAGCCCACCACAGGTCTGCACACCGCCGACGTTCAAAGGCTTTTGGACGTGCTTAACCGTCTTGTGGATGCAGGTAACTCTATTGTTGTTATCGAGCATAATTTGGATGTTATCAAATCAGCCGACCATATAATCGACTTAGGTCCCGAGGGCGGTAATCGTGGCGGCTTGGTGGTGGCAACAGGTACCCCCGAAGAGGTGGCAAAATGCCCCGAGTCCTTCACGGGTCAGTTCCTCAAGAAAATGTTAGAGAAATAAAATTTACACATTATTAACTAAAGCTTTCGAGATTTATTATATAATCGAAAAAAGAGGTGAGGGTATGTTTGGCTATGTTAAAGCCCATAAGGGCGAGCTTCGGGTTTGGGAATACGAAACCTACAAGGGCATTTATTGTTCCCTTTGCCGTCAGCTTGGCAAAACCTATGGCCCCTTCGCACGACTTACCCTCAACTATGATTTCACCTTTTTAGCGGTGCTGTCGCTGTCATTAAAGGATGGAGTCTGCGAGTTTAAAGACAAGCCCTGCGCCTTCAATCCTCTTAAAAAATGCAAATATGCCATGAATTGCTCCGAGGATTTGGAGCTTTCCGCCGGTGCCGCAATGGTAATGCTTTACTATAAGCTGCTTGACAACGTAGAGGATAGTAAGGGCATAAAAAAATTGGGCTACAAGCTGCTGATACCTCTTTTCAAATCGAAGCATAAAAAGGCAAAAAGGCTTTACCCCCATATCGATTCCATAGTGGAGGAATATATTTCGGCCCAGGCTGAGCTGGAAAAACAAGGCTGCACCAATTTGGACCAAATCACCGAGCCTACCTCAAATGCTTTGGGCAAGATATTTGCTCTCTGTTCTAAAGAGGAAGCCGAAAAGCGGGTGCTCTATCGCCTTGGCTATTCGATGGGCAAGTGGATTTATCTTATCGACTGTGCCGCCGATATTGAAAAGGACATAAAGAGGGGCAATTACAACCCTATAAAGGGAGAACTTCCTTCGGGAGCAGACCCCAAAACCTATGCCGAAGAACGGCTTAAGCCCCTGCTTTATAACTGTATCGGCGACTGTGGTTTAAGCTTCGAGCTGCTGAACATAAAAAAGTATAAAGGTATACTTGAAAATATAATTTACCTTGGCTTAAAAACGCAAACCAATCAAACCTTCGCAAAGGAGATTAAATAATGAAAGACCCTTATTCCGTGCTTGGCATTCCCTCGAATGCCAGCGATGAAGAAGTAAAAAAGGCATACAGAAATCTTGCGAGAAAATATCATCCCGACGCTTATGCCGACAATCCGCTTTCGGATTTGGCAGAGGAGAAAATGCAGGAGATAAACGAAGCCTACGATAAGATTATGGACTCCCGTAAGAAAAGCGGTTCGAGTAGCTATGGCGGCAACTCTTACGGCGGAGGTTCCTATAGCGGAAACGCAGGAAGCTCTCAGTATAGCGACGTTCGTAATATGATTTCAAGTGGCAGATATGAGGACGCACAGGAGATTCTGGACGGCGTTCCCCTGGACAGACGAAATGCCGAGTGGTATTTCCTTAACGGCTCGGTGCTTTATAAACGCGGTTGGTTCGACAATGCCTTCACAAGCTTCGCCACCGCCTGCAGATTAGATCCCAACAACCAGGAATACCGTCAGGCCTTAAATCACGTTCAGCGACAGCGCGGCGGCTTTAATAACTACGGCGGCTACAGAGGTGCAAACTACGGAAACGGCAGAAGCTGTGACGGTTGCGACGTCTGTCAGGGACTTATCTGTGCCGACTGTTGTTGCGAATGTATGGGCGGCGACCTGATTCGTTGCTGTTAGAGGTTAATGCAATAATGAAAAAAAGTGCAAAGGTTGCACTCAGCGGTGTGCTTTGTGCTCTGTCGGTGGTCATAATGCTTACGGCATATTTTCCCTATTTAACCTATGCCATACCCGCCGTATCGGGTGCATTGCTCACTGTAATCGCAATCGAAATAGATAAGAAATGGGCGTTCGGTGCTTACCTTGTGTCGGCACTGCTCACCATTTTGCTTTGTGAAAAGGAAGCGGCAAGCCTTTACGTCTGCTTCTTTGGATATTACACAATAGTAAAGGGTATAATTGAAGCTCGGTTCAGGGGCTTTCTTGAGTACCTTTTCAAGTTTTTGATTTTTAATATTGCAATCGTCATCGGCTACCTTTTGGTGGTGTACGTGTTTGGCATACCTTTTTCCGAATCGGGAGCGGGTGGCTGGCTTTTCGCCGTAGGCTTGTTGGCGGTGGGCAATGTGGTTTTCTTTATCTACGACCGCGGTCTTGACAGGGTGATAGCGGCTTATATTCACCTTATGCATCCAAAAATCAAAAGAATGTTTAAATAAATTTATCTAAACAGGGAGGGGAGAATATGCAGAAAATAGTTGTTATCGGCGGCGGTGCGGCAGGTCTTATGGCGGCAGGCACTGCGGCGGCTTACGGCGTTGACGTAACCGTTATTGAGCATATGCCCCGTCCCGCCCGCAAGGTTATGATAACCGGCAAGGGCAGATGCAACCTCACCAACAACACAGATTTAAAGGGTCTTGTTTCTGCCACCGTCACCAACGGACGATTTATGTATTCGGCATTTTCCGCCTTTTCTTCAGAAGATACAATGTCGCTTTTCGAAAGGCTGGGAGTACCTCTTAAAACCGAAAGGGGAAACCGTGTTTTCCCTCAGTCCGACAGGGCGGTGGATATAGTTGATGCCTTGAAAAAATATGCCGAACCCGCCGAAATCATCAATGATAAAGCGGTAGAAATCATTTGCAACGACGAAGGGGTGGCTGCTGTAAGGACGGCGGGCGGCAGTGAAATTTCTGCCGACGCGGTTATCTTAGCGACAGGAGGCAGGTCCTATCCCGCCACAGGCTCCGACGGAAGCGGCTATCGGCTTGCCGAGAGTGTGGGGCACAGCATCACACCTCTGCGACCCTCGTTAGTTCCCTTGGTTGTTCACGAAGGCTTTGCCACAGCTCTGCAGGGACTTACCCTTAAAAATGTGGAAATCAAGGTTTATGAAGGCGAAAAGAAAAACTCTGTATACACCGATTTCGGCGAAATGCTTTTCACCCATTTCGGCATATCGGGTCCCCTTGTTTTGAGTGCCTCGGCTAATATGCCGAGAGTCGGAGAAATTCCATATAAAATCGAAATTGATTTGAAGCCTGCCCTTTCCGAGCAGATGCTGGACGAACGGGTTCTAAAGGATTTCGCCCGCTTCAGCAACAAAGACTTCGGAAATTCTTTGGATGAGCTCTTGCCAAAAAAGCTTATTCCCGTTATAATAAAGCTCTGCAGTATAGACCCCCATAAAAAGGTAAATGCCGTAACCCGTGAGGAGAGGCAAAGGCTGGTTTACACCTTAAAGCATCTTGCCGTCACCGTAACGGGCACCCGCCCCATCGAGGAGGCGGTCATCACCTCGGGCGGTGTAGACGTTCGCGAGGTAGACCCAAAAACAATGGAGTCCAAGCTCGTAAAGGGGCTTTACTTTGCAGGGGAAATACTGGACGTAGACGCCTACACAGGCGGCTTCAACCTGCAAATCGCGTTTTCCACAGGCTATCTTTCGGGTAGCTCTGCGGCAGAGACTTTGAATGAATTTTAACCTGAAAGGAAGTATATAAATGATTTCAGTAGCAATCGACGGACCTGCAGGTGCAGGTAAAAGCACAATTTCAAGAAAGGTCAGTGCAGAGTTAGGTTTTATCTATGTTGACACAGGTGCACTTTACCGTTCCATCGCATACACCCTTAATTCCAAAGGCATCACTACCGACCGGGTGGAAAAAATAGAAGCCACTCTGAAGGACACAAGAATTGATATTAAGTTTATCGACGGTGAGCAGCACGTTATGGTGAATGATACCGACGTATCGGGTGAAATCCGCACCGCCGAGGTTTCTATGCTGGCATCTGCTTTTTCTGCTCTCCCTACCGTTCGCGAATACCTTTTGGGACTTCAGCGTAGAATGGCAGAGGAAAACAACGTTATAATGGATGGCAGAGATATCGGCACCGTGGTTCTTCCCAACGCCACAGTTAAGATTTTCCTCACCGCCGACCCCGAGGACAGAGCAAAGCGTCGTTACGACGAGATGATAGAAAAGGGTATGACCGCGAACTATGAGGAAGTGCTTGAGGATATTAAAAAACGTGACTACAACGACTCCCACCGTGCTGTAGCTCCCTTGAAGCCCGCCGAGGATTCCATTATTGTTAACACAACGGGCAATACTCTTGAGCAATCGGTGGAGCAGCTTGCTAACATCATAAAATCCAACATCTAAAGGAGCAAAGCTTTATGTCAACAGGCAAGTTTTATGCCACTGTCAAGGCAATAGGCAGCGTTATTGTGCGTGTCTTTTTTCGCTTGAAGGTGGTGGGTCGCGAGAATATTCCGAAAAACGGCGGATATATTCTTTGCTGTAACCACACCCATTTTATGGACGTGGTGTGGCTGATTGTGGCTTTTCCCCATCCTGTCTGCTTTATGGCAAAGCAGGAACTTTTCAAGAATAAATTTATTGCAGGTTTTCTGAAGTTGATGGGAGCCTTCCCCGTAGCAAGAGGCACGGGTACGGGCGGTACCACTGCAATACATACCGCCGAAAGATTGGTGAACGACGGAGACGTGCTGGGAATTTTCCCCGAAGGCACAAGAAATCCCCAGGGCAGACCCAAGGCGGCAAAAAGCGGAGTGGCAGTCATTGCAGGCTCCACCGGTGCCGACATAGTTCCCGCATCTGTATACTATGAAGGGAAAATGTCCCTTTTCAAGAAGATTACCCTTAATGTCGGCTCTGTAATTTCCAAGGATGAAATCAAGCTGGAAGAGGTAAACAGAGCAGAACTCAAAAGGGTTTCAACCCTTATTATGGATAAAATCGTCAAACAGTGGGAGGCAGGACATTGCGTATAACCGTTGCTAAAACCGCGGGCTTTTGCTTCGGAGTGAACCGTGCCGTAGAAATGGTGGAGGACCTTGCCGAAAGCGGTAGAAAGGTCTGCACATTGGGACCCATAATCCACAATCAGCAGTTGGTGGATAAGCTTAAAGCCAAGGGTGTGAGAATTGTAGAAAAACCATCTGAGGCAGAAACCGACGAGGTGCTGGTCATCCGTTCCCACGGTGTTCCCGAAGCGGTGGAAAACGAAGCAAGAAATCACTGCGCCGAGGTAATAGACGCCACCTGTCCCTTTGTTGCGAAAATTCATAAGATTGTAAAATCGGCAGGGGAGGAAGGCAGACGAATTTTTATCGCAGGCGACGCTCTCCACTCCGAGGTTTTAGGAATAAAAGGTCACACCGAGGGCGAGGTTTCGGTATTTTCCAATGAGGAAGAGCTGAAAAACCTGCTAAAAAACCTGGAAAATCCGGGTGAAATTCCCATAACTTTGGTGGCTCAGACCACTTTTAACGCAGATTTATGGGTAAAATGTCAAAAAATTTTCAAAAAGGTATGTACAAACGGAATAATTTTTGATACAATATGTAATGCAACTTCCCTGAGGCAACTTGAGGCGGCGGAGTTGGCAGCCGAAAGCGATGTTATGGTCGTGGTAGGCGGTCGTCACAGCTCCAACACCAAAAAGCTGTACGAGGTCTGCAAGAGCTATTGCGACAGAACCTACTTTGTGGAAACCGCAGAGGAGCTTCGACCCTATATGCTGGAGCAGGCTGAATCTTTGGGAATTGTTGCAGGTGCATCTACACCTGCAGGTATAATAAAGGAGGTCCAACAAACCATGACTGAGAACATAAACTCTGTCGCAGACAACACAGCAATTTCCGAGGAGATGTCTTTCGAGGAAGCTCTCGAAGTATCCCTCAACAGCCTTAACAACGATCAGAAGGTTAAGGGCACCGTACTTTCCGTTGATTCCCAGGAAATCAAGGTAGACATCGGTAGAAAGTACACAGGTATCGTAAAGGCCAACGAATATTCCTACGACCAGAACGTAGATCTGGCAAGCGAAGTTAAGGTTGGCGATGTACTTGATTTAATTATCATGCGTACAAACGACCAGGAGGGAACAATCCTTCTGTCCAAGCGTCGTTTCGACTCTATAGCAGGATGGGACAAGGTTGTAACCGCTAAAGAAAACAACGAGGTTGTAGAAGGTAAAATCACCGAGGTTGTTAAGGGCGGCGTAGTTGCTACATACGAAGGTATGCGCATCTTTATTCCCGCTTCGCAGGCAACCCTTACCCGTGGCGAATCTTTAGAGGAGCTTAAGGGCACAGTTGCATCCTTCCGCATCATCGAGTTGGGTCGCGGCCGCCGTGCAATCGGCTCTATCCGTTCCGTGCTTCGTGACCAGAAGAAGGAGCTTGAAGACAAGTTCTGGGAAACCCTCGAGGAAAATAAGGTATACACCGGTGTGGTTAAGTCCTTAACCAGCTACGGTGCCTTCGTTGACCTTGGCGGCGTTGACGGTATGATTCACATTTCCGAGCTTGCCTGGACCCGCATTAAGCATCCCTCTGAGGTTGTTAATGTAGGCGATACTGTTGAAGTATACGTAAAGGCAATCGACACTGAAAAGCGTAAGATTTCTTTGGGCTATAAGAAGGCTGAAGACAATCCTTGGGAGATTCTTAAGAATCAGTATCCCGTTGGCGCTATCGTAAAGGCTACTGTTATCAGTATGACCAGCTACGGTGCATTTGCCCGCATCATCCCCGGCATCGACGGTCTTATCCACATTTCTCAGATTGCTAACCGCAGAATTGAGAAGCCCCAGGATGTTCTTTCCATCGGTGAAGAGGTTGAGGCACAGATCATCAACATCGACTTCGACGCAAAGCGTGTAAGCCTTTCTATCCGCGTTCTCCTTCCTGAGGAAGAGGTAGTAGAAGAGGTTGCCGAGGAAGTAGCTGAGGCTCCTGTTGAGGAAGCCGCTCCCGCAGAGGAAGTTGTAGAGGCTCCCGTTGAGGAAGTTGCTGCAGAAGAAGCTGCCGAATAATTTCAAAAAAAAAGAGAGATGTTAGTTTTAACATCTCTCTTTTTTAAGGAGAATGCTTATGGATTTTACTCCTGTAATTAACTACGTAACCAATGTTTTGCATAAAGAGAAGGGGGTGCCGGGGTGCGACCTCAAAATTGTGCAGAACCATAAAACCCTGTTAAGATACTCCTGCGGTTATTCCGACTATGAAGGCAACCATGAGGTATCTGAAACAGATTTATACTATATGTATTCCTGCACGAAACCTGTAACCTGCGTTGCGGCGTTGCAGCTTATTGAAAAAGGAATAATCTCCCTTGAGGATCCGGTATGTAAATATATTCCCTCGTTTAAAAATGTGTTTCTTGTCAAAGGCGGTAAGCAAGTTACGCCTAAAACCACAATGACCTTGTGGCACCTTTTCACAATGAGCGCAGGACTTAACTATAACATTGACGCCGAGCCTTTGCGGGAACTTCTTGCTGCCAATCCTTATGCGGGAACTGTGGATGTGGCAAGCGCAGTTGCATTATCACCTATTGACTTCGAACCGGGTGAAATGTTCCAATACAGCCTGTGTCATGATGTTTTGGCGGCGGTTGTTGAGGTGGCATCCGGTATGAAGTTTTCGGAATATTTAAAAGAAAATATCTTCCAACCCTTGGGAATGAACTCTACAGCGTTTAGCGAGGAGTTGATACCCGTAGGTAAATTGGCGGCTCAATATCAATGTGTCGGCTCTAAAGTGGAACCTATCTATAACGGAAATCCTTTCGCGCTGACAAAGAACTACGAAAGCGGTGGCGCAGGTTTAATTTCTACCGTTGATGACTTTAGTCTTTTTGCTGATGCTCTGGCGAACGGAGGTGTAGGTGTCAATGGTGCAAGAATTTTGAACGCGGAAACCATCGACCTTATGCGTACAGAACAGCTAAGTTCTTATTCTATGGATAATAACTTCAGTTGTGCAGCAGGACCCGGTTATGGCTACGGCTTGGGTGTTCGTACCCTTATTGATAATTCAGAGGGACAGCGAAGCTCAATCGGAGAATTTGGATGGGACGGTGCGGCAGGATCTTATATTATGATAGATCCTAAAGAAAATCTCTCCATTTTCTTTTCAATGCATGTAAGAAATTGGCCCGCCTTAATCGGCTGTGGTCATGCTCCTATTCGCGACCTTACCTATGATGTATTAGGAATATAGCAGATAAAATATAAAAGATGTTTTTCTCTATTGGGAAATTACGCTTTTTTCTGTAATACTGTTTTTGAATTTGGTAAAAATGTATGCTTTGTCTAAATTTACCTGTTGGGAATTTAGCTGTGTGGTGCAGAACAAAGCTACGTTTTTCGGTGCGTGGTTT
>JAZNQM010000205.1:0-13748 GCA_045590175.1 Acutalibacteraceae bacterium | reverse complement strand
GCAAAGGCTGAAGGCGGCTACATCGACGGCACAGGCTATGTTGTAAACCTCACCCTTAAATCTTCGGGTGTTTCCAAGTTCTCTAAGGCAACAAAAGAGCTTGCTGCAGAAAGCGGAACCATCTCAATCTGGATGGACGATATCCAGATTTCTAACCCCAGAGTTAACGAGCAGATTGATTCTAAGACCTGCTACATAGAAGGTATGGAGAGTGCCGAAGCTGCACAGGAGCTTGCCGATAAAATCAATGCAGGTGCCTTGCCCTTCGCCCTTACCACCGACAACGATATGCTTCAGATCATCACTCCTACTTTAGGTAACGAAGCCCTGACTGTTATGCTCTACGCAGCTGTTATCGCTTTCGCAATCATCTGTCTCATTATGGTTACCCGCTACCGTCTTAACGGTGTTATCGCAAGTATCGCCCTTTTAGGACAGGCAGCAGCACTTATCGCTTGTATCTCGGGCTACTTCGACGGTTGGGATTCCTTCACTCTCACCGTTCCCGGTATCGCAGGTATCATCCTTTCAATTGGTATGGGTGTTGACACCAACGTTATCACCTCCGAGCGTATTCGTGAAGAGTTCCAGAACGGTAAGACCATCGACGGTGCAATCCAGAAGGGTTATCAGAACGCTATCAGCTCCATTATCGACGGTAACGTTACCAACGTTTTGGTTGCTATCGTTCTTATGGCTGCCTTCGGCACCACAGAAGGCTTCTTCTACAAGATTTTCTCTTGGGTACTCAGTTTCTTCACCACTTCCATCACAGGCTCTATCTACTCCTTCGGCTATACCTTGCTGATTGGTGCGGTAGTAAACCTCATAATGGCTGTTCTCGTTTCCAAGGCATTGCTCGTGGGAACTTCAAAATTCAAGGTACTGCGTAATCCTTGGTTCTACGGAGGTGCTAAGAATGAAAAAGTTTAATATCAATTTCGTTGGAAATCTTAAGAAGTATTTAATCGTATCTCTTTCATTGATTGTTGCAGGTCTTATCTGCTTCGCAGTTATGGGTGTTGAGGTTGACATCAACTTCAAGGGCGGTAGCCGTTTCACCTATACTTACACCGGCGATATCGACACCGATAAGGTTGCCGATGCCGTGAGTGATTACATCGGCGAAACCGTAAACGTTACTCAATCCACCAGCGCTTTGGATGCAGGTTCTTCCAAAATCGTTATCTCGGTAGCAGGTGTTATCGACAACGAAAAGCTTAAGGTCGATGACGAAAAAGACGAGGGCTTGGGTGTTCACGAAAAGATAGAAAAGGTTTTGCAGGATAAGTTCTCCAAGAACAAGATTGCCTTTGCTGAGTCCAACGTTATCCAGGCTACCATAGCTCAGGGCTTCTACACCAAGAGTATCGTAGCATTGGTTTTAGCTGCTATATTGGTTGTTATATATGTTGGTATCCGTTTCCGCAAAATCGGTGGTTTCTCTGCCGCCGCCTTTGCCTGGGTTGCTCTTATCCACGACGTTTTGATAGCCTTCTTCGCTTGCGTTGTGTTCAGACTTCCCATCGACATCAACTTCGTCGCAGTTATCCTCACCATCTTAGGTTACTCCCTTAACGATACCATCATTATTTATGACCGTATCCGTGAGAACCGCAGAAAGGCAGGAGCAGGCAACTTCACTGAGGTTGTTAACCTCAGTATCAACCAGACCCTTACCCGTTCGCTTGTAACCTCTATCACCATCTTCATCTCGGTCGTAGTTGTTGCATTGGTTGCCGAAGCCTTCGGTGTTACCGCACTTCGCTCCTTTGCTATTCCTATGGCTGTGGGTATGGTTTCCGGTAGCTACTCTTCAGTCTGTCTCTCAGGTCCCCTGTGGGTTAAGTGGGTTGAATACCGCTACGCAAGAAAGCTTAAGAAGGAAGCTAACTACGCCGGCAAGAAAAAGTAATTTTTTACAATCAAGTTAAAAATCAAGAGCTTTCGGAATTTCCGAAAGCTCTTAGTTTTTTATATGACGATTTATGTCGGTGAGTTCTGTTATACCACGTCTATAACCTCAACCACGCCGCTTGAATGGAAAAGGCTGGGGGTAACCTTAACGGTGAAGCCTCTGCCACAGTCACACATCCACTGGAATTTCTGACGGCGGGGGAGACCGCAGGCATCAAGCAACGACATTATAACTCCGCCGTGGGTGATGATGGCGGCTTCGGTTATGTTGTGGGACAGCATATCCTCAACCACTTGACGGAAGCCGAGACAGATTCTGACGGTGAAATCCTTGGTGGTTTCGCCGTTTGGAGGAGCGGCTAATTTTCCACCTATCCAGGCCTTATAGTTTTCGTCGCTTTCAAGCTCGTTGCCTGTTTTACCCTCAAAATCGCCGAAGTTGTATTCGGTAAGATTCGGAACGGGAATTGCAGGGTTGCGGGGATAAATCAGTATAGCGGTCTGACCGCAACGCTTCAAGGGACCTACGTAGACCTGCTCAACTTCGGGGTAGATGTCGTTCTCCTGCAATTTTTCAAGCTGGTCGGCACTTTCGAAGGTCAGCGGCAGGTCGGTTATACCCACGTATTGCCCCGCTTGATTTGCGGCGGTGGCACCGTGGCGAATGAGATGTATTGTCAGACTTTTCAAAAAATCACTCCAAAATTACAAAATGTATAATTAATGCTGGAAATTATACAGAATGTATGTTATTATATAAAGGCGGGCGGCAGAACTTATGCTTCAGACCACCGCCTGCTGTTTTATTGTAATACAATTTCCTTGGAAAAACAAGAGGGGGAATAAAAATGCCACAAAATAAATTTGCCGAAATCATCACCGCCACCCGTCGCCGTCGCGGTATATCCCAAAAGCAGGCGGCTCTGGAATTGGGAATTTCCCAATCTCTTTTGTCTCACTACGAAAACGGAATAAGGGAATGCAACCTTGACTTTCTTGTTAAAATGTCGGACTACTACGGTGTCACCTGCGACTATCTTTTAGGTCACAGCACCTCTAAAACCTCACGTACCGCTTCGGCTCAAAGACAGAGGACCTACACCAGAACCCTTGAAACTATGCTTCTTATGGTGGAGCGTACCGATGATGAAAAGCTACGGCTTGAAATTTCCGGCTATATAAAGAATTGTCTTTACCGTTGCCTCAAGCTTTTTGACGGAATGTGCGACGGACTGAAATTCGAGGGCGATGACCATTGCATAGCCTTTGCGGGGGGAGAGGCAGAAATCTGCTTCACTCGAGCTCTCAGAGAGGCGTACAATCTAAAGGATATGGAAATACCCCTGCACGAATCCAGCCTTGACAGTCCTATGCGAATCATAAACTCGGTGGAAACCCAGCTGAAGGAAAAGGAACTGCTGTGATGGAGCCGATATATTACCGTTCTTTTAATAGTCACCTTAAAGAAAAATACGGCGAAAAGGTGTATAAGCTGTCCCTCAGCTGCTCTAACACCTGTCCCAATCGCGACGGCAGATGCGGATTCGGCGGTTGTGTTTTCTGTGCCGAGGGGTCAGGCAGCTTCGCGACGGATTATCAGCTTGCAGTTGAGGAGCAAATCGAAAGGGCTAAGAAGCTCATTAGTGCCAAAAGCGACTGCAAAAAGTTTATAGCATATTTCCAAAGCTTCACCTCCACCTACGGCGACCTTGCATATATTGAAAACTGCCTGATATCTGCCGCCAAACATCCCGAAATAGTTGCTCTTTCTGTGGCAACCCGTCCGGATTGCTTATCGGATGAGGTGATGGGAGTTCTCAAAAGAGTGCAGAGCATAAAGCCCGTTACTGTGGAGCTGGGCTTGCAGACGATTCACGAAGCAACGGCAGAATTCATCAACAGGGGATACCCGCTGTCGGTTTTCGACAGTGCCTTGGAAAAGCTAAAGACAAACGGCTTCGAGGTGGTGGTCCATATAATTTTAGGTCTGCCTCATGAAACCGAGAAAATGATGCTGGAAACGGTGAAGTATATCGCAAAATCTTCTGCCGACGGAATAAAGCTCCAGCTTCTCCACGTTTTGGAGGGGACACCCCTTGCGGAACTTTATCGTCGTGGAGAATTCAAGACTCTGGAACTTGATGAATATATAAGCCTTTTGACAAAATGCGTGGCACTTTTGCCCCCCGATATGGTGGTGCACAGGCTGACGGGCGACGGTGATAAGAAGCTGCTTATCGCCCCTATGTGGAGTGCTGACAAAAAGCGGGTGCTGGGAGAAATATCCCGCCATCTGAGACCTAAAGCAGAAGAGTAGTATCCGAACTCGCCTAAAACGGCAGTATTTAGGTGTTTTTTGGATTATTGGCGGCGGCAGGCTGACGGATTTGATAGTATTTTAACATAGCAGAAGCGAAAATCGTCCCGTAGAAATCGGGTTCGGATACTCCTCCTTTGCTTACTAAAAGGTACTTGTAAATTGAGTTGGTTTGTAGTATAATTTACAATATTGTGAATATGAGGAAGGAGGAAAATAGGTGGAAGCTGCAGAAATCGTTAAAAGAGTCAAAGAGTTTCTGAATGCACAGAACCTAATAATTCTGCTTTGCGTCGGTGCGTTTTTGCCCTATGTTTTTTCATTGCTGATATGCGGTGTTGCAGTTATAGCGCTTCTGATTAATCCCGAACTGCAAAAGGGCTTGTTCGCCTTCCGCGGTGTTTCGGTGATTTTTCTGTTTACGGCTTATGCTGTGGCGGTAGCTTTCTATAATCGCAACATACTCGGTATGCTTGTGGCACCGATTTTCTTCTGTATCTTTTTGGTGTTCTGTTTTGTACGGCAGAACATAACCCGCCAAACCTTTGATACCTGTCTGACGGCGGTTTGTTTTATGGTCTTTCCTTCCTTTGCGTCTGCGGTGCTGGAGGTACTGTTGCAAACAGGGGAGAGTAAGCTTATATACCGCTGTGCCTCTTACTACGGCAACGCCAACTGGTTCGGCTCTCTGATGGCGGCAATAGTCATAATCTGTGCATATAAGGTTGTGTCCCGAAACGGCAGAGGTTGGTTTTATTACTTGGTCGCTTTTGTGGGAATGATAAATATTTATCTGTCGGGCAGCCTTTTTGCTATTATCGAGGTTGTGGTTGGCATTGCGATATACCTTCTTTTTTCAAAGCATTATCGACTGTTCTGCCTTATGGTGATATGCGGCTCGGTTGGAATTCTGCTTATAACGACCCTGCCGGGGCTTCTGCCCAGACTTACAGAAACCTCCCTTACCACTGGGTACAGAGTCCGTATTTGGGGTATTGCAATTAAGGAAATTGCTGCCAACCCCTTCTTTGGCAGAGGATTTATGGCATATAATGAAATTCAGGCTCTGTACGAGGGTAGCTATTCCACCGTCCACGGACATAATCTTGTGATAGACTGCCTCATCAACTTCGGCATTGTAGGAACCCTGATGCTAATCGGATTGCTGTACGTTATGTTCCGCAGAGTGGTTATGGTTCTATGTGCCGACCGAGACAGTGTAGTTGCAATATTGATAGTTTCTATCACAGCCGCGGTTCTTGCCCATTCCTTTACCGACATAACCTTCTTTTGGATTCAGACAGGTGTGTTTTATATGGTGATGCTTGGCGGAATCGGTTGTGAAGAACGGCGACTGAATTTAGATAAAGACCTGCTCGTTAAAGGGCGGTACAGAATATAAAATGAAATGGAGAAATTGAAATGAAAAAAATCTTAACCCTTATTTTGGCAGTATGCTTTGCCCTTCTTGCGGGCTGTGGCGAAGCGGATAAAACCTCAAGCGATGATGCTGCAAGCGTTGATACCGCATCTTCTGTTAATCCCGCCATCAGCGACAAGGTGAAGGCAGGCACGGTTGAGCTTTGCGACTATGAGAATATTGAGATTGACTGGAACGATACCACAAATGCTTCGATTCTTGACAGCTATCTTTCGGAGTATACCCCTACCACCAAGGAAATCAAGGACCGTGCAATAAAGAACGGTGACATCGCCAACATCGACTTTGCAGGCTATAAGGACGGTAAGGCATTCGACGGCGGTACCTCCGAGGGCTACGATTTAGAAATCGGCTCGAGCTCCTTCATCCCCGGCTTTGAGGAAGGGCTTGTAGGTGTAAAGCCCGGTGAAACCAAAAATCTGAACCTTACCTTCCCCGAAAACTACGGCACTGCTGATTTGGCAGGTCAGGAGGTTGTATTCAAGGTAACCGTTAACTTCATTAAGGAAGAAAGCTATGCCGAGAAAGATATGAACTCCGCAAAGGAAGCCGCCTACGGAACAGCCGTTATGAACCATATCGTAACAAATTCTACCTACGGAAAATTGGACGAAGAGCTCACTAAGTTCTATACCGATAAGTATCGTACAATGTACGAAACCCAGATTACTACCTCATACGGCTACGAAAGTCTCGATGCCTATTTAGAGGCAACAGGCTCCAAACGTGAGGACTTCGAAGCAATGGTAAAGAGTAATGCAGAATCGAGAGCTATGTACGAAACGGTGGTAAACGCATTAGCCGACAAGGAAGGAATCAAAATCACCGACGCGGAATATAAAAAGAGCTTGGAGCAATATGCAGAATCTGCGGGAACAACTGCCGAGGAGTTCGAAACTCGAAACGGAAAAGAACTCATTATGGCAGAGCTGCTTGCCGAAAAAGTGACCGCAGTATTAGAAGGAAAATAAGTCTCAGACAAATAAAAAATGTGATTTCGGGAGTCTCAAAAAGGCTCCCGAATTTTTTCTTGTGTTATAAAGAAAAATGTGGTAAAATATATATAGAAAAGAGAAAGGAGAGGTTATAGCAATGGGAAAGATTATAACCATCAGCCGTGAGTTCGGCAGCGGCGGCAGATATGTAGGCCGCCTTGTATCAGAAATTTTGAGTATTCCTTTTTATGATGAGGAGCTCACCAGAATGCTTGCGGAGCAAAGCAACTACTCCAGCGAGTTTATTGAAAAATCCGAGGACGTACGTACCAGCAGTTTCCTCTTTAACCTTTCCACCGAAGGCGTTTTCATGAACAACACCTACGGAGCAATGGCACCTAACGATAAGCTTTTTGTGTTGCAGAACAACATTATCAAAGAGCTGGCAGATAAAGGTCCCTGTGTTATAATCGGTCGTTGCGGCGACTATATTCTCCGCGACCGAGAGGATGTTCTGAGGGTGTTTGTCACCTGCGATATGCCCCACCGTGTTGAGCGTTGCGTGAAGTACTACGGCATCCCCGAAAAGGATGTAGAAAAAAGCCTCAAGAAAAAGGACAAGGCTCGTTCCTCTAACTATAGCTACTATACAGGCGGCGAATGGGGAGTGGTTAAAAACTACGATATCACCATCAACAGCGGCAGCTTCGGTGTTGAGAAATGTGCCGAAATAATCGCAAGCCTTGCAAAATAAATTAATTAAAAACAGCGGTGCGGTGGGGGTTTACCTGTTGCACCGCTACGTTTATCCTAAAAGCCAAAGGACGTGTAACAAATGAAAAATTACATTGGCAACCCCTTGCAGCTTCGCGGTGCAGAGCACTATACTCTCCACGGCGGCAGGGGAGAGGGAATGAATTTCCTTTATGTCAGAAACGGTCGCGGGCTTGAAGCCTGGGTTTCTCTTGACCGTGCAGGTGATTTGTCGAGGGTGAGCTATAAGGGCAAAAATCTTTGCTTCTTTTCTCCTTGCGGATATGTTGCCCCTCAGTATTATGATAAGGACGGGGTAGGCTTTCTTAAATCCTTTACCGCGGGCTTTGTTACCACCTGCGGTCTTACTGCGGTCGGTTCGCCCTGCGTTGACGAGGGCGAGGAACTGCCTCTGCACGGAACCGTATCCCATATTCCCGCCACAGTCTGTGTGAATGACGAAACCGAAGAAGGACTTACCCTTGCGCTAAAGCTTACCGACGCTGTGATCTTCGGCAGAAAATTAGAGCTTCGCAGAGAATATTTCTTCTCCTACAAATCCGACGAGATAGCTCTTCGCGATACCGTCACAAATCTTGGGGATACCACATCACCATATATGGTTATGTACCACTGCAATATGGGATACCCCTTGGTCAGCGAGAGCAGTATTGTCAGGGTGCCGAACTACGGGGTCGAAGCTCGTACCGATAATGCCCGTGAACATATCGATTCAGCTCTTATTATGGAAGAACCGCAGGCAGAATATTCAGAGAGGTGTTATTACTTCGACGTAAAGGAAAGAAACGGCAAAGCCTCGGTTGGCATTTTCAATCCCGATTCAGATTGCGGAGTGGTGCTTAATTATAACAAAGCCGATATGCCCTTCTTTACCGAGTGGAAGATGATGGGTAAAACAGATTATGTATTGGGTCTTGAACCCGGCAACTGCAATCCCGAGGGCAGAGACGTAATGCGTAAAAACGGCAGTCTTCGGTTTTTGCAACCCGACCAGTCGGGAACAACGGGTGTGGTTTTCAACTTTACGGATAATTTGCAGACTTTTGAGGAATTGCTAAAATAAAGAAGTTTGGTTTGCTCCAAGGACGTGATTAAAATGTTTGAGTTAGTGCAGGTGGGTAGTCGCACATATTATATTGAATACCCATCGAAGATTGGAATTTATAAGCCGTACGACAACGGCGACGTGTATCTTATCGACAGCGGCAACGATGGTCGTATATCAAAACGTATTTTAAAAATCATTAGTGAGCAGGGGTGGAAAATCAAAGGCATTTTCAATACCCATTGCCACGCCGACCACGTTGGGGGTAATGCCTGGCTGCAGCAGGAAACAGGATGTAAGATTTATGTTCCCGATATTGACTGCGGTGCGGTTAATTATCCCGTGCTGAATTCGATTTTGCTGTACGGTGCTTACCCTATGTCGGAGCTCGCTAATAAATTTTATATGGCGGAAAAAAGCAATGCTCTGCCTTTGAGCGAAGCGGATATGCCTGAGGGTCTCGAATGGTTTCCTCTTTATGGGCATACATTGGGAATGGTGGGATTTAAAACCTCCGACAACGTACTGTTCATAGCTGACAGCGTGGCTTCGCGGGAGGTTCTCGAAAAGTATACCGTCACATATCTTATAGAGGTAGGGAAATACCTTGAAACCCTCGACAATCTTGAAAAGATGGAGGGCAGACTGTTCATCCCCAGCCACAGTGCTCCTGTTGAAAATATCCAAGAACTTACCGATATTAATAAGGAATATGTTAACAGAATCCTTAGTGAGATTTTAGAGTTTTGTCGCGAGCCAAGGCTCACGGATGAAGTAACCAAGTATTTCTTCGACAACAATAAAGTGATTTTCAATATGATGCAGGCGGCTCTTGTGGGTAGTACGGTACGTTCGTACTTGACATACTTGAAGGAAATGGGCAAAATTGGTATGGAATATATTGACAATTGTGTGTATTGGTTACTAAAATATTGATTTGTCGGTCAACACAAGAAATAACACTTGTGAATATTGTCTAATTTTGTCATTTGTAATTTAGGCAACCTACCCAACAAAATTAGCATTTTAGACAAACTAATCGTTTTTTATAAAAATTAATAATTAAAAATGTTAAATTTACACTATTTTTATTGACTAAACGAAATAAGTGGTGTATAATTAGATAGAAAATTTTAAAGGAGGAAATCCAAAATGGTAAAAAGAATCATTGCATTGCTTATGGCAACAGGTATGATTGTAACATTAGCAGCTTGTGGCGGCGACGAAACCACCGACACACCCAGCACTGCTACTCCTTCAGTCGAATCTGTTGTTAGTCAGGATGCAGCACCCGAAAGTGTGGTAGAAGATACCGCATCAACAGACGCAAGCCAAATTGAGAGCTTGATTTCAAGCGAGCTTGCCAATATGGTAGGAAGTCAGGTTGAAGTTCCTCTTGATGGAGAACCTCAGCTTCCGGTAGAAAGCCAGACTCCCGGTCAGGTTCAGTCCGGACCCCAGACTCAGGCTCCTACTCAGAACCAGACTCCCGGTCAGGTTCAGTCAAGACCTCAGACTCAGGCTCCTACTCAGAGCCAGACTCCCGGTCAGGTTCAGTCCAGACCTCAGACTCAGGCTCCTACTCAGAACCAAAATCCCGGTCAGGTTCAGTCTACACCTCAGACACAGGCTCCTACTCAGAACCAGAACCCCGGTCAGGTTCAGTCCACACCTCAGACCCAGGCTCCTTCTCAGAACCAGCAGCCCACTCAGAATGTTAGTTCTCAGGTAACCGGCACACCCTCCCGTGTTGTTGGTGCAGGAAACGTTAGCCAGGTTAACAGCAACGCAGGTAATGCAATCAACCAAAGCGGTCAGACCAACATTACTGCTGCTATCAACCTCGCAGGTCTTAAGATCAAAGAGGGTAAGAGTGTTGTTGATGGTCTTAATTTAGGCGGCAAAACCTACACAATGGCTATCACAGAAGAAGGTCAGTACCACACTGAATCTTTCAAGAGAACTGTAGCAGCTTTCGAAAAGCAGTTCAATTGTAAGATTAAGTTTGAAACCTTCACCTTTGCTAACTACAACCAGCAGGTTGCTCAGCGTATTTCTGCTAAGCAGTCTCCCGACATCTGCTTTGTTCACGGCGTTAACTTCCCCGCTTGTGCTATCGACGGTATGTACAACGACATCACTGATGTTATCTCCACAGGCGACGTTATGGATAGTAACAATCCTTCCGCCGGCGGTATCGATATGAATAAGACTTCTTACTTCATATATAAGAACAAAATCTACGGTACTTGTAACTTCAACTCTTGCTTCCCTTATGTAATTTACTATAACAAGAAGCAGATGGCTGATGCTGGTTTCTCCGGCAATAAGGACCCCAGAGTTCTTGCCGAGCGTACCACTCAGTGGACTTGGGATTTCATCAAAAACCTTGGTAGAAAGCTTACCACTTCTGACGTATACTTCCTCTCCAACTCCTTCACCGGTCGTGGCTTGCCCCTTTCTTTCGGCGGTAATGTTACAACCGTTAGCAACGGTAAATACAAAGAGAACGTTTCTTCTCAGCAGTATATGGAAGCTATGAAGTTCTTGCAGTCTCTTACATATGGTAATGCTGCTATCGTAGAGCCACGTGACTCTGCTCACGCATACAACTCCTACGACACCCTTCTTAAGGGCGGCGTTTACCTCTGGACAGAGGAAACCTCTAAGTACCTCGACATTTCTAAGGAAGTTAAGCTCTCTACTGCTTTTGGTCGTGACCTTAACAACCTCGAAATCACCACTATGCCTTTGGGCTTCACCAACACTAAGAAGGCATACCCCACCGGCTGGCTTACCGCTGTAGCTTCCGGTAAGGGTACCGATCCTAAGGTTGCTCTCGCTTGGGATGTATTCCGTTCAGGATACAAAGATCCCGTTAAGGGCGACAACGAGTTGGATGACCAGGATCAGGCATTTGTTGACGGTCTCCTTAAGGGTAACATCTGTTGTGAAATAGGTTGCTTCGGTACTTCTGATATGACAAGTATGTCTCTCACCGAAGGCGGTATTATTCAGAAGATCGTTAAGGGCGACGATATCACTAAGTGTATCAACGAAGTTAAGGATCAGATTACAACCTGTATCAACCAGACCATTAAGAAGTAATCTAAAGATTATTTTATCAACAGAATTTCAAAAGGGCTGTTCGGTTCGCCGAGCAGCCTTTTTTTTGTGATGATTTCTAAAAATGATATTTCAGAAAAAGTGAGAAAACAAGAGAAAACAAGAGAAAACAAGAGAAACACATTTGTAAATTAAAATTTTTCGAAAAAATTCTTGACACAAGTTTATACTTGTGGTATTATACTAAGGCTGATAAAAATAATTTGGAGGTAAAAACTATGTCCACTTTCATGGCTAAAGCACAGGATATGCAGCGCAAATGGTATATCATCGACGCTGCTAACAAGCCTCTGGGTCGTGTAGCTGTTGTTGCAGCTGACCTTCTCCGTGGCAAGGTTAAGCCCGAGTTCACTCCTCACGTTGATTGCGGTGACCACGTTATCGTTATTAACGCAGACAAGGTTGTTCTCACAGGCAAAAAGCTTGAGCAGAAATTCCATCGTACCCATTCCGGCTACGTTGGCGGTCTCAAAGAAACACAGTACAAAATCTTAATGCAGGAGCATCCCGAACGTGCAATGGAATATGCAGTTAAGGGTATGGTTCCTGACACAACTATCGGTCGTGCAGCACTCACTCGTCTTCGCGTATATGCAGGCGCTGAGCATAATCACGCAGCACAGAAGCCCGAAGTTTACGAATTTTAATCGGGAGGTATTAGGTAATGTTTGAAGGAAAACCTTATTTCTACGGCACCGGCAGAAGAAAGAGCTCTGTTGCCCGTGTTCGTGTTTACAACGGAACAGGTAAAATCACAATCAACGACCGCGATATCGACGATTATTTCGGTCTTGAAACTTTGAAACTCATCACTCGTCAGCCCCTCGCCCTCACAGGTACTGCTGACAAGTTTGATATCGTTTGCCGCGTAGCCGGCGGCGGTGTTACCGGTCAGGCCGGTGCTATCCGGCACGGTATCGCTCGTGCACTTCTCCAGTGTGACGAAAACCTTCGTCCCGCTCTCAAGAAGGCCGGTCTTCTCACTCGTGACCCTCGTATGAAGGAAAGAAAGAAGTACGGACTCAAGGGCGCTCGTCGTGCACCTCAGTTCTCCAAGAGATAATTTGTTTTATCTACATCACAAGCCTTGTGGAAACACAGGGCTTGTTTTTTGCACTCCTCACGCTCGTCGTGGCGCTGACGGCGCCCGTCCCCTTTGTCGCTACGCGACATCTCCCCATCTTATGGGGAGTAACCTCAGTTCTCAAAGAGATAATTTGTTTTATCTACATCACAAGCCTTGTGGAAACACAGGGCTTGTTTTTGTATTGTATCAAGCTACGGATAAGCTACGGAAGAATAAAACCTTGAATATCTCTAACTGTTGTGCTAAAATGTAGTCTATCGGAGGTGATGGCGATGTTTGGTATAGTTGGTTACGGTTCTTTTCTGGCTTCTTCGGTGCTGCTTAACATAACTCCCGGGACGGATACTATCTATATTTTAAGCCGTTCTGCTGTGGGCGGCAGGCGAAAGGGGATAGCCTCTGCTTTGGGTATTTCAACAGGTATTCTTCTGCACACTCTACTTGCCGCATTCGGTCTTTCTGCAGTTCTCGCTACATCTGCCACTGCTTTCAATCTGATGAAAATCTTAGGTGCCGCCTATCTCTTTTTTATGGGTCTGAAAGCTGTTTTTACAAAGTCTGCGGCTCTTTACGACGGTTCCGAAAATAAAGGCGAAACCGCCCTTAAAACCTACATTCAAGGTATATTGACCAACGCTTTGAATCCCAAGGTCGCCCTGTTCTTTTTGGCACTTCTGCCGCAGTTTGTATCTCCTGATAACACCTATGGCTTCCTGCCTTTTGTGATATTAGGGCTGACCTTTTTCTGCACCAGTACGGTATGGTGCTTAATACTCGCCATGGGGTCGTCGTTTGTCAGTAAACAGCTTAATAAAAATCAGAAGGTAGGCACCATTGCTAACAAGGTCAGCGGTGTTGTATACATAGTTTTAGGACTTAATATCCTGGCACAAAAGATGTAAAACATTAACCTTGAATAAATTTAAATAAATCTAAAAATGATATTGACAAACCATCCGCGATTTGGTATAATACATCTTGTCTTGGGGGTATAGCTCAGCTGGGAGCGCGATGCACTCAAAGCCAGACCCCACCACATAATTTCATAAATAAAAACTTGACGAACCCTCATATGGGGGTATAGCTCAGCTGGGAGAGCGCTTGAA
>JAZNQM010000204.1:0-5026 GCA_045590175.1 Acutalibacteraceae bacterium | reverse complement strand
CTGCATTCTTTTTAATAGGCTCCAGCAGACTTCTTTCGGGTGCAACCTTTGAAAGCTCGGAATAATCGAGAACGGTCATACCACGTCTACCGGGAGTAGTAGGTTTATAATGTTTGATTGCCATTTGATTTCACACTCCTGTTTTGGCTTAGCGGGGTCAAACAACCCCCATACATTGCCAGAAATCCGAAAATTAATTACATAAGACCTTCGAAGAACTGAATGGGTTTAGCGTCTTCGCTTAAGGTTACGATTGCCTTCTTCCAGGAAGCGGTGTATCCGCTGTAGCGACCTACACGTCTTTCCTGACCGCGAACGTTAATGGTGTTTACCTTAACGATCTGCTTTCTGTCGAGCTTGAAAAGCTCAGCTACTGCAGCTGCGATGTCAACCTTAGTTGCATCCTTAGCAACCTTGAAGACATACTTCTTATCAGCAATTCCGGTCATACTCTTTTCGGTGATTACCGGAGCCAGAATAACTTCTTGAGCAGTTTTCATTATGCGTAAACCTCCTCAATCTTGGCTACAGCATCTTTGACGATAACCAGTGTATCGGCATTGATGATATCGTAGGTGTTGATGGTGTTAACCTGAGCGGTCTTAACGCCTTTGATGTTGGCGGCACTCTTGATTGCGCAAGAATTCATATCAGAAAGAACGATAAGAGTTTTCTTGCCGGCGTTAACAGCCTTAAGACAATCGGCAACAACCTTTGTCTTATACTCGTTAACATCGAGGTTATCAAGAACGATTAAAGACTCGCTGAGAACCTTATCAGAAAGAGCAGACTTGAGAGCAAGCTTGCGAACCTTCTTGTTTAAGGCATAAGAATAATCACGGGGCTTAGGGCCGATAGCCACACCACCGTGTGTCCACTGGGGAGCACGGGTGGAACCCTGTCTTGCATGACCGGTTCCCTTTTGACGCCAAGGTTTGCGACCGCCACCTGAAACCTCAGTACGAGTCAGAGTTGACTGTGTGCCCTGGCGCTGATTTGCAAGATAGTTAACAACAGCCATGTGCATAACTACTGCATTAGGCTCGATATCAAATACGGAATCGTTAAGCTGAATGTCAGAAACTTTCTTTCCTGCCATATCTAATACTGCTACATTAGGCATAATTCAATCTCCTTCCCTTAGGCTTTCACGGTGTTGGCAAGAACAACAATGCCACCCTTGGGGCCGGGAACGGCACCCTTAACAGCGATGATATTGTTCTCTGCATCTACCTTAACTACATCGAGGTTCTGAACGGTTACGCGTTCGTTACCAAGATGACCTGCCATTTTCTTTCCCTTAACAACTTTTGAGGGAGTACTACAAGCACCGAGTGAACCGCCGTGTCTTGCAACAGGACCGGTACCGTGGCTCTTCTTAAGACGGCCGAAGTTCCAGCGCTTGATAACACCGCCATAGCCCTTACCCTTGCTTGTACCTTTTACATCTACCTTGTCGCCTTCTGCGAAAAAGTCTGCCTTGATGATATCGCCTACATTATATATAGAGATGTCTTCAAGTCTGAATTCGCGAAGAACCTTTTTGGGAGCTACGTCCCCTTTTGCGAAGTGACCCTTCATAGGACCATTCACCTTTGAAGCCTTCATGTCGCCGAAGCCTACCTGAATTGCTTCATAGCCGTCGTTCTCTGCGGTCTTCTTCTGACAAACCACGCAAGGGCCTGCCTCGATTACGGTTACAGGAACAACATTGCCGTTTGCGTCAAAAACCTGGGTCATACCCAGCTTCTTGCCAACGATTGCTTTTTGCATTTTTGTATCCTCCTTATAGGTTATTGGTTGGCACTTGCCAACATGACCTCGCGCACGTGACATTAAAATTAAAGCTTAATTTCAATCTCAACGCCGGCGGGGAGCTCAAGACTTGTCACAGCCTCAACAGTTTTGTTGGAAGGTCTGAGAATGTCGATAAGCCTTTTGTGAGTTCTCATTTCGAACTGCTCACGGGAATCCTTGTACTTGTGTACAGCACGAAGGATTGTTACTACCTCTTTTTCGGTGGGCAGCGGCACGGGACCGGAAAGACGAGCGCCTGTGCGCTTTGCTGTCTCAACGATCTTCTCTGCTGCTTGGTCTACCAAAGCGTGGTCGTAACCTTTCAGTCTGATTCTGATCTTTTCTTTGACTGCCATTTGTTGTCGCCTCCATTAAAAATTTTGGCGGGTTGCAAAATGCTTGTGACACTGTTCCGTGTGTTTCAACCCCGAACAGTATAAAACCGGATGTTATGGACAATTTCCATAAATCCGGGATACGGCCGTGAGAAGCCGTGCACGTACAGGGACACGTCCCTGCCGTTTGCCATTGAACAAGCTTTTGTCGCCCGGTTTATAAATCGGACATACTCCGCGGAAATTTCCCGACTCGAGGTCGGCCACCTCCCGCATCAACGCATATCTGCACACATCGTGCCTTAACATAATAACACAACCAAAAACCTTTGTCAAGCATTTTTTGAAGATTCTTGAAAAAATTTTTGGTTGTGTTTTATTAGATTCTATGCACGGACCAAACCGCGGTTTTAAATTCTATTCATCGTCGTCGAACTTAAAGAAGTTCGCTGCAGAAAAAGGATCGTCCTCTACTTCTTCTGTAGTTTTAATTTCCTCGTTTTCTCCGGTGTCATCGATTTCATCATCTATCAAATCCTCGATGTCCTCCGACACCTCATCTTCATTGACTTTTTTTGCATTACCGCCTGAATGTGCACCGCTCTTATACAAGAAAAAGTTTACATACACAAGCACGCCGATGCAAATAACGGAGATTAAAATGGGAAGCCATATCCAACCTGCTACTGCCTTTTTAGGATCGAACATATGGTCAGACAGTTCCTTTTTGGGTTTTGACTCTTTTACCGATACTTCCAAGTCTTCATCTTTTTCCCAATCCTCGCTGAGGCTTCCTTCGTTATATGTGGGGGTATGATAAGAAACGATTTCTTCTTCGTAAGATGATGAAACGGTTTCAGCATCCTCTTCTTCTGAAGTTTCGCTTGAAACGGATTCTTCCGGTTCCTCAGAAAATGCTTCGGACTCATTCTCCTCGGAGGTTGTTTCTTCAACATCTATTTTTTCTTCCTCCGAAGGTTTATCATCGACCTCTACCTTGCTGGAGTTGAAATCTTTTTTAGTATCAGTTTCTTTGGAGCTTTCTTCCTTTGAAACAGTTTCTTTATTGGATTCCTTGTCTTTATCCACTGTTTCTTTGGAAGATTCGCCTTTATCAGAATCTTTTTCAGACTCAGTTTCTTTTGAAGACTCTTCTTTTTTTGATTCGGTTTTCTTGGAAGAAACTGCCTCTTTATTCGATTCATCTTTAGAGTTAGTAGAATTCACATCTTCTTTGGATGACACATCTTTTGAAGGAGAACCATCTTCTTCGGTTTTTTCGACCTTGGATTCCAATTCATTCTTTTCTTCTTTGGACTCAGAATCATTTTTTTCAGGATTGTCTTTCTTGGATGATGTCTCATTCGCAACCGGTTTATTTTCTTTGGAAGACACCTCATTTACAACCGGTTTATCCACTTTGGAAGAAACCACGCTAACTGTAGGTTTTTCTTCTTTAGACTCCTCCTTGAGTTCTGAAGAAGAAACCGTGGGTTCCTTTTCAACGTCTTGCTTTTCAGCGGGCTTAGTTTCTTCAGAAATTTTCTCTTCGGATGCAGTTACGCTTGTAGCTGAAGATGTTCCTTCAATAGAGTTATCAACTGCAAAAGCGGTTACAAAAGTCGTTAATGCAATACAAACCACCACAAGCATTGTACAAAATCGAGCTAAAACTTTATTGTTCAAGAGATGCACCTCCAATTAATATGCTTTTCCCCAATATATCATTTTCTTTGCGGGCTTGCCACAGCAAGGACAAACCTCACCCAAATTCTCCTGCTGGAACGGCATACATCTTGATGTGATGCCTGCGTACTCCTTCAGCTTATCTTCGCACTCACGCTCACCGCACCACATAGTTTTGATAAAGCCGGGCTTATTGTCGGCGATATCCTTGATTTCTTCAAGGGTTGAAGCGGTGTAGGTCATTTCCTCGCGACGCTTTAAAGCTTTATCGTAAAGACCCTTCTGAACGAGGTCAAGAAGCTCGGGGATTTTGGTTTCCAATTCATCTAAAGAAACGAAATACTTCTCTCTGTTATCGCGTCTTACAACAACGCACTGATTGTTTTCAATATCCTTGGGACCAATCTCCAGACGAAGCGGAACACCCTTCATTTCGTATTCGGCAAACTTCCAGCCGGGAGAACGGTCGGTGTTGTCAAGCTTGGTTCTGCAAATTTTCTTAAGTCTTGCTTCAATCTCCTCTGCCTTTTCCACAACACCTTCCTTGTGGGAAGCAATAGGAACAATTACCAACTGAGTAGGAGCAACAGCGGGAGGAAGCACCAGACCGTTGTCGTCACCGTGGGTCATTATTATAGCGCCGATAAGACGGGTGGTCATACCCCAAGAGGTCTGGAAGGGGTATTTCTGCTCGTTGTCCTTATCTGTGAACTGAATTTCAAAAGCCTTTGCGAAGCCATCACCGAAGAAATGGGAAGTACCGCTCTGCAAAGCCTTACCGTCGTGCATAAGTGCTTCGATGGTATAGGTATCCACCGCACCAGCAAAACGCTCCTTCTCGGTTTTTACACCCTTAACAACAGGCATTGCCAAAGCTTCCTCTGCAAAATCGGCATAGACATTCAGCATACGGATGGTTTCGGCCTCCGCCTCTTCACGAGTGGCATGGATGGTGTGTCCCTCCTGCCAGAGAAACTCTCTGGAGCGAAGGAAGGGTCGGGTTGTCTTTTCCCAACGGACAACAGAGCACCACTGATTATAGAGCTTGGGTAAATCTCTGTATGAATGGATTATGTTCTTATAGTGGTCGCAGAAAAGGGTTTCGGAGGTAGGTCTTACGCAAAGACGCTCCTCTAATTTCTCGGCACCGCCGTGGGTAACCCAGGCAACCTCAGGAGCAAAGCCCTCAACGTGGTCCTTCTCCTTCT
>JAZNQM010000203.1:0-30208 GCA_045590175.1 Acutalibacteraceae bacterium | reverse complement strand
CGCTTGCCCTGAGCCTACACTTGAGAGGGTGGGGGAGGATGCGCTTTGCGAAATCTACCGTCTGAGGGTGTACGTAACCCGCGAAATCCCATTTTACGCTATGCTGTTAATCCCCCACGGAGCGAAGAACTTACCCCTGGTGGTATGTCAGCACGGTGGCGGCGGTGCGCCCGAACTGCTTTGTGGATTTAACGGCAAAAACAACTACGGCTTCGCGGCACAGCGGCTGATGTCTTTGGGGGCTGTGGTATTGGCTCCTCAGCTACTTCTCTGGTCCTTAGAGGAGTCCGAAACCGCACGGAACTATAAGGTGCCTCACAACCGGAGAAAAATCGACACAAAGCTTCGTTCCTTCGGCATAACCATTACAGGACTCGAAGTAGCGGGCATTATGAAGTGCATTGATTTTGCGACAGAGTTATCCGAAACCGATAGCGGCAAAATTGGTATGGCAGGGCTTTCCTACGGCGGTTATTTCACCCTCTACACAATGGCTGTGGATAAGCGTATAAAGGTGGGACTTTCGGCAGGTTGTTTCAACGACAGACTGCAATATCCCTTCGAGGATATGGTCTATTTTGGCTCTGCTCTGTGTTTTAATGATGCAGAGGTAGCCTCACTTTGTGCTCCGCGTCCTTTGTACGTGGCAGTAGGCAAAAGCGATAACGTTTTCGATTACCATACCGCCATACCCGAAGCCGAACGGGCGGCGGAATATTATAAAGCTTACGGAGTCCCCGAAAAATTCCGCTTCGACCTTTGGGAGGGCGGTCACCGTTTCCCCGAAAGCGATGAGGGCTTCGAATTTCTTTTGAAAGGATTGCAGAATAATGAGTAATAAAAAGGAAGTTTTAGCCTGGTATTTCCCAAACTGGCATCGAGATCCCAGAAACGACAAGTGGCACGGCAAGGGCTGGACCGAGTGGGAGGTGGCAAAGTGTGCCCGCCCGAGATTTGAGGGACACTATCAGCCGAGAATCCCACAGTGGGGCTATGGCGACGAATCCGACCCTAAGGTTATGGAGGGTAAAATTACCGCCGCTAAGGAGCACGGTATAACAGGATTTTTGTGGGACACCTATTGGTTCTCCGACGGTGGCTACAGAATGAAGGCATTGGACGATGGCTTCTTCGGAGCCGCCAACAGTGATGACTTCAAAATCGGTCTTGTCTGGTGCAACCACGACCCGATTTACGTTCATCCTGCCTCCTACCTTAACGGTTGCCAATCCTTGCTTTCTGCTGAAATGTCCTTAGAGGATTTTGAAGCTATGACCGATTATTTCATAAAGAACTATTTTCACCGCAAGAATTACCTTAAAATCAACGGCAAAATTTATTTCGGTATCTATGCTGTTCAGAAGTTTGCCAACGGCTTGGGTGGTGTGGAAAAAGCCGCCAAGGCAATCCGCAACCTGAGGGAAAGGGTCCGTGCGGCAGGGCTTGGTGAAATGTATATCACGGGTGAGTGTCGCAACTGCGAATGTGCCACCGACAAAGAGGGGATAAATGCCTTTTTTGACGGCTTTGGCTTTGATGCCCTTTTCCGCTACGGCTGGCCCTTAAACGACGAAAACAGTTTCCCGGAGTATAGTTACAAAAGATTTATAGACGATGGCATTGAAACCTTCCGTGGTGATAAGGAGTTTTTCAACCTACCCGTATCAATCACCGTTCAAAGGGGTTGGGACAGCTCCCCCAGAACTGTTCAGTCGGATATGTACGAGCCCATCGGTTTTCCCTTCCTGCCCGTAACGGTCGGCGAAAATACTGCCGACTTCGGCAGAGCCCTTCGTGCCGCAAAGGAGTTTTCCGAAAGCGACGAGTACGAGTGCGATTACATAACCCTATCCACCTGGAATGAGTGGACTGAGGGCAGTTACTTAGAGCCGGACGAAAAATTCGGCTACGGCTTTTTGGAGGAAATTAAAAAGGTTTTCGGATAGAAAAAACTAACCCCTACCGCCACGGCGAAAGGGATTAGTATATATTACTCTCTTTTAGAAAAGCGTTGGATTCTTTTATGGGATCTGACGCTTTTCGCTTTTTATAAAATATAGGCAAGCTTTTCTGCTGATTGATATCGGTCCTCAGGGTTAACAGCGGTGCATTTTCTGACTATTTTACCCATACGTCCCGAGGCGATTTTCTCGCTGGGGTGCTTACCCAAAAGCAAAACATTCAGCAGTATTCCCACCGCGTAAATATCGGTTCTTTCATCGCTTTGAGTGATGCCCAACTGCTCGGGGGAGGCATAGCCCACCGTACCCATAATCTCTGTGTCGCGGCTTTTTTGCTGAATCCTTCTTGCGGCATTAAAGTCGATAAGCACAACCCGCCCGTTTTTATCAACCATAATATTTTCCGGCTTAATATCGCGGTGCACGATTCCGTTTTGGTGGAGTACATTTAAGCCGCGGCAAACCGACTTAACTACTTTTTTTGCACCGCTTTTTCTGTACCGCCCCGTTTCGGCGATTTCCCCCACGCTAAGCCCTTCTACATATTCCTCCAAAACAATCATACCGTCGTCGAGAGTGAATACTTCGTAGACCGCGGGCAGGTTTTCGCATCGAAGCCCTCGCAAGGTTTCATATATCGGATTGGGCTTGGGGAGAATATGTAAAACCAAATCTTGTTTCAGCTCCCTGTGGCGGATTCTCAGCACCTTGCATTGGTTCTTGCTTGAGAGCAGAGAGACCCTGCTGTAGATTTCTAAAAGCTCGTCTAATTTTTCCTGACAGGTCAAAGTGGGTCACCTCTTTAGAAATCTATTTTTTTATCCCATTCTCGCCAGGCCCAGCCATCTACGTTTTTGACAAGGTTTCTGTATGCGGAATGGTTGCCGTTGTCACAGGTGTAGGAGCTGTTGATTGTGATGGTGCCTGCGGCGGAGTCAACCGCCATACCTTCTAAATAGATGCTGTTGCCTAAAAAGTAAATGTCGGTCATATTGCGACAACCCGCAAAGGCGTAGTTCCATATAGCCGTAACGCTTTTTGGCACAACCACCTTTTTGACGGTAGGTGCAACCGAGCTGTCGCTGAAGGCATTAGCCATAACGGCGCAAACCTTTTTGTCGCCAATATATTGAGGAATGATGTAAACCCCGTTTGCCTGTGCCCCCTCTACATTGGTGATAACCACCTCGTTATCATCGGGAACATAGTATAAGCCAAGGTTCAAATCGCTGGCGGTTGCCTTGCGATATTGGAATTTAAGTTCTTGTGGAGAATCCGTTTCGCTTTCTGCGGTGGATTGGTGGGAGCTACCGTTTTTGGAGGAGGTATCAGCCACCGACGTTACGGTGTTTTGGGGAACCGATGGTTGAGCTGTGGTGCTTTGCACAGAAGAATTTTGAGAAATCGTAACAGATGCTTGCGGCTTGTTAGAATTAACCTTTGAGCCGGAAGGCTTTGGAGCAATTACGGATGATGTCGAACTGCTTTGATATTGGTTGCCGTTTATCGAAGTAATGGTTGATGGCACTGATGCAGTGGGATTACTGTGTGTAACCACCGATTGCGGCACAGAAACTTGTGTTGGCGGAGTTTGTGAGGCTACGTTGGATGGTTTGGAATTGGTTGGTTTTTGGGTGGTAACCGATGGTTGAGATGTGGTGCTTTGCACAGAAGAATTTTGAGAAATCGTAACAGACGCTTGCGGCTTGTTAGAATTAACCTTTGTGCCGGAAGGCTTTGGAGCAATTACGGATGATGTCGAACTGCTTTGATATTGGTTGCCGTTTATCGAAGTAATGGTTGATGGCATTGATGCAGTGGGATTACTGTGTGTAACCACCGATTGCGGCACAGAAACTTGTGTTGGCGGAGTTTGTGAGGCTGCGATGGATGGTTTGGAATTGGATGGTTTTTGGGCGGTAACCGATGAAGTGGTACTGCCTTGGTTGTAGGTGCTGTTGGCAGAAGCGGTATCTTGTGGGTGACTATCTCTACTGTCAAAAGATTCAGAGGTTGAAAGGTCGGTTTCTGCTTCATAGCCTGAACCCACATCTGCTGATGAGAAAATATCGGAAGCCAACAAACTTCCGTCTGAAGTAAAAGTGGTGTCAGGGTTTGATGCGTCGCTGACAGCAGTTAAAATTTCTTCCAAGAGACTTTCTGAAATTTGTGAGCTTGTTGGCACTTGATAGAGTTGGGAAAGTGCTTCGTTCTCTGCAATTCCCGCGGCAGTCGAGCCCGCGTTTTCAGACCAAGTATCCGACGGCTTTTTGCCCGAGAAAACCACGGCGAGGATTATTGCCAAAATTATCAAAAGAGCCGAAGCTGTGGCGATAATTGGCAAAAGCTTCCCATTAATGAAAAAAGGTCGCTTATCGTAAACAACCTTTTTCTCAAGTTCCTTCATACAATAGAGACAAAATTTGGCATTTTCTTCTATTGTTGCCCCGCAAAAGGGACACTTTTTCATATTAAATCACCCCAGGGTTTCCAAATCGTATTGAAACAACAGGTCATTGATTTCCACAACTGTCAGATGGTTGCAGATGCCGTATATCACAACACAGTCAAAGGGAATTTTAACAAAAAGCATTGAATAACCCGCACACTTGAGAAGCTCCTGAGTCTCGTCTAAGCTCAAGCCCATACCTATTGCAAGACAAAGAAGCTTCTTTCTTTCGGGCACTCTGATTCCCGAAAAAATCTGATAGGCATAAACCTCTGAAATCTCGGATTTTTTAATCACCTGAGCCTTTTTCAAGCTGTGGGACTTAAGTAACTTATTGAGCAATTCCGACAGGGAGGAATTTATCATATATTCCTTGTTTTCGTTGTAAAAAGTGTTGAAATCAGGACAGAGCTTCAACTCCTCCACAATCTTTGACGTGTCTTTTTTCTCCATAGTTCACCCTTCTTTATTACAGCCGCAGTACACAGTTAAACACTATTCAACATAATTCTACCAAATTAAGAAAAATTTGTCAACTATGCTGCCAGCATAAGATTTTTGGCTTTGACATCAAGTATAATGTTTATGGAGCGGTTCAGAATTAAATAATCGCGTCCTCCGCCGATAGCATATCCTCTATCGATACCTTTAAAGCTCTTGAGAAGATCACTAAATCAATGTCGGTGACGAACCTCTCACCGTTTTCCACCCGACGGATGAAATAGTGGTCAACATCAAATCCCAAAAGCTGCATCTTAGCGGCAAGCTTGCGTTGAGAAAGCTTCTGACTCTTTCTGATTTCAGCAATTCTTTTGCCGCAAAGGTTATTTGTGCCGTCGGCGGCTTTGTTTTTGAACATAAATTTTTCCTCTTTTTTGTTGAAAACTATTTACCTTTATTATATTGTATGATATAATACATAGAATAGTGGTGAACAGTGTTCAACTATTAGAGCCTTTGGAAGGAGTGTTTTTTGAAATATTGATTATATAGTGTAAACTCGGCTTGAATGAGAGCCTTGACTTCACAAATTAAAAGTGGCACAATAGACATTGTCTTATGCAGAAAAAACATCTGAAAGGATTTGAAAAACTATGAAAAAACGATTCTTATCAATCTTACTTACTCTCATATTGCTACTGTCCGTTGCACCTGGTGAGAGTTTTTCTATAGTAGCAGATGCTGACTCCAGTGGAGACTATACTTACACGGTATCAAAAAGGAAAGCCACCATCACCGACTATAATACTTCTTCGGGTCTTAAAACGATTTACATACCCTCGACATTGGGCGGTTATCCTGTCGTCGAAATAGGCAAGGATGCTTTTGTATGGTGCAGTGCAGAAAAAATAATAATTCCAGATAGCGTTACCACAATAGGCGATAGGGCTTTTTCGGGTTGTGAAAACCTTGCAAGTGTCACAATCGGAAACAAGGTATCTTCTATTGGCAGTTCCGCATTTAGCTGTTGCAAAGACCTTACAAGCATTATTATTCCCGACAGCGTAACTTCAATAGGTCAAAGTGCATTTGGGGGATGCTCGGATCTTACAAGTGTTGATATGGGAACAGGTGTGACTAACATTGGAGACTACGCATTTTCTTGTTGTTCATCCCTAACAAGCATTAAAATTCCCAAAGCGGTCAAATCAATAGGGAATTCTGCTTTTGAGTATTGCAGTAATCTAAAAACCTTAACCTACAATGCAGCTAAATGTACCATTGGAGAATCGGCTTTTTTGGAGGCGGATGATAATATAACTAAAGTAACAATAGGAAGCAGTGTAAAGAGTATCCCTGAAGATGCATTTTTTGGATTTGAATCTCTCACAAGCATCAAAATTCCCGATAGTGTAACCTCAGTAGGCAGCTATGCTTTTTCATACTGTTCCTCTTTGACAAGCATTACAATACCCAAGTCGGTAAAGTCAATAGGTAACGATGCTTTCTTGGGATGTAATCAGCTTAAAACCTTAATCTACAAAGCGAAAAAATGCACAGTGGGGGATGATGCGTTCCCGGGGAATATAACTAAAGCAACGATAAAGTCAGGCGTTAAAACCATTCCAAAAGGATTGTTAGAAAATTGTAACGGCTTGAAAAAAGTAGTAATTCCTTCCGGCGTAACCTCAATAGGCAGCTATGCATTTTCCGGGTGTTCAGCTCTGACAAGCGTAACTATACCCTCAGGAGTTACTACTATAGGCGATTGGGCTTTTTCGGGGTGCGATTTTGCAAGCATTAAGCTTCCGAGTACCGTAAAAAAATTAGGAAAGGCTGTATTCAGAGAGTGTAGAAATCTAAAAAGCATCAAGCTTCCGGCAAAGCTAAAGACTATTGACGACGAGACTTTCTATTGTTGCAATGAGCTTAAAAGCATCACCATCCCCAAAAGTGTTAAGGATATAGAGTCCACCGTTTTCTTTAACTGCGATAATCTTAAGAATATTTATTACACAGGCAGTGAAAAAGATTGGAATAAAATTTCTATAGTTTCAACCTGGAACGATCATTATCTGAACAATGCCACAATGCATTACAACTGTAATGCGATTAGTATAAAGAAAGCAAAGGTCAGCGGTATAAAGAATAAGACCTATACAGGCAAGACCTTGAAACAAAGCGTTAAGGTAACACTTAAAAACAAAACTCTCAAAAAAGGCACCGACTACACAGTATCTTATAAAAACAATAAAAAGATAGGAAAAGCAACCGTAATAATTAAGGGTAAAGGGGATTACAAAGGCAGCATATCAAAAACCTTTAAGATAAACCCCAAAAAGGTAAAAAGTCTCAAGCTTAAGTCCTCGAAGGCAAACAGCCTCACTGTTTCCTGGAAAAAGGATTCCTCTGTCAGCGGTTATCAGATTCAGTACGCTACTAACAAGAAGTTCACTAAGGGAGAAAATACCGTTAAGGTTTCTTCTGCTAAGACAGTGAAAAAGCTTCTTAAAAGCCTGAAAGCGAACAAGACCTACTATGTGCGAATCAAAGCCTATAAGAAAGTTGGAAAAACCACATACTACGGTGCATATTGCACTGCGAAAAAGCAAAAGATTAAAGCTCCTTCAAAGACCGTAAGCAAGGCAGAGTCCAAAACTTCTGCTATAAAGGGAACCTATACTTTTTATGATTACTATCCGGATACTGTAAGTTTGACTACTCTTTATTTTGACGGCGAAGGAAGCGTTAATTATACCTACGCTTTTTATAGCAAGGAAAAACAGGATACCACTCAAACCATTGTCAAGAAGGGTGTCAAGTATTATTTTGCAGGTCTTGGTATGGGTCCTAATTACAGTTATTCGGTTTCAAACAAAAGAATCACCATTGGTGGAATTGTCGGTAGTGGTGACAATAAAACTACTAAAAAGCTTTCAATTCTCTCGAGTAAGAAGCTAAAGGTTACTTATTCCGATGGCAACGATTTCTTAAAAGGCTCTGTGTTTGAGCGTTCTTAATTGCTTATATCCAAAAATAAGTAAAAGCACTCTCCCGTCGGAGAGTGCTTTTTGTTCGCGATGTAACATCTGCGTTTTGTTGTCCTGATAAAATCCCGCGTTGCCGTAAGGGGCTTATGATAACCTGCATTTACAGCAGGTGGGTGCCTTCCTCGCAGCTTCATGTTTCCTTGAACCGCCCGAGGGCGTAAGGCCTGCAGCTCCACTGCGAGAGCTAAAAAGCTCCCGAAAAATTACTTGTAGGGTTATAAAAGCCGCCGAAGTCCACGCACAACGCAGGAAATATTATGAGTTTATGTTAGAAGGATTTAGCCACCACCCCAAAGGCTCTTTTTATTCTTGCGTCCGCTTTCTCCCTTGGCAATACACAAAGTATTACCGCGGTCGAAAACAACCGCAATTTCTAAAAATAGCACTTTGTCGAGGCGGCACACCCTCTAACATAAACTCTTGAGTTAGAGGGATTTATCCACCACGGTCAAAGGTTCTTTTCAGTTTCCCGCCTGCTTTTTCCTTTGGCAATACACGAAGTATTACCGCGGTCGAAAACAACCGCAATTTCTAAAAATAGCACTTTGTCGAGGCGGCACACTCTCTAACATAAACTCTTGAGTTAGAGGGATTTATCCACCACGGTCAAAGGTTCTTTTCAGTTTCCCGCCTGCCTTTTCAGTGGTAACAATTCATAAACTGCCGTTAGAATAGTTTACTGCTCGTCGATTTCGAAGAAGTCGCGGAGCCTTTCGATGAAGGCTTCAGATACGGTTTCGTATTCGTCGTCGTCCTCGATGTCGACGAAGTATTCCTCGCCGTTATCCTCCTCAACCTTTACCATAACCAGCTCGCCGTCGCTGTCAAGCTGCTCCTGAGGGTCGTCGTAAACAGGGAGAAGTGCCAGATATCTGCCAAGCTCGAACTCGATGGCATCAAGCACCTCGAAGGTGTATTCCTTGCCCTCGTCGTCCTCCATTGTTATTATATCCGGATCGTAGTCGAAATTCTTATCCATATTTATATTTCCTTTCAAAAAGTTCTTTACTATATTTTAATATAACCGCGGGTTATATGCAATAGCTTTCGCAAAATTTAACAAATTGTTTTTATAGCTCAGCGTTGGTATTTTCCAAAGCTAACTGCGAAAGCCTGATAACGTCCTCGAAGCTGTTTATTTCGGCACATCTGCGACGAAGCTCTGCCGCACCGCGAAGCCCCCGCATATACCAGCCTGTGTGCTTGCGAGCCTCTAAGAGTGCAGTGTGCTCGCCCTTGTATTTCATCATAAGGTCGATTTCCTTTAGCATTATTCTCATCCGTTCGCTGAGAGGCGGCTCGGGGAGAAGGGTGCCGTCCCGAAGGTAGGCATTAATTTGAGAGAATATCCAGGGTCTGCCCATTGCGGCTCTGCCCACCATAATAAAATCGCAACCTGTTTCCTCATACATTTTTGCGGCGGCGATAGGGGAGTCTACGTCGCCGTTGCCGATAACAGGTATGCTGACGGCTTCCTTTACCGCCTTGATAACGTCTAAATTCACAGGCGGTGCGTACATCTGCTCCCTGGTTCTGCCGTGGATGGTGATTGCCACAGCACCCGCGTCTTCACAACGCTTTGCAACCTCAACCGCAGTGATGTTTTCACTGTCCCAGCCTGCACGGATTTTTACAGTCACCGGCAGCTCCGCCGCTTTTACGCACTCGCCAACGATTTCTCCCGCTAATTTCGGGTCCTTCATCAAAGCACTTCCGCCGCCGTTTCCCGCAACCTTGGGGGCAGGGCAGCCCATATTTATATCAATAAAGGCGGGGTTCTCTTTTTCTGCCACCTTTAAAGCCTCTGCCATAACGTCGGGCTCGTAGCCAAAAAGCTGTATGCCTTTGGGGGCTTCTGACGGAGAGCACTCCATCAGCTCCTTAGACTTTCTGTCTCCTAAGGTTATGCCCTTCGCTGAGATAAGCTCGCTGACGCAGAATGCTGCTCCATAGCCCATTGACAGCTCCCGCATTGCTCGGTCGGCAACCCCTGCCATTGGGGCTAAAGCCGCAAAGCCGGAGAGTTCAAGATTTCCTATTTTCATTGTTCGCTCTCCGTAGAAGTTTTATTTTTTCCTGCTAATATATCTAATCTGACTATTCCTATGAGCGCCGATACAATGGTTATCACGTGGGCAAGTGCCATAGTGATTGTGGCAGGCAGAATTAAATCATATATAAGCCAGACGATGCCGTTTGCAAGTATCAGCAAGCGATATTTCGAGGGGTCCTTTTGTGCTACACCGAAGGCACTGGTCAATGCCGCCACAGCGGGAATTATATCCAACGGCACCTTGTAGGTAAGGGCGGAGCAAATAAGATAGCATATAGCAAATGCCACCGCCGCAAAGCCGGGTGCCTCCTTGCCTTTGGTTCTCAATATAAAGAAAACCAAGGACTGCAAAATTGCAATCACATATATACCGCTACCCGAAAATCCGCCGGTCAGTATGTAGCTGAGGGCTCCCGTACCGTTGCAGATTATCTGGCAGATAAGCACAAGCCTCATATCCTTAAGCTGCAAAGAAATCAGTGCCGCTAAGGAAGAAAGAAGACCCAATATAAAAGCTGTATCGAATTCCATAAAACCACCTCGAAAAATAGTTCCTGTATATTTTATCATAAAGGGAATAAATCTTCAAGAAAAACATATATTTTATATATGCAAAAAGTAACTGCTTGTGAAGTGTGTCACAAGCAGCCTGAAGTTAAAAGGGATTGTCGTTGTTCTTATAGATGTCGCAAATAATTTTTTGAATTTTAAGTGCCTCGCGACCCGAAAGGAATAGCGGCTCATTGCCGGCAAGACTTTCGTAAAAATGGTGAATCTGCATAGCGTGTTGGGTGCCCCAATAAGGTTTGCCTCCACTGTATGCCACAAACTCCTGTGGGTGGTTGACCTCCTGCTCGGTGGTGCCGTCATTGTAGGAAATGATGGTGTCGTTGTAGGAAAGGCGAACGGTACCTTTTTCACAAGCCAGGCGGATTTCGATGGGCTCGTCTATGGCGTAGTTGTTCATAGTGTAGAAGCAGAGCACCGTGCCGTTTTCGTAGTATACTGCACCCTCGGCAGTGTCTTCAACACATACCGCCTTGTGATGGCGATTGTGCAGGGTAGATTCCACCTTGACGGGAGTGCTGTTTATAAACCAGTTGGCAAGGTCCAGGGAATGGATGGCTTGGTCGATGATAACACCGCCACCCTCTTTGTCCCAGGTGCCCTTCCAATCGGAGCGGCTGTAGTATTCGTCCGAACGGCTCCAGGTCAGCACCACACGGGCACTCTTGATGGCACCGAGCTTGCCCTCCTCCAGACGCTTTTTCACAAGCTGAGAGGGGGTGTTGTAACGGCACTGAAAAATAACACCATATTGCATATTTAGTTTGTCAGCAAGCTCCACAGTTTCCTCTGCTTCGCTAAGCCCGATGCTCATTGGCTTCTCGCTGAGCACGCAAACACCCTGCTTTAATGCGTACTGAGTGACGGGAATGTGCAGATAGTGGGGCAGGCAGATGTGCACTGCATCAAGATTCTCCTTGGCAATCATTTCTTTATAGTCTGTGTATGCCGTAGCACCGTATTTTTCGGCAGCCTTGTTCACCCTGTCCTCGCGGATGTCACATACCGCCACAAGGTCGGTTTCCTCCAATGCGGCAAGACTGTCCAAATGCATAACCGAAATTGTGCCGCAGCCGATTACGCCACAGCGAAATACACGTTTTTCTTCACTCATATCAATAACCTCGCATAAGTTTTTACTGACCCTATTGTACCATATCAGGAGAAAAATTCAATCATTTTCTCACAGGAAATTTTTTTATAATTATGCCAAATTAAATAAAAATAAAAATTTTTCAAAAAGGGGGTTGCATTTCCCGAAAACTGTGTTATAATAATATGGCTGAGGAGAGGAACACCTCCTCCAAAAAAACTAAATATCGCGGAGTGGAGCAGTTGGTAGCTCGTCGGGCTCATAACCCGAAGGTCGTTGGTTCAAGTCCAGCCTCCGCAACCAAGTAAAAGCCTTGAAAACTCTGAGTTTTCAAGGCTTTTGTTATTTCGCACATTGTGTTCGAATAAACGATTTGGGCAATTTTTGGGCAATGGTTGTTAAAGGTTGTTGGGAGTTATTGTACGATATTAAAGCAAAATCTTTTCAGATTTTACTGTATTCATTCGATACAACTAACTTTGAAATAAGACATCGCAAATACGGATTCTCGATTGTGCCCAAGATTTTTGGACACAATTCTCATTGCTACTCTGTCCAGGCAAACGCCTTTTAATTCATCTCCACATCGGTATATACGGCTCACCTTTCCGTCTTTTGCCACTCTGCTTCGACCATCTGAACATTCTTTGTATGGCCGTTGGGCAGGTATGCGTTCCAATGGGTTTATTGAATTTATCGGTTCTGCATATTTTCTATACAATTCATTGGCATAATCGCTTCTGTATGCATGTATGTCTAATTTTGATGACAGTGTGTATGGGCAAAGATATTCTCCTTTGTCGTTCATATTTAACCATTTATTTAATATTTCTTTGGATTGTTCTGTCGATAGAAACTCTACGTCTCGGCTTTTGCCTCCTTTTGTTTTTACACGGCCTAAGTTTTCTCTTGTTGCATCCTTTGTATTTCCGGTCAGATGCAGAACCACTGAACCATCTTTCGAAACTTTTACATGCTCTTTTCTGATTGATTCGAGTTCCTGCCTCCTAAGTCCACAACTCTGGCAGAACAGTTTAATCTCCTTCGCGATTCCGACGGAATCGTCAATTCTATCCGGTGTCCAATATTCACGACTTCGTGTTATGTCTTGCCTGCGGAACATGAGCCTTTCCTCTGCAGCCTTTTTGCTTCCATCGAAATAATTATCAGCAATTTTATTCATAACATCAGAACACGTAATGTTAAATATTTTGCAAAGAGAAGCTCTTGCTGTTTTTATGCTGCGGTTACTTAATCTCTCTGTTTCTCTCATGTTCATTATATATTGCGGTATATATTGCTCCATATTCTTCAAATTGTGTACTTTATACTCATTTTTGCAATAGTTAATGAATCGTTTCCCTTGTTGCAAATATACCTTGTAAGTGCCAAAAGAACGTATATTTTCTTGGCTTGAATTAACCTTGGATACGCCTGGTGTAAATTTGCTGTTTAATATTTTAATAAGTTGTTTTTCCGGGTTTTGCTTTTTCTTTCCTCTTCCCATTTTCTCGCCTCCCTTCTTTTAAATATTCACGTTAAATAGATAATTGGGAGCCGTTTTCAGGCTCGACCGTCTGGGCTTTTTATCCCACTCTTTCTTTGAAAAATTGCTTAAATACGTGAGCCTCCGTTTATACAGAGCCCTGCATAAACGTCAAGCTTAATAGAAAATGCGAGCCTCAAAGGGCTCGCATTCGCTTTGTTACGCACATTCTATATCCATACCATCACCGTTATTTGGAATTGTGCTAAATAATTTGTCTATTTCTTCGACTAAATAGTCTGGAAACATAATCGGCAGATTCCGTATTGTTGAACCAAACTCACTTGTACGTTCTCTGATAATTAGGTCATACTTTGTATATCCCTCTAACGTTTTTCCTCTTTCCTTAAAAGAGAAAACGATGGTAAAAGGGATTTGAATTCCTTCACTCAAAACATTAATCCTTTCTGCCTAAATTTTTTGCAAATTTATCCATTGTTTTTTCGAATTCTCTCGCTACAGACAGTACGGTAAAACTAACCTTACCATCTAATTTGAAAAGAATTTCATAGGCTACGAAATCACGGCTGGATTCTTCCGGAGATTTAGACATACTATAAATGTCTAAAGGTAAGCCCTTGAAATGCGATTCCATACAATTCACCTCCTTCTTTAAATCATCTACTTGACCGAAAGAGGGAATTAACCAAACAACTGATGTTGAACAGCTGTTTTTACCATGCTCATTTCAGAATCACTTAATTCTCCCAATTTACCACGAATCTGGTATCTGTTAATGGCACAGAGTTGTTCCGGTAAAATGAAACTTGGCTTTCTTAAAGCCGAGGAGTTAAGCAATAGATGAACGGGTAATTTCTTGTGGATTTTACCCGTCAAAGGGCAAGAAACCACAACGGGGGAGCTTTCACAACAAGCGGTATTGCTAAGGATTATAGCGGGACGTACCCCTTTTTGCCTGTTGTCCTGCACAGTTGCGTCACCGTCGTGAGAAGCATCTGCACAGTTCCCGTAATCAATCCGTACGATATCTCCTGCTTTTACCTGAAAGAGTTTTTGGTTTTTAATGTTCATCATAATAATTTTCCTTTCATAAAAAAATGCACCTTGCCAATAATTCGGCAAAGTGTAAAAACTAAAATAAAATAAAATTCATTTTGTAATAATATTTTATTTATATTTTTTATCGAGTAAAAAAAGTCTTAAAATATACAATATATAAAAAATCATCAATTAAGAAATTTACCATAGCGGGCATTCTTAATTGATGATTTTTATTATAAGCAAACACTAAGGTCTAAACAGAAGGTAGAGTCTGAACAAGAAAGATTAAGTTCTCCGTGATGTTTTTTAATCACTTTATCAAGTGAATATAAACCAAATCCGTGTAGTGATTTTTCATCTTTAGTTGTTGCGGGAAGATTGTTTTTAATTATGATGGGCTCTCTTACTGGATTGCTCATATTTAGAAACAAAAAACCGCTATTACATTTACATATTATATTGATTATTTTTTCAATTTCTATATCTATTTTTTTACATGCCTCAATGGCGTTATCAATCGTATTACCAAAAATCACACAAAGTTCAGTCGCGGTTATATTTTCAGTTACGACAGCACCTTCGAAGACTATTTTAATGTTGGATGACGCGGCTTTCTGTTGTTTGTCGGCAAGTAGAGCATCAACAATACCGTTGCCTGTGTCGAATTTCAGGAGTGAATTTGTTGTGCTATAAATATCAGTATTTGCACTATCGAGCATACTTATTGCTTCTGTGTGCTTTCCTTCGTTTATAAGTTGCACCACACCTATTTTTATATTGGTTAAATCATGTCGGAATCTTCTTAGCTCAAAATTAGCTTTGGAGAGGGCAGAGTAATGTTCAGCTTGAGCCGCAAGCTGATTCTCATAATTCGCAGTGAGGTTTTTGAGGTAGCTGTTATTTGTGGATATTACAACAAGTACAGGAAAGGTGGTGCACACAAGAATTATAAGCACCACAAGTATATTTTGCAAAGTAGATTTCCACGATTCATCATAAGAATAAAAATCGCTATCTATTACCAGCACAATACACAACATACTGAACATCACTAAAAGTAATATTAACAATTTAATTTTCCACGTGGTAAGAAATATTGTATTTTGGATTTTCTCTCGAAATTTTGTAAAGCAGATTAAAGTGCAGCTTGCTACCATAAAGCAATGCACAATGATTTCTATCACAACTTCTTCGTTTGTGTTAGCAGAAAGTGCAGTAACGATTGCTGAGGTGACGATAATATTTAGGCAAAAGATAATTATGTAAAAATATATAAGATTTCCAAATTTGATATTTCTAACAATTAGCTTTAATACTATTAATTCCACAAACTGGAACACAATATTGTATATGGCGAATATTTCAATAGGAACATATATACTTGTTACGAATAAAGGTATATAAAGAAGAAAAGATGAAATAACTTTTAACTTATTTGTTGAACCGTTAAAAAGTTTTACGGATACTGTCAACAAACAAAAATAATATAATAATGTTTCTAAAATAAATATAATCGACATAATTACATCCTAACAAAATAATTTTTAACAAAGTTCATATAGACTCTTTTGAACTCGGCTATATGATTTCTACCAATTATCGCCAATTCACCATTTGTAAAAGTTACTATATTGTGCTTTACGGAAGAAATGAAATACATATTTATTACATAAGATTTATGTATGCGGTAAAAGCAGTGTTGAGGCAAAAGCTTATATACCTGTGATAAGGTTTTTGAGCTATGTATTGTTTCTTCATTAGTTCTTACGTAACAGTATTTTCCGTCACCTTCAAGATAAATTATATCTTGTGAGTTTATGGTTTTTTGTTCCCCATCTTCTATAACCACTAATGGATATAAAAGTTTTTGCTGTCTAATATAGTTATCTAAGGCTTCAGTTATTTTTGCTGTTTCTATTGGTTTAATCATAAATCTAAATGGTTGAACCTCAAAGGATTCCAAAACAAACTCAGGATATGCAGTAATGAAAATTATGCTGCATATAGAATTCCTTGCTCGTAAAACTCTTGCCGTTTCCATACCATCTATACCTGGCATTTGATAATCTAAAAACACAATATCAAACACCGTTTCAGATTGTATTAGATTTTCGCCATTTTCGAATTCATAAATATCTAAACAAACACGTTTTTGACGTTTGTAATTCACTAATGCATCTCGTAACTCTTTACGAAACAATTGTTCGTCATCACAAATTGCGACCTGCATATTACCAAAACCTCCCTTTTTTTTACATCAAACTCCACACTTAGTATGAATACTCTTTTCTTTGTTTTATAAAAAAGAAAAACAAAGAAAGGAGTATTCGTATGCTTCAACTAATGAAATATTTACTTAGATGGTTTGTTTAAAAATTAAAGCGGTTCACGAAAGTGAGCCGCTTTAATTTTTTACTTATTGAAATACCCGTCGACACAATTTAGCAACTCGATTAACATATTAACCTTTTCTTTGCTCCAATTATTGATAATTTCATACACTTCAGTGTTAACAACCGAAGAGGAATCAATTACCTTATCAGATAAGAGATATGCAATGTCAACATTCAAAATATCGGAAATTTCGTCAAGTCTCGCAAGTGAAACTTTTGCACTTCCACATTCTATCTGACTTACATATCCATCAGATATATCGAGCTTTTCTGCCAAAACTCCTTGGCTGATACCAGCTTTCTTGCGATAAAACGCTATTCTTCTACCAATCGACTTATAATCTAACATAGTTATCACCAAGTTAAGTATAACAGTTATACATTAAATCAAGAAGAAACCTATTAATTAATACTTAATCTATAACTTAAAATTATGGTGTGCAAAATTGTATAGTTTATTCGGTTAACTCCAAAAAAACTACAGAAAACTCCAGGATATATTATTTTTAGCCCATCCTTCAATAAAATATGAATAAGTTATATTATAAACATATTTTACTAAGCGGTAAATTTACATAATAGAAACTTATGCAAGACGATACGGAAAAAGAATCCTTGATTGATATGAAACTTAACCTCTCTCTTATTATGTTCAAACAATTTCGTAGTACATAAGTATTACGGGATTGTTTGTTTTATATCGCTTGGATTTTACATTTTTCAACATTTTTGACGATTTTTTTTAAAAGCGGAAATGCACATCCTACAACCTTTGAACCCTTACCAATAGAATTTGTAAGGAGGTGAGGTTTGTGATAATTCTGGATAGTGAAAAACTGCGTGAGGCGAGGAAGGAGAAAAACTTAACGCAAGAAAAATTGTCAGAAATTGCCGATTTGAGTGACCGACATCTGAGAAATTTAGAAAGTGGACGCTCAACTACAAGTGCCACGATGCTATATAAATTAAGCATGGCACTGGGCAAAAATATGGAAGAATTTATAATAGACGGAAAGAAGAATTGTGATGAGGAATAACGGATGCAACGGTATGCTCCTTAGTAGCAATTCTAAAAATTCCGCTGAAGCATACCGAAAACCTATGTTGATAAAGAAGGTTTTGATTATCAATTCAGGCAATCAAAAATTAGGTTATTATATTTGCCCTCGATGTAATGTTTCGATGGAACGAGAGTTTACATCTTTTTGTGACCGTTGCGGTCAAGCTTTGAATTGGCGGGCATACAAAAAAGCAGAACGAGTTTATAAATTTGACCCCGGTCAATTTTAAAGTATAAAAACAATCAATTCAGGAGGTAGAAAAATGAAAAGAAAAATTATTGCTGTAACCTGTGCTTTAGCGGTGGTTATCACATCGCTGTTCGCCATTGGAATATTCCAAAACAGCTCAACAACCAAGGTGAAGTCTGCACGCAGCGGAGACGAGTTAACTGCAGAGGAAGTAAAAACTGCAGTTTTGCCAGAGGAGGACGTACCTCTTGGAATGTCTTACGATGAAGCGGTGGCAGAAGGTCACCGTGTACGTCTTTATGACCAGGAACCAAACGATTATACCGTTATTTTCCAAAACGAAGACGACACAAGAACAATGTACTACTATAACGTGCCGGTGAAGCATACAGATACCGACGGCACAACCTTTGATATAGACGTGTCTATTGAGAAGTCTAAAGATAAGAAATATAAATATGCTAATACACAGAATGCTGTTAAATTAGGCTTCCCTAAAAACATCGAAAATGGTATTGATATCAGCGGAGACAGAGATGTCTCCGTTAAGCCCGTTTACGAGCATACAGAAACAGAAAAACAAACAACCGTTATAACAGCTCCCAAAGGTGCTTTGCTTGTGACTGCCGCAAGCAATGTTATACGCTATCTTTCTAATGTTGATAACGAAAACACAGAAGCCACCGCAACCGAGGAATATGTAGATTATCCTAATGCCTTTGGACCTGACACAACCCTTCGTTGTACTCCTGTTGTAAACGGTGTTAAGCAGGATGTTATCTTGGATAAAAACATTGGTGAAAACACCTTCGCTTTCGACTTTGATTTTGGTAATCAGGAGATTATCGAAGAAGAGGACGGAACCCTTTCCGTATACGATAAGGGAACCGAAGAAATCACCGGTTATATAACCCCTATTAAGGTTTTTGATGCAGAAGGCACAGAAGCCGAGGATTGCTATTATACATATGAAAAAACCGATTTAGGGGAGTGGAGAATAACCGCCAACGTAAACGAAGAGTTTTTGAACTCAGAGAATACTGTTTATCCTGTCACCGTTGACCCCGACTATATCGACACACCCGAATACGGTGTAAAAGATGCTATGGTTAACAAAGGTGCAAAGACCAAGAACTATGGTTCTAACACCTCCTTTTATGTTGGAAAATATACAAGTGGCTCGGTTATGCGTGCTCTTATCGGTTTTTCGCAGCTTGATTTAAGCAATATCGACCCTTCTCAGATGTATTCAGCATCATTTTCCCTCAAAGACATCGTACAAAACGAGGATGCCATAACAATTGAAGCATACGAATATTACAACTCCTGGACCGAATCTTCTGTTACCTGGAATTCTTCCGGTATGGGTGATGCCGCTAACTACGGTTCTTCACCCGTTGATACCCACGTTGTTTCAAAATCTGCAGGTGCAGACAACACCTATGCCCATAGATACTATTTTATGTTTAAGAACACTGCAAAGAAATGGTGTCAATATAAGCATTATCAGTCCTACGGATTTATGATTAAATCTTCAAGCGAATCGACCTCGGGCTTCTGTACCTTCGGCTCCTATGATGCAACTTCCAACAAGCCTACCCTGGTCTTCCGTTATAACCCGCCTGCAAAAACCGTTGCTAACGGAACATATTATTTTAAAAATGCACATTCGTCCAAATATCTCACCAGAGCCAGCGACGATATTCACGAACATAATGTCCGTCAAAACGCCTTGGCGGGAACAGCAAAACAGCGTTGGACAATTGAATACTATGCCGATGGTTATTACTATATCCACGAAGAGGATAATCCCGACCGCAATCTTAAAATAGAAGGCGGCAGCAACGGAGATAATATCCGCACAGCTGTTGCAAATGCCGGTAGTGAATACCAGCTTTACAGAATAATTCAAAGTAAATACGGCTATAGAATTATGACGAAGAATTACCCTGCACAGTGTGTACAGCTGGACTCAGCTACCACCACAGAAAGTGCAAACGTAAGGAGAGATGCCTACGACAAGGCTAAATATCAGGAGTGGTATCTGCAAAACGAGGCAGATATCCCCACAAAGCTCACTCTTACCCCTGCGACTGCCACGATTGTTGTAGGCAAGACAAAGCAGTTAACCGCAACTATTTCTCCCTCAACCGCACCCCAAACCACATCCTGGTCAAGCAGTGATACAAGCATTGCCACCGTTAGCTCATCGGGCGTGGTGACTGCAAAATCTGCAGGTACTACCACAATAACTGCCAAGTCCACCAATTTCACTTATGCAAGTGACACCTGTACAGTAACCGTGCTTAAGAAGCCTGACCTGACCGTCAGTGCACTTTCTTGCCCGAGCGTAGTTGCAGGAAAATCCACCACCATATCCGCAACTGTTAAAAACGTTAATTCCACTGCCGCGGCAAGCAAACTCAAAATTGAGGTAAAGAACAGCTCCGGCACAAGTGTATATTCAACAACACTTTCAGTAAAAGAATTAGCGGCAAACGCAACCCAAGCATTAACCGCAAGTTGGACACCCTCAGTAGGCGGCACATATACAATCACAGCTACAGCCGACTCCACTAATTTAGTTGATGAAGATAAAGAAGATAACAACACCAAAACCATAACTGTTACCATTACAAATAAACCCGATTTAACCATAAGTGCTCTTAGCTGCCCAACAGGTGTTGTAGGCAAAACTTCGAGCATTTCTGCGACGGTTAAAAATGCATATTCTACCGCCGCGGCAAGTACGGCAAAGATTGAGGTAAAAAACAGTTCCGGCACAAGTGTTTATTCAACAACCCTTTCTGTATCGGAATTAGCGGCAAACGCAACCCAAACATTAACTGCAAGCTGGACACCTTCTGCCGCAGGAACATATACAATCACAGCTACCGCAGATTCGGGCAATGCAGTTTCCGAGCATGACGAAAGCAACAACACTAAAACCATAACCGTGACGGTTTTAGAAAAGCCGGATTTATCAGTAAGTAATTTAACCTGTCCTGACATAGATTTAGGTGAAGATTTGCAGATTTCCGCGACGATAAACAATAAAAACTCAACCGCTGCAGCAAGTACAGCAAAAATTGAGATAATTAACTCTTCTAACGAGGTAGTTTATACGAATGAAGAGTTAAGCGTTAACTCATTGGCTGCAAATGCTTCGCAAAGCGTATCGTGTTCTTGGAAACCTACGGAAGCCGGAATTTACACAATAAAAGCAACTGCGGATTCAAAGACTGTCATAAGCGAATCGAACGAAAACAACAACACAAAAACAATAACCGTTACTGTTATGGATTTGCCTGATTTGGAATCACCAACCGGTATTATCATTGGTAATTATGCAGGTGAGGACATTCGTATATTAAGTGGAATTGAAAACAGAAGCACACTCGCTACAGCCCCCGCGTCCGTATTCAACATAAGCATATCTGATGATGACGGAGAGGTTGTATTTACAGATGATTTCGATGTTCCGGAATTATCTGCCGGAGGGAATTTTGATGTAGAAACCGTATGGGTGCCTGAAAAAGCAGGTTCATTCACTATCACATATACCGTCGATGCAGAGAATGCTATCATTGAATCTGATGAAACCAATAACACGCATACACAAACAGTAACGTATGAATACGACGATGTATCAGAACCGACCAACGACACAATGGAAGGTGCTGTTGAGCTTGACTTGTATACCAGTGTGGACAATGAATATGGTTCAAAAAGCAGTAAGAGTTCTGTTTACAACAAGATTTTTATGCCCGGAGATGTGGACTATTTCAAGGTAGAAAAGGAAAATATGATAATGCTGCAAGTCAAGGCGACAGCAGATGTAGAGTTTAGCGTACTTGATGAAGACGGTAAAACTTTAGGTGAATTCAGTGGTGCGAATACATATTACAAAGTAAAAACTACATCTGATGTTTGCTATGTTAAGGTAACTTCCGAGACTCGCGGAGGATACTTTGTTAATGTTACTGCATTTGCGGAGAAATAAGGAGGGGTGAATAATGTTTAAAGGAAAAACCAAAAGATTTTTGCAGATAATTTCTGTCCTGCTGACCTTTGCTATTTTTGCAGGTACTTTCACAGCCGCGGCAGAGGCCGTTCAGAACGAAAACACCAATCACGTTTGGCTGATAACTGATAACTTGACAGAAACCCCATATAGTGATAATATATTTAATAGATACGAGGATAAGAATTTCGAAACCAACACCGCCGAGATTTTTACATATAATGAATCGGGTGAGGTGGATTACACCTATTCTCTCTCCGGCTCTGTTGGTGATGCCACAGCCTCTCTTGACCTGAATTTCTGGCACAATACCAATGATTTAGGCAATGCTCCCTATGATTCCGCAGTTGCCGAAGGCTCTGAAACCTTCTTAACCGAGACCGATGGCACTAACTTTATGAACTCGGTCTATGGTTTTGGTATCGGTTGGAGTTTGGATATTCCCCAAATTGAGTATATCAACTCCACCACAGCCTATTTCCACAACGGCGAGGGCAAGGCATACCGCATTGGTGCCGTAGTTCCCGAAACCGAGGACGAAGAAACAACCTACAAGCTCTGTGACTTCCCTTATGACTATACCATAGAAAAGAATATAACCTTTGAAAATGAAGAAGACACCGAAGGCACCCTGCAGGGTTTTATCGGCACCGATAGATACGGCAACAAGGACTACTTCAACCTTGACGGTAGATTCATAAAATCCCAGGATGCTTCGGGTACTATTCTCTCTACTGTAACATATAGCGAAGACAACCTTATTTCCACCTATTCCGGTGAGGATTATACCCTCAACTTCGTTCGTACTGTAAATGAGGATGAAACCGAGGAAATCACCGTCAATATGTCGTCGGATATAGAAGAAACCGACGAGGACGGCAACACCACAACCACCACAGAAACCGAAACCATCCATACTTTCACTATAACCGATGACAAGCTCATTTCCTTGTACGAAGGCGAGAAAGATGCCGACCCCGAAATTTTCACCGAAACTGACGAGGAAAACGGCGTAACAATCACCACCACCGACACCGCTGAAAACAGCGTAGCCTTTGAGTATGAGGCAGAAACCTCTGCAATTCTCCTTGATTCAGAAGTAGATACCATTGAATCTGACCTCAGCGGTATGGACTTACTGTTGCTCAAAAAAGTTACAGTCAACTCCGAAAGCTCCACCACAGAAAGCTATGAAGCTATCGACGAAACAGACGAAGCTGCCGTAACCTATGCCACCGAGCAGAACGAAACAGCATTAAACGAATCGGAAGATTCTACCGAGATTTATACTGCCGTTTATGAAAAAGCATATAGCAATATCGGGCAGCAAAGTTCAAAAAGAAGTCTCCGAATCAAGAAAACGATACACGATATTGTAAAGAATCATCGCGATAAATCCAAGGATGACATTGGTGCAAGCAGAAGCTTTACATACAATCAGGATAATAAAGTATGTGAAGATTATTATCTGAGCCTTGATAAATGGTATAATACAAAAGGTTTTTATAAGAAGAACATAACAACATCCGATTCTTTGCTCTATACATACAGCCACGAAGCCGATAATTTAAACATATCCACCACCTTCAGACATTTTTATAAAGAGGGTAAAGTTAGTTCGTCTGCAGAATCCGGCGGAACAGGTAGCGGCGGATATGGAGATAATTGGGTTGAGGCGGAAGACCCGTTTGACGATTTCGACACCATAGAATATCCTTATGTTTTCAAAACCTCAATAACCAAGAATCCCAAGGGAGAGGTTATATATTATCTCGCAAACGGCGGAGCAGAATATTATTATACCTACGATAATAAAGGCGATGTTGAAAAGTTAGAATTTGATAACTATGAGGTTTTATACGATTCTAACGGAAATATTACCAGCTTCAAAGTCGGCGAAACTGTACTTAACAGTTATCAATATAACTGCTCTGCAGACCCAAGCTTAGCCACAGCTGTTTCTTATGCCAACGGCACAACTGTTAATAATACATACGACGAGAACGGCAATATAACAAGCATCTATACTCCCGATGTTGGTGACCGTTATACCTTTACATACGATACCGACCAAAGAGTGACCTCTGTAACAGACCACGTTAACAATAGAAGAACAGAGTTTGTAGATACTATCGTCGAGGAAGAGGCTGAGGCAGCAGAGGATACATCTACAGAAGAATCAACCGAAGAAACAGAGGATGAACCTCTTACCAAACGCACAGCAAAGGTATACGATATTACTAATGCCGATTCTCCTGTGCTTATGTATTCCTACGATGTGGATGGAGATACAAGAAATATAACCGTAGATTCTGTATCCTTAAACTTTACCACTGAAATAGAGGAAACAACAAACGATGACGACGAAACATCCACCACAACAACCTCGTCGGTTGCAGTCGGAAGCAATACTTGGCACAACCAAAACACAGACGATTCAGACAGTTTACCTCAATCAACTTACGTTAAGTTGGGAGACTCAACAAAATATTCTCATACCTTTGCTTATGATGAAGACAAAAAGTTAACCTCTGAAACGTCAACAACCAGTTCATCAAGCAGTACATTGACCTATACGTTTGATGATGACAACAACATCACATCAGTTTCCGACGGAACATATACTACAGAATATTTCTACGACGATTTAAAACAACTCATTCGCGTTAATGACCAGTCTGTAGGTATAACCTATTTGTATACCTACGACAACCGCGGAAATATTCTATCTTCGTCAGAATATACTTATACCACCGCCGAGAATTTAACCTCCATTACCCCAACCAAAACCGATAGCTATACCTATTCTTCAAACGAAGAATGGAAAGATAAACTTCTTACTTTTAACGGAAACCCTATAACCTATGATGAATCGGGTAATCCGTTGACCTATAACGGATATACTTATACTTGGGATATGGGTCGTCAGTTAAAGTCTATTTCTAACGGAACTAACACCTATAGCTATACTTATAACGAGGAAGGTATACGCACAAGTAAAACCGTCAACGGCGTTACCACCAATTATGTAATAGATAATAAACTTATTAAAGCTGAATATAACGATGCTTACAGCATAGTTTATTGGTATGATGATAAAGACAGCGTTGTCGGTTTCTTCTATACCGATAAAACCGTATCCAATCCTACAACACAAGCCTATATTTATACCAAAAACGCTCAAGGCGATGTAACCGGTATACTCAACAGCTCAGGCACCAAGGTGGCATCGTATTCCTATGATTCCTGGGGTAACATATTGAGTATTACAGGTTCATCTGCAAACACAATTGGTGTCATAAACCCCATTCGTTATAGAGGTTATTATCTTGACAACGAAACAGGTTATTATTATCTCCAATCTCGCTATTATAACCTTGAGTGGCAGAGATTCATAAATGCTGATGAGCTTAATTTTATTAGTGCATCTGGCAATTATCTTGGAATAAATGCTTTTGCATATTGTGAAAATAACCCAGTTTATTACATTGATGTAATAGGAACAGTGCCAACACCGGCAAATATCATTGGTGCGGTATTTGGAATAGTTATTGGCGTTGTGGGAGGCTACTTTTTAAGTAGATTTTTAGCAGATAGGCTGGGTCTTAAAGGTACTGGCAAAACAGTTTTTATAATAGGATTAACAGCCGTTTTGACTGCATCAGCAGCTGTCATAGGATACTTTGTCGGTCCATATATTGGTAAAGCTATTAAATCAGCGATAAAATGGTTAAGAGGCTTATTCAAACCAAAATATGGTATGGATTTAGGAAAAATAGGTACTTTAACTCGTAATACAAAGCCAACAATAAAAGGATTTACTAAACACGGATTTGATAGAATGGTAGAGCGAGGTATGAGCAAAACTATGGCACAAAAAATAATTAAAAACGGTTATGCTGTATCTCAAAACAGCGGCAGGGTATTATATTTTACTAAACAAGGTGTTGTGGTATTAAATTCAGCTGCAGAGATAGTTACTGCATACACGAGTGCCTATTTTGATGAAGCGATGAAGGCTATTATTAGTTTGTTCTATAAATAAGGAGGAATTATTTTTGATACTTGATATAATAAGAACTGTTATCATAAATTGGGACCCGATACAACTTATGGAGTTTGCACCGACAGACGAATATGATGATGAATGCAAGAAAATTTTCGATGAATATACTACTAACAAAAAAACATTAGAAACAATAATTTATGAAGTGTTCGTAAATAGTTTTGGTGAAGAACTTCCAAAGGATGATGTAAGGAAAGTTGCACTTAATATAGAAAATATGATACAAAACCAAATAGGCGAACCAGGGGTCAAATCCGTATTTTGACGAAAACTTATCAAGTAATAGAGGTTGAGTTTTCCCCCAACCGCTAAAGCCCCCCAATATCTATCATTAGCTCAACAAATGGAAATATAAGCTTTTAACCTTTAACGGCAACCCAATAACTTATGATGAATCAGGTAACCCGTTAACATACAATGGCTATACCTACACCTGGGATATGGGTCGTCAGTTAAAGTCTATTTCCAATGGAACTAACACCTATAGCTATACCTATAACGAAGAAGGCGTACGTACAAGCAAAACTGTAAACGGTATTACCACAAATTATGTAATAGACAATAAGCTTGTTAAAGCCGAATATACCGATACCTACAGCATAGTTTATTGGTATGATGATACAGATAGTATTGTTGGCTTCTTCTATACCGATAAAACCGTATCCAATCCTACAACACAAGCCTATATCTATACCAAAAACGCTCAGGGCGATGTAACAGGAATACTCAATAGCTCAGGCACTAAGGTTGTATCATACTCATATGATTCTTGGGGTAATGTGTTAAGCATTACAGGCTCATTGTCGAGCACAATCGGTACTATTAACCCCATTCGCTATAGGGGCTATTACTACGATGCCCAAACAAATTACTATTATCTGCAGTCACGCTATTATAACCCAGAATGGTGCAGATTCATCAATGCGGATGATGCAATATTCATTGGTATTTCCGGAAATGTTGTTGGAGTCAACGCTTTCGCATATTGCGAAAATAACAGTATTAACAATATAGATAGTTCAGGATATTGGGTAGCTACTATAGGAGTTTCATGTAGTGCGACCGTAGTAATGGGCGTTTCGTTTTCTGCAGCTATTGTTTTTGATGGAAAAGGGAATGTTGGCTTGTTAATAGTGGTGTATGTGGCAACATTTGGATACGGGTCTGGTCCATCGTGGTTTTTTGGTTACTTTTGGAAGTATAAAAATGTTAATCAATATATAAATGCAGTAATGAATACCCACTCGGTTGGTTTTGGGTATGGGGTTGACATTGTTCATGATTATCCTAATTACCCAAGGAATTATAAAGCAAGATTAGTAGGTATACAGTTGACAGGTCCTCTTAATAAAAGCCAAGTGTTCAATCCAACTCTTATGTATACCCCTAATTCAGTTATTTCATATTATATACCATTAAATAAGCACATCTCTAATACTGTGAAAGAAATAAAAAAATTCATCAAAAAACTGAAAATAAAATTAATCGTTAAAAGGTGAGTTTATGAAAAAGATTGTTAAAATCATTTTGGTTCCACTTATGGTTGTAGTGTTTATTGCATTTATAGGTTCGATTCTCTTTTATTTTCCATCGTATACAACAGTGAACAATTTAGTAAAAGCTGCAAACAATGGATATGAACAGAATTTTGAGGGCTCCAAACTGATTAGCAAAGAAGACTATAAAAAAATACAAGTTGTTGAAACCATTAATAATCAAGATGACTATTATATAAACGGCGGTACATTTATTACCATTAAATCTATCGGTATTGGAAAAATTGAATATTTATGCAAAGCAGATTATAAAGTAATAGATTCGGGAACTGAGTATCAATACCAAAAAACGTACAGCATAAAATTAGAATTTAACAATGGTTGGAAGGTGAACGTTGTTAATGAAAATTGAATAATATTAAATTTATTTAATAACCAGCAAAACTGTCAACGGCGTTACCACTAATTATGTAATAGACAATAAGCTGATTAAAGCTGAGTATACCAATTTTTACAGCATAGTTTATTGGTATGATGATAAAGATAGTATTATAGGCTTTTTCTATACTGATAAAACAACACCCACTCATATTACAAGTGCTCATATCTACACTAAAAATGCTCAAGGTGTTGTAACCGCGTATGGTATAATGTTAAAAGTAGCAACCCTCCAGGGGCAATTGGAGCCCAACGGACAGGTTGCTACTCATAATACCAGAGTACAAATTGGTGTGAACGTTGCAACAGGCAACGTGCTTAAGACGAATACGACACATTAATGAAAAACATCACCCAGCACGGCTACAAAAAAGCAGAATACTTTTTAGCCTGCATGAACTCCGTCAAAAAACAAAGCTTCGAATCCACCTATAAAAAACTCCACGAAAACCACAGCAAACGCCACAAAGCCGATCTCGCCGAAGCCAAACGTACCCAAACAATCAATAACCTAATATTTAAGTGGGGAAGCGGCGTATCAAGAAAAGATAAATAAAACCCTTTCCTACACTAAAGATTAATGCACCCAAGAAAAGGGGCGGTTGGAGTAAAATTCAGCCGTCCACCAAGCAAAATTATCTTTTACCTTTATTTCAATCTACACGTGTCGGCATTGCTCATATTAATTGATACACGACAACACTCGCAAAAATATTGTTAAACTCAAATGCCGAAAGTTAAAATTATTTATAAGGAGAAAAAACGAATGTCACAAATTAAAGATTTTGACGATTATTACAACGAATTAAACATAGTCTATACGGAAAAACCATATAACCAGCTTCTCAAGTTGAAGAGAAAGACAGAATCTAAATTATACAAAGCCGAGCGAGACAACTCGGTGCAACTGCTTTCAATCACTGTTGCAATTCTTGGTTTGGTTTTTTCAAACATTAAAAATGTTAAATCAGAATTTGATGCGTGGTTGTCTTTCTTTGCACTTACTTTAGCATTCATTGCTGTACTGTTATCTGTTTTCGGAATCGGATATGCAAAGAGAAAGACCGCAAGCCTTAAAAACAAAATTCTCGCCATCGAGCAAATACTCGACGAAAACCATAACAGCTCCGATGGAAAAGACAAGAAACCACCTCAAAACAATCATCAATAACCTAATATTTAAGTGGGGAAGCGGCGTATCGAGAAAAGATAAATAAAACCCTTTCCTACACTAAAGATTAATGCACCCAAGAAAAGGGGCGATTGGTATACTCCAATCGCCCTTTAAGTTTTCGAGTGCCGAGGATTTGTTAAAGGTTAAGTCCACGCTTAACCCGTGCTATATCAAGGTTACCTCAAATACCGTTGGTAGCTACACATTGACAGTCAACGCCTACACAGAGAAATAAGGAGGGGTGAATAATGTTTACAGGAAAAACCAAAAGATTTTTGCAGATAATTTCTGTCCTGCTGACCTTTGCTGTTTTTACGGGAACCTTCACAGCTGCAGCAGAGACTGTGGAAAACCACAATACCACCCATGTCTGGCTGATAACGGATAACTTGACAGAAACCCCATATAGTGATAATATATTTAATAGATACGAGGATAAGAATTTCGAAACCAACACCGCCGAAGTTTTTACATATAACGTTGCTTTTCGTGGGCAGGAGTGAATTATAGAATAACATATGATATAGATAATCCGGAAACCAAAATTAAAAAATATAAAATTGGCATCATTTCATGTTGGAATTCCGGATATGGAGGTTCACTTCATACATTTATGGTTGGATATAAAGACAGCAAATTTTATTCGGAAAACGGGTATTCTAACAAAATGTTTTCTTCATTATCAAAATTGATAGGAAATAGAAAAATGATTGTCGGCTATTGGTTTATAAAATAAAAAAAGGAGGAATTGCATTGCACATGTCAAGGAACGCTAAATCCGTCACTTCTTTAATTTTGCTTATAACTATAGTTTTGATATTTGCGATTATGTTTGGTTATCACAATATTTATCTTAAGGAGTTTTCTAATACTGGTGAGATGTCTGCAGAATTAAATTATTATGTAGAAGATGATTATGCAAATGAGCATGAAGCATATATTGATAACTCATATTTAGTAATTTATGATTCAGAAACCATGGAAGAAATTAATTATCAACTTGAAGATGAATCAACCTACAAATCAGAATGGTCTAAAGCTTCATTAGTGTCAGATAATTATGTGGTTGAACATTTTTATAATGGAGATAATCATTTGCAATCGCATCTCAATCTTATGGTAGGAGATTGTTTATATAGAATAAATCGTGAAACGATGACGGCGGAACTGGTGTACGAAGTTAAAGGAAACAGCCGAATTCTATA
>JAZNQM010000202.1:0-5055 GCA_045590175.1 Acutalibacteraceae bacterium | reverse complement strand
AGGCACCACCCGTGATGCCATTGATACTATGGTTGAGAATAAGTTTGGTAAATTCAATTTTATCGATACCGCAGGTCTTCGTCGTAAAAGCAAGGTGGACGACCAAATCGAAAAGTATAGCGTGCTTCGTGCACAAATGGCAATAGACCGTGCACAGGTCTGCGTTATAATGATTGACGGTGTCGAGGGCTTTACAGAGCAGGATTCCAAGGTAGCCGGACTCGCCTTAGAGCAGGGAAAGGCTTGTATAATTGCTGTTAATAAATGGGATATTGTTGAAAAAAGCGGCGACACAATGGATAAATACCGCAAGAAGCTTATGCAGGATTTCTCCTTTATGTCTTTCGCTCCCATAATCTTTATATCTGCAAAAACAGGTCAGCGTCTCGACAGACTTTTTGAATTGATTAAATATGTTCATACCCAGAACTCAATGCGTATTTCCACAGGTATGCTTAACGATATTTTAGCAGAAGCCACCGCCCGCACTCAGCCACCCACCGATAAGGGCAAGCGTCTGAAGATTTACTATATGACCCAGGCTTCAACCTGTCCTCCAACATTTGTTTGCTTCTGCAACAGAGCAGAATTGTTCCATTTCTCATATCAGCGTTATCTTGAAAATCAGATTCGTTCCACCTTTGGACTCGAGGGAACTCCCGTCCGTTTTGTTATCCGTGAACGCGGCGACAGAAAGGCATAGGTAAAGCTATGGCAAATATTGTAGTTTTAGGTTCCGGCGGTTGGGGTATAGCTCTGGCTCTTAACGCTTATAAATGTGGCAATTCCGTCAACCTGTGGACTCCGTTTGCTGCGGAAGCCGAAGAGCTTACCAAAACCCGAGAAAGTGCAAAGCTTTTGGCGGGCATCAAAATCCCTGAGGATATTAACATCACAACTGATATAGGTATAGTTAACGGTTGTGATATGGCAATAATCGCCACCCCTTCCTTCGCTGTAGAGGAAACCGCCAAAAGACTCAGTAGCGTCAAAAATCTTCCCTTGGTTGTTAATGTTGCCAAGGGCTTTTCGGGGGATAGTAAGCGTCTTTCAACGGTGATAGAAGCTTATCTGCCCGAGTCTGAAATAGTAGTCCTTTCGGGCCCTTCCCACGCCGAAGAGGTTGCAAGGCAGGAACCCACGTCCCTTGTGGCTGCTTCAAAAAGTATGGAGGCGGCTGAGTTCGTTCAAGGTGTAATGATGAACGAAACCCTGCGTATTTACACCGGTGACGACGTTGTGGGCGTTGAGCTCGGCGGTGCATTCAAAAACATAATCGCCGTTGCGGCAGGTGTCTGCGACGGTATGGGCTTAGGCGATAATCCAAAGGCTGCACTCATAACCCGCGGACTTACCGAAATGGCAAGACTCGGTGTGAAGCTGGGTGCCCGCGAAGAAACCTTCGCAGGTCTTACAGGCCTCGGTGACCTTATCGTTACCTGTACCTCCCGCCACAGCCGAAATAACCGTTTCGGAAACTTGGTGGGCAAGGGTGTGCCTGTGGCTGAAGCTCTCGAAATCGTGGGAACCGTTGAAGGCTACCACGCCGCAAAATTCGCCCATACTCTTGCGAAATCCGTCGGAGTAGATATGCCGATTTCCGAGAGCGTCTACGCACTGCTTTATAAAGATTACACCACCGATGAGGTTCTCAAAAAGCTTATGACAAGACCCTCCAAGGCGGAGCACGAAAGTTCCTGGTTGACAAACAAGAATTAAGGTGTATAATGATTTTAGTTAGGATATGTTTGGGGCAAGGTGTAATTCCTTGACCGACGGTGATAAGCCTTTATGGCTTCAAGTCCGTGAGCCGCCTTGGCGGTTGATTTGGTGAGAATCCAAAACCGACGGTAAAGTCCGGATGAGAAAGCATTGTTGCAGTAATTTTGCCCCATACCTTTTGGTGTGGGGCTTTTTTGTGAGGTTTTTATAATGAAGAAATTAAACACCCGCGGTCTGGTTGTAACAGCTATAATGGGAACCGTCAGCTTTATTTTGATGCTCTTAGATTTCAGCGTCCCCTTTATGCCATCCTTCATCAGCTTTGATGTGTCTGAGCTTCCGTCCCTTATAACCTCCTTCACCTTTGGACCTGTTTACGGAGTCTTGAGCTGTCTTATTAAAAATCTTCTCCATATCTTTATCTCCCGCACCTTAACGGTAGGGGAGCTTTCCAACTTCATTTTAGGTGCGGTGTTCGTATTCACTGCAGGTCTGATTTATAAGCACAAGAAAACAAGAGGCGGTGCCCTTATCGGTTCGCTTGCAGGTTCAGTGGCAATGGCAGTGGTGGGAGTTTTCAGTAATTACTTTATCGTATATCCCGCCTATGCAAAACTCTATATGCCAATGGAAGTAATACTTGGTATGTATAAAGCAATCCTACCTTCCACCGAAAACCTCTGGCAGGCTCTCCTTATTTTCAATCTGCCCTTCACCTTCGTAAAAGGTCTTGTAACCTCTATTGTCTGCTTCTTGATTTACAAAAAGCTTTCCCCCATACTCAAAAATAAAATTTAATAAATCATAAAATATGTTTTATATGCGGCGGGCTACTCCCGTCGCTTTCTTGCATTTATAAATAGAATTAAAGCTAAAAACAATTTTTCTCTTAAAAATTTCAAAAAACTAATAGACATTTGCGGAATTATGGTGTATAATTCTATTATATTTGTGTAACTATACATATTTTACCCAAGGAGGAACTTACAAAATGAAAAGAATTAAAGGCTTAATTGCAGTAGCTCTCAGCGTACTTATGGTGCTTTCGCTTGCTGCATGCCATCCCAAGGATGAGGTTGCAATAAAGGTTGCAGACAAAGATAGCAAAACTGAGATTACCCTCACCACCGCTCAGTATCTCTACGCTTTAACCAATGCTACCGCCGAGGCACAGAGCCTTATCAAAGAAGCAAACCCTGATAAGGAAATCGAAGATTATTCCAAGTATAAGGTTGTAGAAACCGACGAAAACGACAAGAAAACCAAGACCGAGTATTATAAGTGGATCAAGGCTAACGCAGAAGAGCAGATTCGCAGATATGCAGGTGCTATGATTAAGCAGAAGGACTTAAAGCTTGAGCTTAACGAGTCTGATGCCGCAAGCGTAAACTACTACGCTCAGATGTACTGGATGTACTACTACCAGCCCACCTTTGAAAAGAACGGTGTTGGTATGGAAACCTATGAAAAGATGTTCACCGCAAGCTACTATGAGAACGAATACTTCCTCTCTATTTATGATAAGGACGGTACCAAGGCTATTCCCGAAAAGGAAGTTAAGTCCACCTTCAAAGAGAACTACGTTCTCGGTAATGCCATCAGCATCCAGGTTGTAGAAGAAGCCGAAGAGGGCGAGGAACAGGCTGAAGGTCTCACTATGAAAGAGGCAGAAAAGCTTCTCAAGGGCTACAAGTCCAGAATGGAAAAGGGCGAAACCTTCAAGAAGATTTACGACGAATACACCAAGAAGTATGTTGCAAGTGAGGATGCAGAATCCGAAGCCACCGCCGAAGATGCCGCTACAGTATACGGCTCCGACGAAACCAGCTACGCTACTGAATATTTTGACGACATCAATAAGATGAAGAAGGGTGCCGTTAAGGTGCTTAAGGCTGAAGACAAGAGCGAAATCATCCTCGTTGAAAAGCAGGACATCAATGCCGATGAAGAAACCTACTTCGATAACTATCGTACCGATGTTCTCCGTATGCTCAAGGGCGAAGAATTTGAAGCAGATTTTGATAAATATTGTGAAGGCTTGAAGATTGAGATGGTAGAATCCGCTACCAACCGCGTTAAGCTCGAGAAAATCGACCTCACCACCGAAACTCCCGAGGTTGAAGCAACAGGCACCGAAGCCACTGAAGAAGAAACCGAGGAAGACCACGAAGGTCACGATCACGAAGGTCACGACCACGAATAAAATTAAACAACCCCCGTTCAGTTGAGCGGGGGTTTCTATATCTAAAAATCAAAAAACCGCTGATGAAAGATCAGCGGTTTTGCATAACTATAATTATGTCTTATTCATCTAAAAGATCCAACACATCAATTCTATCTAAAGAATTATCTGCTGAGTTGTATATGTAAACCTTCGCATATTTTTCGTAAAGTTCAAATACAGCGTGCTTATCGAAGGTGGTGGCGGCATCGTAATCATATAATTGGTTATATTTATGGAGAGTATATGCCACGTTGTGCTCATGCCCATTAAGATATAGCTTTATACCATATTCATTGCAGAGGGCTTCTATTCTTCCAAGTCCGGATTCCGGAAGTATCGGTGCTTTGAGGGTTTGTGCAATACCAAAGTGATTGCACAAAACAATATGCGTAGCACCGTTTTTCTTAGCCTCTAAGATTGATTGCTCTACAAAATCCCCCATATCCTCTTTGATTACACCATATGAACGATATGTCGGATAATCACGAGCAATGGCAGGATAACCGCCGTAGGAGGTGGAAAAAGCAACAAAAGCAACTTTTTGACCGTCGGCATTTTGACTATACCAAAGCTTTTTTGTTAAAAAACGGGTGTCCAATGAAGTGTCATGATTGCCTTGGATTTCGTAATGTGGCAGTGTTCCACTCTTTCTACCGTCAATCGGATTAACGGGGTCGCACAAGGTGAGCTTTTTAATTACGTCTAAATAAATTTCGTAATCCACTTTATAGGTGGCGGCATAGCCGTCATTGATATTGTCACCAAGGCTTAAAACGAAGTCCAAAGGTGTGATTTTATGTAAATCTTCGAAATGGTCAAACACGCTATAAATCCAATTATAATTTTCAAATCGGTATCCGAGTCCAATATGAGAATCTGTCATCATAGCAAATCGAGATAAAAGTTTGCCGAAATCTAAATCCTGCAATTCATCCTCACTTTTAACCGTTTTTAATGCAGGGTTTTCTTTTGAAAATTTAGGTTCTAATTCAAGTCCATTATAAAAATTTGCGCTGACGTAAGCCGGCTCACCGTCTACTGTTGCCTGAAAAATTTTGTCGGGGATGATGATCTCGTCACTGGTGCGTTTCTCTATCTCTTGATAACTC
>JAZNQM010000201.1:0-5947 GCA_045590175.1 Acutalibacteraceae bacterium | reverse complement strand
GCACCCATAAGCCGCATACCAACCACAATGGTTATGGCGGTGAGCAGGGCTAAAATCAGCTCTAAGGTTTTTACCCGTATTCCTGTTGCGGCGGCGAAGCCTTCGTCGAAGGTTACGGCGAAAATTTTACTCGACATAAAGAAAAATACCAATATAACAAGTGCCGAGAGTACCAGGCTGAAAATCATATCCTTATGGGAAATTGTGATAAGCGAAGCCGAGCCGAAAAGACTTGTGCAGGCATCTCCTGCCGTGCCGCCCGTAAGATTAAATATGAGGGTACCAACCGCCATAGCTCCCGTTGAAAAGCAGGCGATTGCCGCGTCGCCACCCATTTTACTGCCCGAGGAAATCTTCAGAAGAATGAATGCCGCCACTAAAACTATAGGGATGGAAAGCTCCATTGAGTATCGGCTGCCAAGCCCCAAAGCCGAAGCCACCGCCAGTGCGGCATAGCCCACGTGGGAGAGTCCGTCGCCAATCATAGAGCAACGTTTCAGCACAAGGCTGACACCGAGAATAGCGGCACAAAGGGAAACCATAATCCCCACCGCCAAAGCGGTAAGAAATATTTTTAAGCCAATGGGATTTTGGAGCAAAGAAAAGAAATCACTCATTGCCGACACCTCCGAAATCAACTATGCCCTTCTTGAAAAACTCTCCGCTGGTTCCAAAATACAGGGGTCTGGTCTTGATGTAGAGAATATGGGAGGCATATTCCCGAGCCGCCACAAAGTCGTGACTCACCATTATTATTGTCAAGCCTTCGCGGTTAAGGGCTTTGAGGGTCTCGTACATTTCAGCCGACGATTTGGAATCGAGAAAGGCGGTGGGCTCGTCAAGGACCAGCACCTTAGAGGCGGAATTAAGGGCACGGCAGAGCAGAACCCTTTGCTGCTGTCCCCCCGAAAGAGAGGAAAAGGAGGCGGCTTTAAGGTGGGAAATGCCTAACTTTTCTAAAAGAGCATCCACCTTTTTGCGGTCCTCTTTATTGTAGCGGGAGAAGAAGCCTTTTTTGGAGAGAGCTCCCGAAAGAACTATCTCCTCCACCGTGGCGGGAAAGTTCTTTTGGTGGGGAGTGCTTTGAGAAAGATAGCCCACATCCTCACGCTCCAAATCGTGGAAATCAATGCTACCGCCGTCGATGGGCTTAAGCCCTAAAAGTCCCTTGATAAGGGTGGTTTTACCCGTGCCGTTTTCTCCCAGCACGAAAAGAAAATCCCCGCCCTGCAGGGTGAAGGAAACCTCCTCCAAAACCCTTTTGCCCTCGTAGGACATACTGACTTTATCAACACTTATTTGGCTCACTCCAGCACCTCCTTTAGGACCTCAAGATTTTTATTCATAAGGGAGAGATAGCTTTCACCCTCTAAGAATTGGTCTTCGCTGACACTGTGGCAGGAGTGGAGCTGTCTACCCCCACAGCCTGTGGCATTCATAACGGTTTTTGCAATGGTTTCGTCGGCGGTTTCGGTGTAGAGCACTGCGGGTGTTTTTTCCTCTTTCACGCGGGTTATAAGATTGTTTACCGCCGTGATGGTGGGCTCCGAGTCGGAGGAGCATCCGGGCAGTGCGGAAAGATGCCTGAAGCCGTAGTCAAGACATAAATAGCTAAAGGGGAAGCGGTCGGCAAAGACTAAGGTTTTATCGGAATATTTTCCGCCTAAAGCCTCAAGCTCACCGCTTAAAAGGTTTAATTTTTCCAAATATTCAGCCCGATTCCGAGAGTAAACCTCGGTGTTTTTCGGGTCCGAATCGCAAAGGGCTTCGGAAATAAACTTAACGATTTTCATAACCCTTTTGGGGCTTGTCCATACGTGCCCGTCGGTGTCATCGTGGTGCTCCTCGCCTTCCTTATGGTGGTGCTCCTCGCCTGCGATTTCCAGCAGGCTTATGCTCTTCTGTTCCGAATTAACGGAAGCCTTCCAAAGCTCTTCTGCCCAGGGGTCGATGTCGCCTCCGACTGATATAAAAATATCGCATTCAGACACCGCTATCATATCCTGCAGGGTGGGTTCGTAGGTGTGGCTTTCGCCCCCGAAGGGTAGCAGCATTTTGAGGTCCACCTTGTCGCCTGCAATTTCCCGCAGGAAATCGTAGCAGGGGAAAAGGGTAGTTACCACCGAGATTTTATCATTTTGCTTTTTCTGTTCCGGTTCCTGTGGTTGGCTTCCGCAACCGCAAAGGGCGAGAAGAGAAAGACACAGCAAGAGAGAAATCAGTTTTTTCATCCTTCTGCCGCCCTTCTTTTACAGCTGCCGCAAAGCCCGTAGAAAACGGTGGAGCCGATGTCAACCGCAAAGTCGTGGTGGGTGCTTATGTGGTCGCGGATACCCATAACGCTTTCGCAGTCAATGTGGAAAAGCTGACCGCAACCATTACATTTCAAGTGAAAGTGGCCGCTGCAGCCGCTGTTTTTGCCGAGATATTGATAAAGTACACTTTTGCCGTCTTTACCTCTGAAGCGGCGTATTTCACCACTTTGGAGCAGTTGACTCATATTGCGGTACACCGTGCTTTTTCCGATTCCGTTTTTACCCACCGCATCGGCAATTTCGCCAATAGAAAACTGTCGGTTACGATTGAGCTTCAGAAACTCTAAGAGGATAGAACGTTGACGGGTGCTGTATTCTGCCTTCATATTTTTCTCCTTTTTAATTTGAGAATTGCTCTCAAATTATACACCATAGCTCCATTATTGTCAAGAAACGGGAAAAATATTACAAATATACAGTAATTGTGGTCAAAAAACATTTGCAATGAAATGTATATTGTGGTATTATTTATATGTATATTTATATCTTTTTGAAAGGTTGGCAAAAATATGAAGTGTCCGTTTTGTGGCTATATTGAAAGTAAGGTTATAGATTCCCGCCCCACCGAGGAAAGCGAGAAAATACGCAGAAGACGAGAATGTATGAAATGTCAAAAGAGATTCACAACCTATGAGATTGTGGAAAGTCTGCCTCTGCTGGTTGTTAAAAAGGACAAGACCCGCGAGGAATTCGACCGTGCAAAGCTCCTAAAAGGTATGCGTCACGCCTGCGAAAAGCGACCTGTTTCAATTGAAACTCTGGAGCGTATGATCGACGAAATCGAGAACGGTCTGCAAAACACACTTGACCGCGAGGTCACTTCAACCCGCATCGGCGAGTTAGCAATGGAAAAGCTTAAGGACGTGGACGAGGTTGCCTACGTTCGCTTCGCTTCTGTTTACCGCCAATTCAAGGATATAAATACCTTTATGGAAGAGCTTAATAAATTATTGAAATAGAGGTGTTGCATTTATGCATCGTCGCAATATGCGACGATATATCGCATTCGTAACACGAATATATCGCAGCGAGTGACACTCGGTATATCGCATTTGCGAAGCAAATATCTCGCATATTGATTTTCGGCGATATAAATCCTTACTGATTTGCGATATATGGCTATGCCATGCGATATGTCGGAACGAAGTTCGACGCGATATGTTGGCTTTGCCAACGAGAAACATCTAAAACGGAGTGAAATTATGGATTATAAAAAATTGGCAGAGCTTTGTCTGCCTGACGTAACAAAAACCCCCGACTACTATGAGGAGCTGTATCCTGCCCGCCAGCTTCCCGAAGGCGCTAAGGTAACAAGAATTGCCCCCAGCCCCACGGGTTATCTTCATTTGGGCACCCTTTTTGCCGCCTTGGTAAACCGCATTTGTGCCACCTCCACAGGCGGTGTGTTCTTCACCCGAATTGAGGACACCGACAAAAAGCGTGAAATTGAGGGCGGCATCGAGGATATAATCGACGGTCTCGGCCGTTTTGGAATTTCTATTGACGAAGGATTTTACAGCGGCACCTTAGAAAAAGGCGAATACGGTCCCTATCAGCAGAGCCACCGTGCCGAGATTTACAGAACCTATGCCAAGGCTTTAATGGAGCAAGGTCTTTGTTATCCCTGCTTCTGCACCGCCGAGGATTTGGAGGCGGTAAGAACCCGTCAGGAGGCGGATAAAATCCGTACAGGCTACCACGGAGAATTTGCCAAGTGCCGCAACCTTTCCTTGGAGGATTGCGAAAGACTTATCGCAGAGGGCAAGCCCTTCGTTGTTCGCCTTAAATCCCCGGGTGATGAGAGCCGCAAGATAACCTTCGACGACGGAGTAAAGGGCAAAATCGAAATGCCCGAAAATGACGAGGACTTCGTTATCCTCAAGTCGGACGGAATCCCCACCTACCATTTCGCCCACGCTATCGACGACCACCTTATGCACACCAACCTGGTTATGCGTGGCGACGAGTGGATTTCCTCCGTTCCCAAGCACATTCAGCTTTTCAGAGTTTTGGGCTTCAAGCCTCCGAAATATGCTCACCTTTCTCCCATTATGAAGAGCGAGAACGGTGCAAAACGCAAGATTTCCAAGCGTAAGGACCCGGAAGCCGCAGTGCATTTCTTTGCTGAGCAGGGCTTCACTTCCGACAGCGTTATCGAGTATCTTATGACCATTGCTAATTCCGACTTCGAGGATTGGCGACGTGCCAACCAGACCGAGGACTATCGCAAGTTCAAGTTCAATCTTAAAAAGATGAGCGTTTCGGGTGCCCTCTTTGACTGGGATAAGCTGATTGACGTCAGCAAGGGTGTGGTTTCCCGCCTCAGCGCCCGCGAGGTTGTGGACTGCCTGCTTGATTGGTCCCGCGAATTTGACGAGGAGTTCTATAAGCTTCTTTCTGCCGACCCCGACTATGCGCTTTCGGTATTCGCCATAGACCGCGACGTACCCAAGCCCCGTAAGGATATTGCCAAGTGGGACGAGGCGAAGAAGTATTCCGAGTATTTCTTCGACAGCCTCTATCAGCCCTGCTATGACATTCCCGAAAAATTGGATCCCTCCGATGCCGCCGCGGCTCTCACAAAGTATCTCACGGTATACGACCCCGCCGACGACAAGCAGGAGTGGTTTAACAAGATTAAAGGCATCTGCCCCGAGTTGGGCTTTGCCGCCGAAACCAAGGAATATAAAGCCAACCCCGAGGCTTACCGTGGCAGCGCAGGTGATATCAGCACCATTATCCGCGTTGCCGTAACAGGCAGACAGAACACCCCCGACCTCTGCAGCATTATGCAGGTTCTGGGTAAGGATAGGGTAGCTGCCCGTATCACTGCCGCAATAGAGCATTTCAAAAAAAATTAAGGAGCCGCAGCAATGGATGAAAAATTGATACCTACCGAGGAGAATTCCTCTAACTTTATTCACGAATTTATCGACGAGGATTTGAAAGAGGGCGTGTACGACCACATACAGACCCGTTTCCCTCCCGAGCCTAACGGATATCTGCATATCGGTCACGCAAAGGCAATATGCATCGATTTCGGTACTGCTGAAAAATACGGCGGTAAATGTAACCTCCGTCTTGACGACACCAACCCCACAAAGGAGGACGTGGAGTACGTTGAGGCAATAAAGGAGGATATCGAATGGTTGGGCTTTAAGTGGGACAACGTTTATTTCGCCTCCGACTATTTTGACTTTATCTACGAATGTGCTGTAAAGCTTATTGAAAAAGGTCTCGCCTACGTCGAGGATTTAAGCGGTGACGAAATCAGAGAATACCGCGGTACCCTCACTGAGCCGGGTAAGGAAAGCCCCTACAGAAACCGTAGCATTGAGGAAAATCTCGACCTTTTCCGCCGTATGACCGAGGGCGAGTTTGAGAATGGTGAAAGATGCCTGCGAGCAAAAATCGATATGGCTTCTCCCAATATGAATATGCGAGACCCCGTTATATACAGAATTATGAAGGCAACCCACCACCGCACAGGGGATAAGTGGTGCGTATATCCTATGTACGACTTTGCTCATCCTTTGTCAGACGCAAGGGAAGGTGTTACACATTCTCTTTGCTCACTTGAATTTGAAAATCACAGACCACTTTATGACTGGTTCTTGAGAGCACTTGATATA
>JAZNQM010000200.1:0-5402 GCA_045590175.1 Acutalibacteraceae bacterium | reverse complement strand
CTCTTCCTTGATGTTGTTGCCGCTCTCGCTGCAACAGGTCGCAAGATCGATACCGTTATCGGCGGTCGTTACGGTCTTGGCTCCAAGGATACTCCTCCTTCAAGCATCTTTGCAATTTACAAAGAGCTCGAAAAGGATGCTCCTAAGCACAACTTCACCATCGGTATCGTGGACGACGTTACTGAGCTTTCTCTCCCCGAAGAAGAAGCTCCCAACACCGCTGCCGAAGGTACTATCGAATGTAAGTTCTGGGGTCTTGGCGGTGACGGTACTGTTGGCGCTAACAAAGACTCTATCAAGATTATCGGTGACCACACCGACAAGTATGTTCAGGCATACTTCCAGTACGACTCTAAGAAGACCGGCGGTATCACCATTTCTCACTTGAGATTCGGCGATAAGCCCATCAAGAGCCCCTACTACATCAACAAGGCTGACTTCGTTGCCTGCCACAACCCCTCTTACGTAATCAAGGGTTACAAGATGGTTAACGACGTTAAGCCCGGCGGTGTATTCCTTATCAACTGTCAGTGGACTGCTGAGGAGTTGGATAAGCACTTGGGCGCTGAAGCTAAGCGTTACATTGCTAACAACAACATTCAGCTCTACACCGTTAACGCTATCGACCTTGCCGCCGAAATCGGTCTTGGCAAGCGTACCAACACCGTTCTTCAGTCTGCATTCTTCGCCCTTTCCGAAGTTCTTCCCAGAGAAGAAGCCATCGGCTATATGAAGGAAAAGGCCCAGAAGTTCATGAAGAAGGGTAAGGAAATCGTTGAAATGAACGAGAAGGCTATCGACGCAGGTGCAACTGCCTACGTTAAGATAGACGTTCCCGCCGCTTGGGCAACCGCTGAGGACGAGGTTAAGGCTGCTGCTGACACCTCCACCAAGCTCGGCAAGATGGTTGCTAACATTATGGAGCCCGTTGGCAAGATGGATGGCGACAGCCTCCCCGTTTCCGTATTTATGGACCACGCTGACGGTACCTTCGAGCAGGGTGCTTCCGCACACGAAAAACGCGGTGTTGCAGTTATGGTTCCCGAGTGGAATGCTGAAACCTGTGCTAAGTGTAACAAGTGTGCCTTCGTTTGCCCCCACGCTACAATCCGTCCCTTCGCTCTTAATGCCGACGAAATTGCAGCTGCTCCCGCTAATATGAAGAAGGCTCCCAAGCCCATCGTTAAGACTGACTACACCTACACCCTCGCTATTTCTCCTCTGGATTGTATGGGTTGTGGCGTTTGTATCGGCGAGTGTCCCACCAACTCTCTTAAGATGGTTCCCGCCGAAAGCCAGCTGGCAGAGCAGGATGTATTCGACTACTGTGTTGCTAACGTTTCCGTTAAAGATGAAACCGTTGCAGTTTCTAACGTAATCTCCAGCCAGTACAAGAAGCCCCTCCTCGAGTTCTCCGGCTCCTGTGCAGGTTGTGCAGAAACCGCTTACGCTCGTCTTATCACCCAGCTCTTCGGTGACAGAATGTACATCTCTAACGCTACAGGTTGTTCTTCAATCTGGGGCGGTCCTGCTGCTACTTCTCCCTACACCGTTGACGAAAAGGGTCACGGTCCTGCTTGGGCTAACTCCCTCTTCGAGGATAACGCTGAGCACGGCTACGGTATGTACCTCGGCCAGAAGGCTATCCGCGACAGACTTATCGAGGAAGTAACCGAAATGACCACTTCCGATAAGGCTTCCGCAGAGCTCAAGGCTGCAGCTGAAGCTTACCTTGCAACCGTTAACGACGGCAAGAAGAACGGCGCCGCTTCTGACGCACTTCTCGCTGTTCTCGATAAAGAAAATGCCGATTGCGACATCTGCCGCGACGTTCGTGCAAACCGTGAATACCTTGCCAAGAAGTCCGTTTGGATCTTTGGTGGTGACGGTTGGGCATACGATATCGGCTTCGGTGGTCTTGACCACGTTCTCGCAACAGGTGACGACGTAAACGTTATGGTATTCGATACCGAGGTTTACTCCAACACCGGCGGTCAGGCTTCCAAGGCTTCCAACATCGGTCAGGTTGCACAGTTCGCAGCTGCAGGTAAGGCTATCGCCAAGAAGTCTCTCGCTGAGATTGCTATGTCCTACGGATACATCTACGTTGCACAGATCGCTATGGGTGCTAATATGAACCAGACCCTTAAGGCTATCGAAGAGGCTGAGGCATATCCCGGTCCTTCTCTCATCATCGGCTACGCTCCTTGTGAAATGCACAGCATCAAGGGCGGTATGGTTAACTGCCAGAACGAAATGAGAAAGGCTGTTGACTCCGGTTACTGGAATATGTTCCGCTTCAACCCCGGTCTCAAGGCTGTGGGCAAGAACCCCTTCACTATGGACTCCAAGGCTCCCACCGCTTCTTATAAGGACTTCATTATGAACGAGGCTCGTTACTCCTCCCTCACCCGTTCCTTCCCCGACCGTGCAAACGAGCTCTTCGACAAGGCTGAAAAGACCGCTCTCGAGCGTTACAACCACCTTGTTCGTCTTGGCGAGCTCTATGCCGCAAAAGAGGACTAATCTTTCAGTTCGCGTTTTTTAAGCGCAGACCAAAAGAAAATTAATTAAATTAAAGAGGTTTTACGATGTGGATAATTTCCTGCGTAAAGCCTCTTTTTTATATATGCCAAATGGTTATGTCGCAGTGGCTTGGTCTTGTCGCCCCAAAGCTGTGTTTCGCAGTTTGTCGGTCTTGTCGCCCCTTGAGAGGGGAGATGTCGCGTTAGCGACAGAGGGGTAGATAGGCTAACCCTTACGCTACATCTGTCGTTTTATATGCACCTAACAGTTCGTTCTCATAACAGTAGTTTCTTGCGTGGTGGTAGTTTATCTACCCCTCTGTCATTTCTGACGAAATGACATCTCCCCTCTCAAGGGGCGACGAGAATAGATTTCTTCTCAAGGTAACCAAAGCGGAGCCGAGAAAGGTTTCTGCGTAAAGCCTCTTTTTAAGCCTTTTTTCGCCACTCAACGTACAAACGTACGCCTGCCGTGGCGAAGAAAAGTCTTTCTGCATCTTAAAAAATCCCACCCTTTCCCTTACTTTTAACCGCACTAAGCAAAACTAAAAGCACTCTGCCCAAAAGGCAGGGTGCTTTTGCTATGCGGAATTATTAAAGAAAGATTTATCATTCATTGTTGAGCAACTCGGCGTAGGATTTTTCCAACACCTCACAAAGAGAAATAAGCTCGATATCTGTTACGAATCGTTTTCCGCACTCTATTCTCTGAATTGCATTTTTATCAACGTCTAAGCCTGCCAGCTGCAGTCTGTCGGACAGCTCCCGTTGGGATATATTCAGCTGTTTTCGAAACTTAGCAACATTTTTACCACACGCATTGTTGGTGCCGTCTTTACCTTTATTTATAAACATATAATCACCTTTTTGACATTTTGTGCTTGTCACTATTGAGATTATATGTTATACTTACCCTCGATATGACATTCACTGAGTGTCATAATGCTAAATAAGGGTTTGATTGAAATGTGTAACGCGTGTTGTGGGTTTGGACATCGTGAGGTTTTAGCTAATATTGAAGGTGAACTATATAGCTCCGTTATCAGGCTGATTGAGGAAAAGTCGGTCGAAGTTTTTTACACTGGTGGCGACGGCGAATTCGACCTGAAATTCGCAGTGGCTGTTCGCCGCGCTAAAATCAACTATCCGCATATTAAACTGTATCTTGTGAAGCTTTATATGTTGGCGACCTTGAACAAGGATAAAGATTTTTATGAAGCCTGTTATGATGATATATTGATTCCGCAAGAGCTTATGGGGTGTCACCCCAAAGGTGCGATAACCAAAAGGAATCGTTGGATTGTAGATAACTGTGATTAAGTAATCGCCTTTTTGCACCGAAGCTTTGGCGGTGCCTATACTGCTGTCAAATATGCAGAGAAGAAAAACAAACAGATATTGTTTCTTGAAGCTAAATCTACAACAACTTAATTTTTTGGTTGAAAAGCGGATGATGTTATGGTAAAATCATATTGACAAAAGAATAAACACTGTTCGTCGGCGGGTGTACGTCTGCCGAAACTGAAGGCATTTCTCGGTGAATTTCGAGGAATGTCGGAGGGGATAAGGGAATCGCGGTGAGAATCCGCAGCAACAGCCATTGCCGTATCTCCCGAGTGTAGGTTAAAACCTCTGAACCTACGCGGCGGGTCAAGTCGGAATGCTTATCGAATGGTGCACATAAAGGTCTCTTGGGCAAATGGGGAGATGTGTGAAGCGGCGGGGTTTCCCGTCTTTTTTGGCGTGGCAGGACGCCGTTTTATAAGCTTTACTCACAGTACCCATAGGCGACGTTGGTCGCTTTGAAGGGTACTTTTATTTTATCCTTTTGGCAAAAAACCGCCCCGAACAAGGGCGGAAAAAGAAAGGATTTTGTAAAATGAAAAAACTTGTAACTCGTGGACTCGGCTTGATTCTTGCATTAAGCTTTCTCCTGAGCCTTGCGGCTTGCGGCGGCAAGACTGTTGACAAGGCAGGTGCCTGGGAAAGTGCTACCTACCTTTCCGACACCACCTTTGGCGAGGGTAAAACTCCCTTAAAGGTTGAAGTCAAGGCCGGTGAGCAGTCGGTTATCTTCACTGTGAACACCGACAAGAAAACCGTTGGCGAAGCTCTGCTTGAGCATAAGCTTATCGACGGCGAGCAGGGTGACTACGGTATGTACATCAAATCTGTGAACGGCATTGTTGCCGACTACGATGTGGATAAGACCTACTGGGCGTTCTATATAGGCGACGAGTATGCCACCTCGGGGGTTGACTCCACCGAAATCGCCGAGGGAGTGACCTACAAGCTTGAGCTCGCAAAATAACAGAGAGGGCAGAAAGCCCTTGACGGTGGCGGAAATGGTGCTTTTCTCTATGTTCGGCACCTTGATGTTCTGCTCCAAGCTACTGATGGAGCTGCTTCCCAACATACATCTTTTGGGAATGTTCATAATGGTTTTTACGGTTGTTTTCCGCCTGAAAGCACTGCTACCAATTTATATTTTTGTTATGCTGACGGGGGTCTACGCAGGCTTTGCCCCCTGGTGGATTCCCTACATATATATATGGGCGGTGCTTTGGGGTGTCACGATGCTGCTGCCCCGAAAAATGCCTCGGGCTGTGGCGGCGGTGGTTTACCCCATCCTTTGCGGACTGCACGGTCTGGGCTTCGGGCTGCTCTATGCCCCCGCACAGGCGGTGATGTTCGGGCTTAATTTCGAGGGTGCCGTTGCCTGGTTTCTTGCAGGTCTGCCCTTTGATGCCTTGCACGGACTCGGCAACCTGCTTTCGGGAGTTCTTATTCTGCCCTTAGTGGAGCTCCTGCGACGGGTTCTTCCAAAAAATATAGTATAAACGTCCCCGAGGCACCCTCCGTAAGGAAGGTGCCTCA
>JAZNQM010000199.1:0-7096 GCA_045590175.1 Acutalibacteraceae bacterium | reverse complement strand
TGGTACGACAACGAGAACAGCTACACCAGCCAGATGGTTCGTACAATCAAGTACTTCGCAGAGCTCAACTAATTTAGTTTTAAGCTTATTGCAATAACTTCACCCCGCGGTTTGTGGACTTGTCCACTCGCCGCGGGGTGTTTGTGTTGACAGTCAACATCAGCGGTGATAAAATGTTTAGGAGGTGATATCTATGAAAAAGTTTTTAGTTGTTGTTGATATACAGAAGGATTTTGTGGATGGTGCCTTGGGCACTGCCGAAGCGGTCGCTATGCTTGATGATGCCGTGTCTGTCATTAACTCCTTCGAGGGCGAGATTTTTGTGACCTATGATACCCATTTCCCAAATTATATGGAAACTGCCGAGGGTGAAAAGCTACCCGTTCCTCATTGTATAAAGGGTACCGACGGCTGGAAGCTCAACGAAAAAATAGCTGCTGCTTTGAAAGACAAAAGCTACACTGCAGTAGAAAAGCTAACCTTTGGTTCCGTCGATTTGCCTGAGCTTATTAAGACGGCGGCAGGGGATAGCGATTTCGAAATAGCACTAATAGGTCTTTGCACAGATATATGCGTTGTATCCAATGCCCTTATTCTCAAAGCCAACTTCCCCGAAAAGCAGATAAAGGTATATGAGAAGGCTTGTGCAGGTGTAACTCCCGAGAGTCACGAAGCCGCACTCAGCACTATGAAAATGTGCCAGATTGATGTTATCTAATATAGGGCGACAGGTTCGACTAAGTTGGGTTTCTGTCGAAGTGTGACGGAAACTCCTTTTTATTTACACTTGCAATATTTTTCAAAAGGGTGTATAATATATGGCGGTAAGACGAATTATAAAGGTTCGTTGTAACGAATTTTTATAATTCGTTATGACGAACGATTAAATAGCGGTTAAATGAACAATAATAAATCGTCATAACGAACAATAACTGCGATTCATAGGAGTGCTTTATGGATTATTTAAAAATTAGCGACGTTGCAAAGAAGTGGAACGTTTCTGTCAGACGAATACAGACTCTTTGTGCCCAAGGAAAAATCAGCGGTGCCGAACGCTTTGGCAGAGATTGGATGATACCCAAGGATGCCAAGCGTCCCGTTGATGGCAGAACCAAGGCGGGAAGAAGGATGGAGGATAAGCTTTTAAATGCCGATATGCCTTTGCCCCGTAAAACCCCTTTCTTATATATGTCAGACTTGTACAGTGTACCCGGCACCGCCGAAGAAAGCATCAGAGCCCTTGAGGAAAACCACGAAGCACAGGTTTTGTTGTCGGCAGAGATAGCCTATTCACGGGGAGAAATCGACACTGTTTACGATAGTGCTAACTATCTTCTAAAAAAGCATTCGGGCTTCTACGCCATAATTTCCGCAGGTATGCGGCTGGCTCTCTGTGCCATCTGGAAGGGCGACCTCGGCATGTGGAGACATGCGAAAATGCACATTGCAGAAGCTCCTGCCAAGGATGATAAAGACAGAGATATCATACTGTTCTCTCTAAGTGCGGTTGACAGTATGCTTTATGATGTTGAGTCCTTCCCCGAATGGTTTAAATCAGGCTGTTTTGAACCTCTGCATAAGGAAGCCTTGCCCGCCGCAAAGGTGTTTTATGCTAAATATCTTTACGCTTCGGCTTATGCCGTGGCAACGAAACAGATTGCTGTTGAAGGTCTTGTTGGCTTAACCTTTATGAATGTTCTGCCCTTTACAATTGAGCCTATGATATCCCAGGCTATGGCAGATAACTCGATTATCGCCGAGATGTATCTTCGTATGACCTGTGCTTCTATTTATCATAACGGAGGTAATGATAAAGAGGCGATAAGGCATCTTGACCGTGCAATAGCATTGGCAATTCCCGACAGGCTTTTTGGCTTGCTTGCAGAGTACGGTCGTCCCCTTGATTCTCTTTTAGAGCAAAGAATCTCGATAGTTGATGAAGAGGTCCGGCAAAAGGTTAAGGAGCTTAATAAAATATACAACAGTGGCTGGACCAAGCTCAGCAGTTCTGTTCTCGGCAGAACCATCACAACCACCCTTTCCAAAAAAGAGAGAGAGGTTGCAAAGCTTGCCGCCTTTGGTATGGGCAACAGTGAAATTGCATCCAAGCTACATATGTCTCTTTCGGGCGTTAAACAGGCAATACGCATTGTATCCGAAAAAACAGGTGTGGGCAGAGATGAATTCGCTGCAATTTTATAACCCGATTTTTGAAAACTATATATCTTTTCTTACCATAAAAAGATATACTCAACACCGAAAATTATGACCTGAAATTCCAATTTTAGGTAGTACAAAGGTTTGATTTTATCTGCTATACTGAACCCAAGAGGAGAAAACTACTCGTCAAGGTTGGTATAGCAGATTTTTCTTTTTCGCCTTGACAGAAAGGAGTTGAAATGGTTCTTAGTATATTTAATAATGATGAAACCGCCTCAAACGTCGCAAAAGAAGGAGACCTTTATAAAACCTTCAACATTCACGGTAGGGAGTTTCAAATACTCTACGGCTATTATGATGAATGTGAGCGACAAAACCCTTTAGTAGATCCGATGCCGATCTATCCCGACTTTTTGAAAGAGCCGTTATACACGGCAGAGGGTTTACCATTTGTAACAAAAATGCAGGACTCCTGCGAACACTACAAGGGCAAAGGTGGGAACTTCAGTGAATGCGCCGATTGCAGCTATTATATGCACGGTGACGAACTGTTAGGGGTTTGCACCTGTCCAAAAAACAGAAACAAATCAAAATAATACCTCATATATTAGTTATAACAAATCAAGATAAATGGAGGAAACAAAATGAAAACAACAAGAAGAATAGCAAGACGACTTATATGCATAATTTTAAGCGTGCTGGTTGTTTTTGCATGTCTGCCCTTGACCGCAATGGCAGCCCCTGTAGTCAAAGACTACATCACAAGGGACACCGATAAATCAACAATTAACGATTGGAAGCAACTCTTTGTTGACCCATCGGCACAGGGCGTAGATCTCACAACCGAGAATGCAGGCGGTGTATGGACCGATAAATCGGTGTTCACTCCCGATTCCATTCCCGACGAGATTAAAAACGCAACCTCGCTGGAGGGAGCACAGGTTAACCTTGCAGATAAAGGCGACAACTTCTTGGTGTCCCTTTCGGCAATCGCATCCAACAAGCAGATAGTAGGGTACTCGACTATTCCAACAGATACAGTGCTTATGTTGGACCTTTCCAGTTCTATGCGTTCTAATGACGATAGCAATGGAACCGCTATAGATGAATTGGTAGATGCTACAAACAAAGCGATAACCGATTTACAGAACCTCAATAAATACAACAGAGTTTCGGTTGTCCTGTATTCCGGTAACAATAACAACAGCTTTTCCTCTGCACAGGGTGCAACGGTAGTTGCAATGCCTCTCGACACCTATACTCCTGCAAGTGTTTCGGGTGGAGTAGGCAGGTTCTTGGAATCTGTTCCCTATAGCGGAAGTCAGTCCTGGTATCAAGGAACACCTGACTGGGCAGTACGGATAGCTTCAGGCGTTAAGAATTCTAAAAACCAAAATGTATCTTCTGCAAAGAATTCAGAAACAGGTACATTTACACAAGACGCTATATACGAAGGTATGAAGGTTTTCCTGAATGTTGATAAGGAAGACACAAGAATCGGCTCCGGTGTGCAAGCCGGTATCAACCGTATCCCCATTATGGTTCTTATGACCGACGGTGAGCCCACTCTTGCCAACAACGACTACAACGGTAACAACGGTCGCAGTGATCTTGGAAACAGCGTAATGCACGATTTTGAAAACTACAACCATCGTGATACAATAGCCTTTATGACCCAGCTCACCGCCGCCTTTGCCAAAAAGCAGGTAAGCAACCATTATTACCACGGCGACACTCTTTTCTATACGCTGTCCTACGGCGATCAGGTTCAGACAAGACCTGAAGCTCTCAGCGTTATGAACCCCAACAGAAACTCTGCCGCCCTAAATACACTGTGGAACGACTTTTTGGCAGACAGAAGCGTAACTGTATACAGAAGCTCTAACCCTAATCTCACCGTCAGAAACTCCACAGATGCGGCTGAAAGATTAACCGCAAGCGACAAGATATATGTAGATTCATATTTCCCTGCAGGAAGCGATGAAGAATTCTTCACTGCCTTCCAGGCAATCGTTGACAGCATCACTATCCAGTCAAAATATTATCCCACCTACGTTCAGAAGGACCACGACCATGACGGCTATATCACCTTCACCGATAAAATAGGTGGATATATGGATATTACCCAAATGCTGGGCTTCGTTATCGGCGACCATTATTTCTCAGGTGCTACTCTTTCCAAGGGCTTCGTTGAAACTGACAGCGTATTCGGTACAATCGAAAACCCCAACGCCTTAGGCGACCAGCTTGTATGGTCTGTTAAGGAACGTCTTGGCATTGAAAAAACCGAGGATGCACAAACCCTTATTGCCAACGCTTTTAACAAAGGACAGCTTCATTATGATACCGTAACAGGTGAATTCAGCAACTATATCGGCTGGTATTCAGATGCTGATGGTAACTACATTGACTTCTGGTATGAAGGTATAACCTCTGAAGCTCCCACTAATGCTACACACATAGTTAAATCCTATGGTTTCTTGGGTGAAACGGATGCTGTTCACGGCATCTCCGATACCGATATGCTCTATGCCTCTGTTCGTATAGCTAAGGAGCTTGATGACTACGATAATGATGGAATATCAGGGGAAACTAATCTTATCTGGCGTCTGCCCGCATCCCTTATTCCCACCATCACATACCTCGTTGATGTAAATGTAGACGAGGACGGCAACATCACAGATGTTATTGATCTTCAGCTCGAGTCCCAGAATGTTTCTCCTATTCGCCTGCTTTATGAGGCAACCCTTAACAATGGTATCTATGATTGGAATGTTGCTGAAAAAATATCCGCAGGCTATCGTGACAGCACCGCCAATAAAGCAGCCGGTTACGTATTATACACCAACCAGTGGAAAAAGGCAGCAGGAGCTAACGACACAGATAGCTTTACCGATACCACAAGAAACACCTACAGCCACTTCGAGCCTTCTATACTCAACGAGAAATATTACTACACTGAAAACACCGTAATCCTCACCGATACAAACGGTACTGTATACAGCGGCAATGCCAATACACCTCCCGATCCCAAAGGCATATACTATCGCGCATATAACGTGTACGAGAAGGAAACGGGCGGTACCTTCAGAATGCATACCCACTATGAGAGAATATCCGAAGCGGCTCTTACAGATTCTGTAGAATATTTCAACAGAAACTGGGTTGTTAAGAAGAATACAGTTCATAAATATCTTGACGATTTATCCGTCGAAAAAGAAAATCAGCAGACCGACACCTCGGCTTATGTAAACTATCCCGATATCGTTCATATCAACGATCCGGACACCTATTATTCCTATTCCGTTCTCGGCAACAACGGTCGTTTGACCATTGCTCCCGCAACAGGTATAAAGGTAACAAAGACCTTAACCGAGGCTGTCGCAGGTGCTAACGATACCTTCAATTTCACCATTGCAGGCGGCAGCGGAAATGGTACGCTTATTCGCTTGAACGAGGACGGCACCGAAGCCTCCAGAACAGATTTCGATTTTAGCACAGGCTTCACCCTTAAAGCAGGGGAGACTGTATATATTATCGGTCTCACAGCAGGCGCTGTTTATACCATTAACGAGGTGGAAACCCCTACAAGCGTATACGAGCTTTCTACCGTTAATGTTAACGGTCAAACCGCCGCAGGCAAGACGGCTACAGTCGCCACAGCAGATGAAACTGTGCAGACAGTTGAGTTTGTAAACAGTCCTCGCGGTTTTGGAAGCATTTATATTACCAAGGAGTTTGGCGGCGTAACAATTCCTGCTGCCATTCAGAATCAGACCTTCGCAGTTAAGGTCCATGTAGGAAACCATCTGGCTACCGAAGAGTTTGATGTTTATAACGGTTCCACAACAGCGGTCACCGGTGTTGTTGATGCTAACGGTTATATTAAAGTGGCAGGAAACGATTTACAGATTTCTCCCAACCGTCCCGCCAGAATCGTAGGTCTCCCCGGTGGAACAGAAGTTACGGTTACCGAAGAGCTTACAGCAGAACAGTCTAAATATTTCACAAGTTCTATCCTTACCCGTGATTATACCGGAGCAAGACAGGACGATGATTCCGTTGTTACAATAGCTACTAACGGAAACGCAACAGCAAACATCACCAACACCTATAAACCTGCCGAGAGTGATGAGGTTGAGATTAATATTAAAGGCACCAAGACCTTCCCCATTGTTGAATATGCACAGGATGTGCAGTTTGAATTCAAAGTTCAGACAAGGGAAAGCATCGGTGATAACTGGACTACAGTTGCCACATCTGCAGTGGATTATCACTCAACCGATACCGAAAACCTTAAAACCTTCACAATCAATGATGTTTTGGGTAGCAACAATACCTTCACCGAAATCGGCGAGCACACCTACAGAATAGTTGAAACTGTTGGAGATACCTCTACCGGTATCACCTACGACTCAACAATCCACACCTTCACCATCAAGGTTGAAGATGACGGATACGGTAAATTAGTTGCAACTGTAATCGGTCACCACGAGGATTCTGTCGTTGAGGAGAATGACGGTAGCTGGACAGTTAAGCCCAATTTTGTTAACACCTATCACACCGCAGAGGTTCATCTTGATGTGCTTAAAACTGTTGACGATAAATCCGGTAATACCCAAGGTAAGGGAAGCTCAGGCTTCGGATTTGCAATATACAACGCAACCAAGACGGGCGAAACCTTAACAAAAGGAACTCAAATAGGCGTATATGAATACACCGATTCTTTGGGTGAAGCGGGCTTCTCTCTTGTATATGACAGCGGCGACGTTGGAACTCACTACTACATCGTAGAAGAAGATTGCAGCAATGTTCCCTCAGGTTGGGACTATGACACCACCCAATATTGGATTACCGTCGAGGTAGAACTTCAGGGTGGAGTGCCCACAGCACAAATCACCGATGTTCGCAGTTTTGACGGCTCTGTCACCAATAA
>JAZNQM010000198.1:0-15059 GCA_045590175.1 Acutalibacteraceae bacterium | reverse complement strand
CTTGCTCCATATCTACAGCCCACATCGGCCACATCGAAAGAGGAACACGTATCCCCTCTTTGGAAACTCTTTTTAAGATTTCCAATGTGCTGAATATAAGTATGGATTACATCTTCTTTGATTCTCAAACCGAACTTGACGGAGTTTTAAGAAGTATCTCCACCCAGCTGGCGGGCAAAGGTGGAGAGAAGGTTAAAATTTTTATATCCACAGTTAAGGCACTTGCAGATAAAATAGATGAACTTTAACCTCCAAGAGCATTATATTTACTGATTTTCTCGATTTGTTATGCTGGCTGCTAAATTTTTACATTTTTTTGACAAATTGTAAAAATTAGGTTATAATCTTGACTGTAAGCATTACTAGTGCTGTAGTTAATGCAATTAATTTCTAATCTGTCTTTACAGTAGAATGGAGAAGCTATGAAAAAGGATACATCAGAACTGCTGAAGGAGCTGGAGGGATGTGCGGATTTTAAGTCCTTCCGAAAAGAAAATCTCGATTCCTTGCAGCCGCAGACCTTAAGTACATATTTAAACGAACTTTTGAAGATTAAAAGCATAAAAAAATCCGAGGCGGTAAAACGCTCGGAGTTAAATGTAATATATGCATATCAGATCTTTTCCGGCTACAGAGTACCCGAAAGGAGCAAGCTTTTGTGTCTGGCAATCGGTCTCCAACTAAACCTCGCCGAAACACAAGCAATGCTTAAATACGGCGGGTATGCCACTCTCTATGCAAAAAACGAATACGATTGCATTATAATATATGGTATTTGCAAGAAGCTATCTGTGGTAGAACTAAATATGATGCTTTACGAATACGGATTTGAAACACTGGGGTAACACTTATGAAAAAATGTCCATACTGCTCTGCAGAGCTTTTAGAGGATGCGGAGTTCTGTCTATATTGTATGCATACACTGACAGAAAAGCAACCTATAATCAAATCTAAACAAAGCGATAAAAAAGGCTTTGTCTTTGCGGCTTTGAGCGTTATTTGCGCAATAGTTATTGTTGTTATCTTTATATTAATTTTGAATAGAAGTTCGGGCGATACTTCTCGTTCAAACGAAAATTCGTCTTGCAGCGCTTCCGAATCTATAACTGATTCGAATATCATTTCGGAAATAGAAGGTTATTTTAGTGAGAATTGCACGGCTTCTGAGGAATATACAGACTCTTCTGTTAATGCCGATTTAATAGCGGCTGTAACGTCCGATATTAGCCCTTCAACCAATATCGAATTGATTGATAGCTCAAACCTCTTCGACTCTTCGCAAAATTTCTCCTCAACTGCTTCGGTATTTGAGCAAGGGATTGTATCATCCGTTGTGAACCCTTCCGGCGGTGCTCAGAATTCCGTTTCAAGCCAAAACACCTCTGCAACGAACACCTTGCCTCAAACGATTATTGACACAAACAAAAACGATACACCTTCTTCTAAACCGGAAGTAACTCTGTCAAGTATCGCAAGCCACACCACTTCGCAAAGAGATACCAAGCCTGTTTCTCATTCGGAAAAACCTGAAAATAATTCTTATAAAGATACTTCCTCCACCTCTCACACTGCCTCGATTATCACTACTACAACCTCTTCCCATCCAGCACCGACAAACCCGCCTACCAATCATTCATCTGTTATAGCATACCATCCTAATACTCAAGGTAGCTCCTCTGAAGCAATCAGTAAGAAACCTACCCCTTCTATTTCGTCTTCTGCATTATCCTCAAAAGTAACTTCAATTAATAGCAAAAAACCTACCCCGCCTGTTTCATCTTCTGCTGCACCTTCAAAAGTTACCTCTGTTAATAGCAATAAGCCTTCTGCTTCAAGCACTATTTCCTCCAGTGACAGTTCAATATACATTGAAAGCTCCCCATCGCAAACTTCTTCATCGACCACTAACCAAGATAGCACACCTACTTCTCCTTGGTTTTTTGATGTAGTTGAGGGCGGAGTGGAAATACAAGGCTTTAAAGATGAAGCAAATTATAGCAAATGTAATATCCCGTCACAAATCGACGGCAAACCGGTTGTAGGAATAGGAGAAGAGGCTTTCAGCTACTGCGATTTCATCGAAGAAGTCACTCTTCCTAATACGCTACAATACATTGGTTCTCAAGCATTTGCAAATTGCTCTTCAATTAAAGAGATTGTAATCCCAACCTCTGTTGAAGAAATTGAAAGCAATGCTTTTACTGAATGTTCACAATTATCAACCATTTACATCTCCTCAAAAAATATCAGCATTTCAAACTATGCGTTTTCCACAACATATCAAAGGAATGTTGACCTTACTATATATGCTCCATCCACAGTTATGACAAGTATAAAAGCAAAGCTTAATTGGGATGCGGAATATGAAGAATGGGACGGATGAAAAAACACCGTAGTTCAACGAACTGCGGTGTTTTTTTCATAATAGTATTAAATAACTGAGCTAAGATATTCCTCTGCGGCGGTGGCGGCGGTGGCTCCGTCTGCGGCGGCGGTTACTACCTGCCGTAGGGGTTTTGTTCTGACGTCGCCTGCGGCAAAAACGCCCGCTAAATTAGTCTTGGTGGTTTCGTCGGCAACAATAAAGCCCGCTTCGTCCAGGTCTACCTGACCGCGGAAAAGCTCGGTTTCGGGGGTTCTGCCGATGGTTATAAAGATACCGTCGCAAGGGAGGGTCTCCTCCTCCCCCGTTAGCTTGTTTCGGATTTTTAATCCTGTGAGCTTTGCATCGCTTAGAAGCTCCTTGACCTCACTGTTCCACTTAAACTCTATATTCTCGGCGGTTTTCAATGGGTCGTGGTAAATCTTGGTGGCACGAAGGGTATCGCGGCGGTGGATAAGATATACCTTTTCGCAAATGCGGGAGAGGTACATGGCATCTGCGGCGGCGGTGTTACCGCCACCTACAACCGCCACGGTTTTACCGCGGAACAGCATTCCGTCACAGGTGCCGCAATAGCTGACTCCCCTGCCCCGTAGCTCCTCTTCATTATCCAATCCCAAATGTTTATGACGAGCACCAGTGGCAATGATTACGGTTTTGGCTTTGATATCACCGCTGTCGGTCTTAACGGTCTTAATCTGAGATTTTAAATCAACCTCTAAAACCTCGGCGGTTTTGGTTTCGGCACCGAATCGAGCCGCCCCTTGCTGCATATTAAAGCCTAAGGTGAAGCCGTCAATCCCCTCCACGAAGCCGGGGTAATTATCTATAATTTCGGTTTCACACATCTGCCCGCCGGGGGAGAATTTTTCCAACACAATCGCAGTTAGTCCTGCACGAGCGGCATAAAGTGCCGCAGAGTAACCTGCAGGTCCACCGCCGATTATAGCGGTATCGTAAATCTTATTATCCATCTGCTTATCCTATGATATCCAAAATCTGCTGCTTGGGTCTTACACCCACAATCTGCTCCGCTATCTCGCCGCCCTTAAAGAGGAAAAGGGTGGGGATGCTCATTATTCCGTACTCGGTGGCGATTTCAGGTTCCTCGTCAACGTTGATTTTGCCCACAACGATATCATCCCTCTCCTCGGCTATTTCGTCAACGATCGGTGCCATCATTCGGCAAGGACCGCACCAGCTTGCCCAAAAATCTATGAGCACAGGTTTTTCCGCTCTTATTACCAATTCGTCAAAATTTTCCTTTGTTATTGTTAATACTGACATAAATTATACCTCCTTTGTATTTTATTATATTGTAACACAAAATCGGCAACATAACAACAACATTGTGAATTTTATGACAATTAATTTCCAGCCGCACGAAAATATAGGTAAATGTGCATAAAAATTGACCTCTATGCTTTTTTCAGGTTGTAAAAATCGAAAAAATTTATAATTCGACACATTTTTTTATTGACGATGAATATTATTAGTAGTAAAATTTTTATGTAGTTAAAATCCACAATTTACATTAGGAGGAGTACACAATGTTTAAATCAGAGTACTTACAAAAGGTTTATGCAACTGTTGAAGCAAGAAACCCCGGTGAGCCCGAATTCTTGCAGGCAGTTCGTGACGTTCTTGAATCCTTGGAGCCTGTTGTTATGCAGGATGACAGATTCGAAAAGAGCGGTGTTATCGAGAGAATGGTTGAGCCTGAGCGTATGATTTCCTTCCGCGTTTCCTGGGTTGACGACAACGGCACTGTTCAGGTTAACCGTGGCTACAGAGTTCAGTTCAACTCTGCTATCGGTCCTTACAAGGGTGGCCTTCGTTTCCATCCCTCCGTTAATGCTTCCGTTATCAAGTTCTTAGGCTTCGAGCAGACCTTCAAAAACAGTCTTACCGGTCTTCCTATGGGCGGCGGTAAGGGTGGTTCTGACTTCGACCCCCGCGGCAGATCCGACGGCGAAATTATGCGTTTCTGCCAGAGCTTTATGACCGAGCTTTCCAAGCACATCGGTGCAGATACCGACGTTCCCGCAGGTGACATCGGTGTTGGTGCTCGTGAGGTTGGCTATCTCTTCGGTCAGTACAAGAGACTCCGCAACGAGTTCACCGGCGTTCTCACCGGTAAGGGTATTCCCTACGGCGGCTCTCTTATCCGTCCCGCGGCTACCGGCTTTGGTGCTGTTTATTATGCAGTTGAAATGCTCAAGTCCTTCGGCGAGGATATCAAGGGCAAGACCTTTGCAGTTTCCGGCTTCGGTAACGTTGCTTGGGGTACCGTTAAGAAGATCAACGAGCTCGGCGGTAAGGTTGTAACAATCTCCGGTCCTGACGGCTACATCTACGATAAGGATGGCGTTGCTACCGAAGAAAAGATTAACTTTATGCTGGAAATGCGTGCAAGCGGCCGCGATAAGGTTCAGGATTATGCTGACAAGTTCGGCGTTCCCTTCTTTGCAGGCAAGCGTCCTTGGGAGCAGAAGGTTGACGTTATTATGCCTTGCGCTACCCAGAACGAGGTTGGTATCGACGATGCTAAGAACATCGTTGCCAATGGTGTAAAATACTACGTTGAGGTTGCTAACATGCCCACCACCGACGAGGCTGTTTCCTACCTCCGCGAGAACAAGGTTGTTATTGCTCCTTCCAAGGCTGTTAATGCCGGCGGTGTTGCAGTTTCCGGTCTCAAAATGAGCCAGAACTCTATGCGCTACAGCTGGACTGCTGAAGAAGTTGACGCAAAGCTCCATCAGATTATGGAAGGCATCTACAAGGCATCCTGGGATGCTGCCAAGAAGTACGGCATGGAGGGTGACCTGGTTGCCGGTGCAAACATTGCAGGCTTCGTTAAGGTTGCTGAAGCTATGATCGCACAGGGTATTGCATACTAATCCATCCCATATAAAACATATAAGCCATCTGTCTATCGGCAGATGGCTTTTTGTTTGAAAGAATATGAAAACCGTATGTTACCTCATTTGAGTTGACAAATTTGTTTGTATGTGATATTATAAAATTGATAAGTGAAATTTAGTCGCAACGTTAATAATTTCGAAAGAGGTAACTGCTATGAAAAAAGTAATGGGCATATTATCTTTATTGATGGTGGCTGTTCTAGTGTTTGCAGGTTGTGAGAGCAAATCAATAGACGTAAGAGGCACGGTTACTGCTTTAAATCCTGCTGATAACCAAGCGAGCAGTTTTTATGGTTGTACATATATTAACGAATATTTTGGTTTTAAGTGCGATTTATCATCAGATTGGGAAATATCGAACACCAATCCCCGCCCGGATGAAGCGATAGCTCTTTGGGCTCAAAAATCTGACGCTCAATTATCTATTCACGTATATAACCAGTTCGGCTCTTTTAACACTATCGGTAAATCCGGCAAGGAAATATCTAAAGTTTTTGCTGACGGTGTGTTAAAATTTTATTTAGATAACAAGGTTGTACCAAGCGGTGAGTTTAGTGATATAGAGTTAGAATGCTTAGGTGGTAAACACATGGGCTTACTTCTTCAAGCAGAGAACGGTCCCACACCAAGAACAAGCGCGGTACTGACTGTGAATAAAGATGGTTATTTCGTGTTATTCCAAGTCCATTATTTAAGAAGTGCTTCAATCGAGGAAGTTCAAGACTTTTTCGTCAACATGATTATAGACCATCCAAGCGTCGCTGCATAAGGAGTGTGTAAAATGAAAATTGAAAGTTTGAAAAAGACAAAACCTTTTATCATTTCCCAAGTATTATTCATAGTATATAACATCTATCTAACTCTCGATTTTGTAGCTTTTTCTGTATCTTGGTTTGCAATTCCGGGATTACGCATTATGTTTTCCGAAAACGGCTATACATATCACTATGGTTCAATCTTTTTGCAGGATGATATTTTGGTGCTGTTTTTAGCTGTAGCGTGCATAATTCCCGTGTTATATAACATAGTAACAAAAATTCTCTTATTAAATAAAAACAGAAAACTTAACAAGATTCTCATTGCAAGGGAAAGTGGAGAAGAATCACCCTTTTCCTGCGAAATACCTTTTAAACTTATCAAATGCAATTACATATTGATTGCTGTATTTTCAGTTTTAACCATCGTTTTATTTATTCTATTACCTAATGCGATTATGAGAACCAACGCTATTTCGTGTGTTTTGTTTGGAACTCTGCCGGCTTTAGTTGGTATATTCAGATTTAATCGCCGATTGCTGGCATATAAGAATGTGTTTGATAACTCTACCAAATAGTGACAATATTTTGTGTTTTAAAAGGAGCGAATATCTGATGAAAAGAATTATTAGTTTGCTGTCTGTTTTATTTGTATGTGTATTAATATGCACAGGTTGTAGCGTTAAAAAGTCATCGCAGATAACCAAGAGTGATTTTGAAAAAACACTTTACCCCAAAGACGTTGTTGGTGAATTAATTATAGAAAATGAAGCCGCGAACAAAGAGAAGTCTGCGTTTTACACAAACGAACATTTCGGAATAAAAGCCGAATTTAACCCTGACTTAAATGTACGGAAAGGCATTGAAAATGATGGAGAACCCACATCGGCAACCCAAGAGTTAAGTGCTAATAATACCGATAACTCTTTCCAACATACAATAGCAATTTATACAAGAGCATCTTTAAACGAAGGGTTTAAATATGCCTCTGCCGATGATATTTCCTCTGCGTATATGAAGGGATTTTCGAGTGGAATGGGCGGCGAAGTTATAAAGGAAATCTATCAAGAAGAATATTCCCTTATGGGGGTCAAACAAAAAGCTTATTCCGCTGACGTTAAATTAAAAAGAAACGATACAGGTGAGGAATATACAGCTCATGTTTCTCTCATAACTTTAGATGTTGATTTATATCTTTGCGACCTGCTTACCATCTCTACAAGTTCCGAAGAAACTCAACAATTTTTGAGTGAAACATACTCAATTTTAGAATAAGTAATATATAAAGTCATAAGGTAAACGCCTTAACGCTCTCTATCGAGCGCTAAGGCGTTGCTCACTATTGGAACTCAGGTTTGAAGGCGGGCATAAGCTGTAGTTTAAACTGATTGATGCGGTGAAGGTGGTCGATACGTTCCTTTTTTTGAAGGTCGTCGATGATGCCCTCACGGATATATTTATCCAGCTCCGCATAGGTGAAGCCCAGATTTTCCTCGTCGGTTTTGCCGCAGAGTCCGTCGATGGGGGTCTTATATACCAGCTCATCGGGAAGCCCCAAAAGGGTGCCGATTTGGAGAATTTCGGCAACGGTCAAATTAGCAAGGGGGCTGAAATCTCCTGCCGCGTCACCGTAGCGGGTGGAGTAGCCCACCCAATCTTCGGACAGATTGCAGGTGTTTGCCACTCTGCCGTTGACACTTTGCGACACTGCATAAAGGGTTGACATACGGATTCTGGGGGGCAGGTTGGTGCGGGTCTGGGGAGAAAGCTCCAATGCCTCGGGCATTGCCGAAAGAAGCCCGTCAATTGCCGCCTTTACGTTTATTTCATAATGCTTTATTCCTAAATGGTTCACAAGCAGATACGCGGCATCGATATCGTGTTGAGTGCCGCAGGGCATAAGCACACCGATTACCCTGTCGCGACCCAAGGCTTCCACACAAAGAGCCGCTACAACCGAGCTATCCTTACCGCCCGAAATACCCACAACCGCATTGCAGTCGGGTCCGTTGTTTTGGAAAAAACCTTTTATCCATTCCACACATTGATTTTTAACCATTTCTGCATTGAACATTTTATACACCTCGTTTATTAAAATTATTTTACCACGATATCCCACTTAAAGTCAATAAATATTGAAGATACCAAAAATTTATGTTATAATCTATTTGGTGATGATATGAACATCTTGGATATTAACCCGTTTCTACGTTTTGCACAATCTCAGCCCTCGGTGTTTGAGGGCGGATGTCTGCGTAAGGCTTACGACTGCAGAATTTTCTATGCCATCAGCGGCGAAGGCAAACTGCACATAAAGGATAAAACGGTGGAATTCGGGGCGGGAAGCCTTTGCTTTATGCCCTTTGACTACCCTTATTATTTTGAGGGGCAGATTTACATAATCGTGCTGAATTTTGATTTCACAAGAGCTTCGCACCACATTACCGAGCCTGCAATACCACTACCTCAGGATGAATTTTGCAGAGATAAAATTCACAACCCTGCTCTGCCGCCTGAATTTTCGGAGCCGATTGTTATAAACAGATATCAAAAAGCGGAGTCGGTCATCAGTGAGATTATGCAGGAATACAGATTTCCTATGAAATATTCCGAAGTAAAGACTTCGGGACTGCTTAAGAACATGCTTTGCGACCTGCTTCGTCAATCTGCCGACAATACCGACAGCCACGCAACCGAAAAGCAGTTGATGGGATTTATCAAGGATAACTGCACCGAAAATCTTTCCAACGAAGCGATTGCCGAACGCTTCGGCTACAACCCGATTTACCTCAACAGAATTTTCAAAAAGTACAGCGGTATGTCGATACATAAGTATATGCTTACTGAACGGCTGAAGTTAGGAGAACGACTGCTTATTGCCACCGATTTGGGTGTTGACGAAATTGCCGAAAAATGCGGTTTTTCGGTACGCTCCCGCTTTTGCACAGCATTTAAAAATCACACAGGCAAAACTCCCTTGGAATATAGAAAACGTGTATAAGTTTTCGAGCCACCGTAACAGGTGGCTCGTTTTTCGTTTATCTGAATTTTTGCGGTATTGCGATGGGGTAAGCCCCGTTACCTTGACGAAGGTTTTAGCTACTTAAAATCTTTAATATCGAATTTCCATTCCTCGCGGGTGCGGAAGGGTTTGCGGAATTTGCGGGTCAGCACACCCTTTTCCTCCAGGTGCATATAGCAAGCGGTGTCACAGGCTCTGCCGCAAATAGAACACTGATAAGCGTGTTGCGCGGGGGGATAAAACCATATTGCATCAAGGATTTTCTTTGCCTTGTCGGGGTCAACCTTGGCTTCGCCTGCAATTATTTCCAAACGGTCCTCAAAGTCGGGGAAGGCATCGGGGGGCATAAAGGGATTTTTAGTGCCGTTAGCACCGTTATAATAAACCGCACACTGCCAGGGGTCAAGCTCACCGCTCTCGCTGATTGCACCGCCGGGACAAGCCTTTATACATTTACCACACCTATCGCAAAGGTGAGGTTCTGCGGCTTTGTCGGGCTCGATTTCGGCATCGGTAAGTATAAAGCAATAGCGGACGAAGGGACCAAATTCATCGGTAAGTACCGCTCCGCTGAGTCCCTTTTCACCTATTCCGCATTTAACTGCCGCCGCCACAAAATCCATTTGGTTTTCTGCCGTTTTTTCGCGGTATATCATATCGTAGGCAACCTCGGGGTTAGTGCTGTCAGGCTCCCCCATTATCTGCTGATGGCGACGTTGAGGAATTGCAGTATAGCCGCGGGACTCGATTAGGTTGGCAACCCGAAGCTCCGCCATAGGCATTATGGTTTCTTCCATATTTTCAACACCCATTGTGGTATATTGATAATAGGTGGTGCCCTCCTCTGTGCCGCGGTAGATTCCGCGTAGCACACGGAAAGCCAAAGCGATTACCGTTTTGGTTTTGGGATAAATCTTGAATATTGCGTCGTCGGGAGAAAAAGCATCTGCCGAAGCAAAGCCAACAATATCGGCAAGGTTTTCTCGCGCTAATTTAATAATTTCTTGTTTCATTTTGCGCTCCCCCTTTTAAAGTGCATCCTCGCCTTTTATATGGCGATAGCAGGCTATATCGCAGCCTCTGCCGCAAAGGCAGGGTGCATAGCCCCATTGGGTGTTGGGCATAAAGTTGAGCAGCGGAAAAAGTTCTCGGGCAGAGGAGCTGTCGAAACGTTTTTCGCCGTTTATGATTGCTTCTCTTTCGGGGTGGTCTTTCAGAAAATCCTCGGGCTGGAAGGGGTTGGACTTATGAGCCCCCTTATAGTAAACAGCACACTGCCAGGTATCGAGCCCGTTGTGGTCGATAGCGTGACCCGGGCAGGCATCGGCACATTTGCCACAGCCGTCGCATACCTTATCGGTAAACTCCTCATCGCACTCTAAGGGTGCATCGGTTATGATGAAGCAATAGCGCATAAAGGGACCGTATTCACGATTGATAATCTTACCGCTTAAGCCCTGCTCTCCAAGACCGCATGCCTTTGCCGCCTTGCCGAAGTCAATTATAACGTCGGGCACAGGCTTGCCCTCCTCAACGGCAACTGCGTGAATAAGCTCGTAGGTATCGAAAACCTCGGGGTTGGTGGTCTTATCGCCCCGGATTCTGAGGTTTGGTACAGACTTTTGCAGACAGGCATCGTAGCCCTCGTTCTCAATCAATCCGCCCATTTTAAGGAGAAATATTTCGGCAAACTCCTCATCGATATATTTAACCCCCAAGGAGGTATAAGTATAATACTGTGAGCCAATGTCCATTGTGGCATAAAGTCCCTTTGGCACAGCGAAGCCGAAGCCGATTATACACTTGGCACCCGGCAAAATCATCTTTGGGTCACGTTGAGGATTTTCACCCTCGAAGATATCTAATTTACCTATTCCGCAAACTGTGGCACCAAGGCGACGAGCGGCATTTTTAATATCACTTGCTGTCAACATAGTTTCCCCTCCTATCTGTCAAGACGCCAGGCTTTTTTGTGACGAAGCGGCGACTTAAAGCGGGTTTCCATACAGCCGCCTTTTTTCTCTAACATACTGACACAAGCACGGATACATCCGCCGCACTTTGCCATATTATAACCAATCCAGCTGGGGAAGTATTTTTGCAAAGCGGTATATACCTTTACGACTTCCTGCTCATCGGCGACGTCGGTTATACCTTCCATAAGGTTCAGCATACCATTCTCGTTTTTATCCCAAACCTCCTTGGGTACAAAGGGGTTGTAGTAGCGTCCTGCGTGGGTATAGAAGGCATAGCATCGCCACATATCAATGTCCCCCCATTCGCAGACCTTACCCTCAATCTCAACGCGGATGGATTTGCCCGAATTGATTGGAGGGATGCAACCGCCGGGGCACTCTCTGACACAGGCGCCACACTGACGGCATAGAGGTTCGCCGTTATACAGCTCGTCGTATACGTCGAACTCGGCATCGGTGAATATGAAGGCAACTCTCTGCAAAGGACCAAAATCGGGGGTGAGAAGCATTTTGCTCCAGCCTATTTCACCAAGACCGCAGGCAACCGCCGCCAAGCGGAACTGAAACTGTAGGTCGGGGGGCACGTTATCCTCGCGGGTTGCACGGGTGAATTGAACATTTCTGTGGTGAGCAGTAGTGCTTCTGGAGCTTACGTTAACCTCGATCTGTTCCTCGGGAGAGATGGTATTACCGGGGGCGCCATCCATATCCGAAACGCAACCGCGGGCGCCTGTGTTTCTATATACAAAGGCTTCGTAGCCTCCATCTTCAATTACCTTTCCAACGCTATAAAGCACGGCAGGGGCAAAGATTTCGTTAATGCCGCCGTATGCCATAGAGGGGTATTGATAAAATTGGGTTCCCTCCTCTATACCGCGCTGAACACCGCGTGGTATACGGAAAACAAAGCCTATCATACTTTTAGCTTCGGGGAAAAGCAGCATAGGGTTCATTTCGTCGGGTGCACCCTTCATACGGCTGATAGGAGCGATGCCACACATATCTGCACCTGCCGCCATTGCCGCCTCCTTGATGAGTTTACTTGAAAGCATATACCTTCTCCTTTACAGAATTATTGTTGCTTGTTGTTGAGCCGCCCTGCAGTAACCACAGTCGGCACAGTTTTTATTACAGTTAAGAACCTTTTCAGCAAAATCTTCGGGGAGGTTTTTGTTTTCAACCACACCGCCGCCGAAAAGCCCGCCGTGGTTTGGCTCTAAAAGATTATGAAGAGGTCCGCTGTAGGACCTGCCGCAGTAGGCTCTGACAATACTCGGGGCGGCACGGCTGACGCGGGTAGCAAGCTTCAGTCCGTCGAAAAGTCCCTCGTACAGATGGGTATCCTCTGGGCGGATGAAGTTGGTTATGCGAAGCCACTCTTCCCTTTTTTGAGGGATTTCAAGGTAGGAATAGCACTGACCCTTGAAGTCGTAGCCGTTGTCCTGACGCATAATCTCCTCCTCGTGAGCCACTATGTTATCGTGGAAAACGTGGGCAGAGCAGAAGTTAAGACAGCCGCTGTTTGCAAGTCCATATAACCTTTTACCGTTTTTGTCACACCAATCACGGGCGGCTTCAATAGCCTTGCGGTTGCGGTTATATTCTCTTTTCAGGTAGAAGCTGTCGAAATTATCAACAAGGTAATCAAGTCCCTCGGGGGTGCCGATTTCCATATTAACCGAGGCTCTAACCTCTATCCCTTTGAAGTTTTCTTTTATAAACCTTGCGATAAGGGGGGAGGTGGTGGTGACGGAGGTTAGGTTATAAAGCTCCGTCAATTCGTCCACGGTATCACCGATTTTATTGAAAAACTTGCGTGCCAACGCATCCTTGCCATAGCAGTTGCCGTTGAGCAACAGGTTAAGCTTAAAACCCTTGTCACTTAAAAGCTTTAGGTTAGCTTTTTGTTTTGCCTCCGCTTCGTCGGGGCTTAAACCCGAAACATTCACAGCGGAGCTTCTGCCGTTGGGGAAGTCACCGTGGGAAAAATAAACCTCTGATATATGGGATTTATTTTGGAGTACCGCCGACACAAGAGAATCGGCAAGGCTTGGATTATAACCCACAGAATACTGCATAGCTACACCTTCCTTCGTTTCAACATATATGTTAAGTATATAATATTCCCGCAAGAACTACAAGGATATTTTTGAATATAAAAGTTATAAAAATAAACTTTATAAAAATAAGCACACAGCCGAGAGCAAGGGCTCGGTGTGTGCTTAAATGCCGTAAGGCTTCTCCTTATTCTGTTAATTGAGCGGGGCTTGATGCCGGGATATCCAGGGGCTTTTCAATTATTATTTCCCCTGTTCCTTCTTTTGGAAAATAATTATTATATATTTTTCTTATTGTTTTGGTCTGTTCTGCAGTAAGGCTGGCGTGCTTATCGCCGAAACGTACGAAGTTTTGAGAAAGGTTTACTTCGTAGGGTTCTTTCTCGGTTTCAACATATACCAAAAATTCCTCGGCACATTTGCACATTGGCTGGGAATATTCCAGGTTTATAACCAAGTCTGTGAGGTTTACCGAATCACCGCCCCAGAAGGATACCTCGTCACCGTCTTTTTCTATCTTAGTGATCATATTACCGCAATATCCCGTAATGGGGTCGGAAACGGTCCGGGGAGTTTTAGCGGGGGCGTGGGTGTGACCCTCTGCTGAATCATCTTTAGGCGTGCCTGACAGAGGGTAGGCTTCACCTACATTTTTAATTGCCTTGTCGATTGCTGAATCGATGCTGTCGGCAAGAATGCCTTCTTTTTGTAGAATGCTGCGGAAGGCTTCAAGCTCCAAACAGTTAAGTATATAAGCACCGCCGCCCGACTCCAAATTTTCAACCATATAGTATTCCACAAGGCTATAGCGGTTGCCACCTAACTCCACAGTGCAGGTAGCTTCGGGCTTCTTTACCCAATCCACCAGACACCAATACTTACAGGTTTCGGTTAAGAAGGCTTTCATTTTTTCGGTGCTTTCCTTTGAAGCCACCTTGGTTGCAACACAGCCGTAGGTTAAGGTATAGCCGTCGCTGATTTCCCCGTATTTTCGGGTAGCCTCCTCCTGCTCGCTTTCGGTGAGCTCTGAGGTTGCATAATCAGGTTTGTAGTCCTCCTTCAAGGGTGCGGCGGCTGAGGATTCAGCCAACACTTCGCCGTCAACCTCTTGATTCGGCAGATGAATCTGGCTGGATACCACAGAATAGTCACCGTCCATCTCCCCTTCTTCGGGTACCGAATAATCACCGCAGAAAATACCGCTTGCATCGTCGCCACCTGCGGCGGTGGGTTTATCTATATCGTTTTCGAGTTGGGGCGCGGGGGTGGATGGCTTCTCATTTACATCCTTTGCACATCCTGACAAAATACAGAACATAATTGCAAATATAACGCTCAGGCTTAATAATGTTTTAAGTTTCATATTATCCGCTCCTTTGCTGTTGATTAATATTTATCAAAAGAGTTTATGATATTTTCAAAGCTTTCTTCTAAATTCTCCGACAAAAGATTGTTTTCTGCCAGGTTATACCTCAGCACCATAACAAGTTTTGGTTCTAAGAGGTAGTTTTCATCAAGAGTTTCGTTGTAAAGTATGGTGGATTTCAGTTTGAATTTCATACCGCCCATCTCAATTGTTAAAACCTCTTTGCTCTCGCTACCATAGTCTACGATGTTATCCCCTGCTTCGGTTATAAACAGTTCCATTTTGTTTACTGCTGTTTCGTTGCTAACGTGGGAGGCCTCGGAGTCATATATCAAGGTAAAACTCTCGGCATCTACCACAGGCTTCCACTTTTTTTGAAGGTTCTTCACCCATTGCGGAGTTGCGAGTTGACCGTTGTTATTTGCAACGGAATCCTGTTTAGTGGCTTCTGAAGTGGCAGTTTCGCTTTTTGTAGCACTTCCCGAAGCTTCGGAGGTTACGGAATCGCCTGTGATTTGCCCATGCAAGGGTGTGCCTGCGGCGGAATTCACAGAAAGGTTATCCTGGCTTTTA
>JAZNQM010000197.1:0-42554 GCA_045590175.1 Acutalibacteraceae bacterium | reverse complement strand
ATGCCGAAGTTAACCGCCTTGGCACGGCTACGCATTAAGGGAGTAACCATAGGCTCGGGCATATTGAAAACCTCGGAGGCGGTGAGGGTATGAATATCCACTCCGTTTCGGAATGCCTCAATCATTTTTTTATCCTCCGCCATATGGGCAAGAACGCGAAGCTCAATCTGACTGTAGTCGGCATCTATAAGCTCGTAGCCCTCTGCCGCTTTGAAAAACTTGCGAAGCTCCCTGCCCTCGGGAGTTTTTACGGGGATGTTCTGCAAATTAGGGTCGGTGGAGCTGATTCGCCCGGTTCTGGTTTCGGTCTGGTTAAGGGTGGAATGAATCTTGCCCTCCCCATCGGCACAGGCAATCAGCCCGTCACAATAGGTGGATTTCAGCTTTGACAGCTTTCTGTATTCAAGAATCAGCCCGATTACAGGGTGATAATCATAGAGAGATTCCAGCACCTCGGCATTGGTTGAATAGCCGCTTTTGGTCTTTTTCTTGGCGGGCAGCTGCAATCTTTCAAACAGCACCTCGCCCAGCTGCTTCGGAGAATTTATGTTAAACTCTCCACCCGACAGCAGGTATATCTGACCCTCTAAGGATTGGAGCTCACTTGCCAATCTTTCCCCCATTGCGGCAACTCCGTCGCGGTCGATAAGGAAGCCGTGGTTTTCCATCGAAGCCAGCACTTCACTCAGAGGCATTTCAATACCGGAAAGCAGGTCGAAAAGCTGATTTTTCTCAATTTCCGCCTTTAAAATCTTCGCGGTTTCACGGCAAAGTGCGGCATTTTTAATGAGTGCCGAATCGGTGTCGATTTCGGGAACGGCGACCGAATATTCACCTGCAAGGCGATGGAGGTCGTAGCTTGAGGCGGCGGGGCTTAAAAGATAGCCTGCCAGCATGGGGTCGAAGTCGGCATTTTTAATTTCCATACCGCGGGAAAGATAGTATTTATGGGCGAGCTTTACGTCGTAGATGTTTTTAGCGGCTTCGCCCTTTAGGATATCAACAAAATCCTCATCTAAAAGCCCGACGGAATAAACCGAATTTTCCACCGCCACAGCGGCAGACTCGGCTTCATAGTCAATATATATATGGTATTCCGCCGCTTTGGGAAGCTTGCCCTCTGCCGGGGTGTATTTTTCGCTTTCCGTCTCAGGGGATTTGGCGATTTCTCCAACCGAAAGTCCCATTTTTTCGATTATTGAAAAAAGCTCCAGCTCCGCCATAAGTGCCACAACGGCGGCGGTGTCACGCTCACCGAAGCGGTATTCGTCAAGCTGACAGCTGATGGGTACCTCACGGCAGATTGTACCAAGCTCGCGGCTCATAAAGGCAGAGTCTTTATCGGCAATAAGCTTCGAGCGGACACCCTCTTTAATATCAAGCTCCTCTATATGCTCGTAGATATAATCAATGCTTCCGTACTGCGAGATAAGATTGCAGGCGGTTTTCTCACCAACACCTGCAACACCGGGGATGTTATCAGAGCTGTCACCCTGAAGTGCCTTGATGTCAATAAGACCTCTCGGCTCCACCCCGTATTTTTCCTTAACGGCAGGGATGTCGTAGCGGATTATCTCAGGTCTGCCCATTTTGGTAACAGTGTTAAGCACGGTAACCCTTTCGGACACAAGCTGCAGAGCGTCACGGTCGCCTGTGGCAATTATGCACTCATTTCCGCTTTTTTCGCAGGCGAGGGAAAGGGTGCCTAAAATATCGTCGGCTTCATAGCCCTCCATCTCCAGCACTTTATACCCCATAAGTCTGAGCCAATTTTTGAGTATGGGCATCTGACTTGCCAACTCATCGGGCATACCTTTTCTTCCTGCCTTATATTCGGCATACATCTTGTGGCGGAAGGTGGGCTTGCGAAGGTCGAAGGCAACCACAACACCGTCGGGGTTTTCCTCCGACATAATCTTATTCAACATATTTATAAAGCCGTAGATACCGTTGGTAAACTGCCCCTTTTTTGTGGTGAGCAGCTTGATACCGTAGAAAGCACGGTTGATAAGGCTGTTTCCGTCAATCACAAGTAACTTCATAAAGCTGTGACTCCTTTCGGGTGTCAAATAAATTTTTCCTACATATAATGTAATGCTCAGATTTTAACTATATTGGCAAAAATCTGCCCTTTCACTATGTCAACGGTGGCATAAGAGCAGCTCGGGTTACCCTTACCGACAGAGCCCGGGTTTAGAATATAAAGCCCGTCCAAATATTCGTTGTGAGGGATGTGGGTGTGTCCGTAGAGCACCATATCTACCCCTAAAACCCCCGCTGTGTTAAGAAGCTTTTCGATGCCGAACTTCACCCCGTAGGTGTGGCCGTGGGTGATAAGCAGCTGCTTACCTGCGATTTTTATAATATCGTAATCTCTGAGGTGGGGTGCGGTGTCGCAGTTGCCCGCTACGGCATAAAGCTTTATGTGGGGATAATCCTCCATCATATTTTCCACACCCTTAACCCCGTCACCAAGGCAGATAAGGGCATCCGCTTCGGGCTGGTCGGAAAGTATATCTCTTATTTTATATTCTCTGCCGTGGGTGTCGGAAATAACAATTATACGCATTAAATTTCTACTTCCTTCATAAATATTTTAAGAAAGGTTTTGATATATATGAACAACAATTTCGGCGGCATTGACAAGAATAGGCTTTTAGGTATGCTGAACGGCGGTGATAATCAAAAGCTAAAGCAAGCCCTTTCTTCCGGGAATTTGCAAAACGTCTTGTCAAGCCTCAACCCTCAGGATGCCGAAAAGGTAAGGAATATACTGAACAATCCTGCCGCTATGAACAAAATTCTTTCCTCCCCCGAGGCGGCGGCACTGCTTAAAAAACTGATGTAACGGAGGGGTTTTATTGGATGATTTAGCCGAAAAGCTCTCGGGTATTTTAAACGACCCCGAAAGTATGGCACAGGTAAAATCAATGGCAGAAAGCCTTTTTTCGGGAAATTCGGGAGGCGGTAGCCCTTCCGCGGGCAACCCTCTCGCGAGTGTTTTTGGAGGCGGTAACGAAGCCTCCGATATGCCCAACGTTGCCTCTATAATGCGGGTAGTAAACCTGCTTAAAAACCAGGGAGATGACAAACGCTCGGGTCTGCTTATGGCACTAAAGCCCCATTTAAGCGAGGAACGGCAAAGCCGCGTTGACAAGGCGGTTAAAATTTTAAAGCTTGTGAGCCTTATGCCGATTCTCAAAGAACAGGGGCTGTTTAATTTTTAATACAATAAGGGGGTGTATAGGGTGGATAATTCCGAAGAAAAACTCAAAAGAAATCGTGCAGAGCAGGAGCTGTTTGAGATGTGGAAGCGGTCTACCCCGAAGACTGTGCCCTCCTTTGTTAAAATGCCGCAGGAGGAAGAAAAGCCTCAGGAGTCTCCTCCCCCTGTCACCACTCAGCCACTCTGCGAGCCGCAGGAGAAAAAGGGCTTTGGCGGGCTTTTAGGGAAGGACATTTTTAAATTTTTAGACCTTAAAAATTTTGAGCTGAATTCCGACCGAATGCTCATACTTTTAATGATAGTACTGCTTTCGGGTGAGGACAGCGACAACATACTCCTCTTTGCCTTAGCATATATAATGCTTTAGCAAAAAAATTGCAGTTCCATTTTTTGCCGCCACAATATCCCGCAAAAATCGGGACAAACTATTTACAGAAAAAAACAAGGGAGGTACAAAAAATGAAGGCAAGAAGTATGACTTTTCTCAAAGGAATGGGTGCGGGAATGCTGGCGGGAATGACGGTGGCATCTGTAGGTACAATGATGCTGAAAACCGACAAGAAAAGCCTTTCCAAAACCGCGGGCAAAACCATGAAGGCAGTGGGAAACATCGCAGAAAACATTTCCTATATGCTGAAATAAAATTCTTATCTGTATTTCTATAAGGACTGCCTCGGCTTCGGGGCAGTCCTTTTTGTTGTTAATCCTTATCTTTACCGCAGCAACGCTTGTATTTCAGTCCGCTTCCGCAGGGACAGAGAGCGTTTTTACCAACGGCTCCCTTGCCTCTTACCGTGCGGTTTTTGGGGTTGTCACCGCGTGAAGTACCGCTTTCTTCGGCAACCTTCTTGCGTTCAACACCGTCCTCACGGCGAACCTTAACTGTGAGGACACGCTTAACTGTTTCCTCACGGATGGACTCGGTCATAGAATTGAACATATCGTAGCCCTCGTTGCGGTATTCAACAACGGGGTCATGCTGACCGTAGGCACGAAGGCGGATGCCGTCGCGAAGCTCATCCATATTATCAATATGCTCCATCCAATGCTCGTCAACGGTACGGAGAAGCATAACGCGTTCAATCTCACGCATAAGCTCGCTGCCGAAGGACTCCTCGCGGGCGGCATAGATTTCGTGAATTCTCTTTTTGAGCCACTCGGCAACGTCCTCACGTTCAAGAGCCTGCAGCTCACGGTCGGTGTATTGCAGCTCGGTGGGTCCCAATACCCAGCCCATAAAGTAGCCGCGGAGACCTTCCATATTCCAGCCCTCGTCGCTGTCCATACAGAATCTTGCAACCTCGCCGTCTACCAGCTCGTCAACCATATTCATAACGGTATCGCGGATGTCCTCGCCGTCCAGAACGCGGTCACGCTGACCGTAGATAATATTACGCTGGGTGTTCATAACGTCGTCAAACTCAAGAACACTCTTACGGATGGCAAAGTTCTGGGATTCCTTCTTGCGTTGAGCCGACTCTATGGATTTGGTAAGCATACCCATTTCAAGGGGCATATCCTCGTCCACCTTGAGGGTTTCCATCATATTATAAAGTCTTTCACCGCCGAACAGACGCATAAGGTCATCTTCCAAGGAGATGTAGAAATGGGTCACACCGGGGTCACCCTGACGACCCGAACGACCGCGAAGCTGATTGTCGATACGACGGGACTCGTGACGCTCTGTACCTATGATACAAAGACCGCCTGCCTCTCTTACCTTCTCGGCTTCGGGGGCGATTTCCGCCTTGTATTTTGCCAGATACTCGGCATACTTTTCGCGGGCTGCGATGATTTCTTCGTTGTCGGTTTCGGCATAGCCTGTGGCTTCGACAATGATTTCATCGGATACACCCTCGCGGCGAAGCTCGGACTTTGCCAGATACTCGGCATTACCGCCCAGCATAATATCGGTACCACGACCCGCCATATTGGTAGCGATGGTAACGGCACCTAATTTACCTGCCTGGGCGATTATCTCGGCTTCCTTTTCGTGGTGCTTTGCGTTAAGAACGTTATGCTTAATGCCGCGTTTTTTCAGCATTGAGCTTAACTTTTCGGATTTATCAATAGTGATTGTACCAACCAGCACAGGCTGACCCTTGGCATTTCTTTCAAGGATTTCGTTTATAACCGCATTAAACTTTGCGTTTTCGGTTTTGTATACCACGTCGTTAAGGTCCTCACGGGCGAGAGGCTTGTTGGTGGGAACCTCGATAACGTCCAGCTTGTAAATCTCGCGGAACTCCATTTCCTCGGTCATAGCGGTACCCGTCATACCCGAAAGCTTTTCGTAAAGACGGAAGAAGTTCTGGAAGGTGACGGTGGCAAGGGTTTTGGATTCGTTCTGAATTGAAACCCCTTCCTTAGCCTCGATTGCCTGGTGCAGACCCTCGTTGTAGCGACGACCGTACATAATACGGCCTGTGAACTCGTCAACAATAAGCACCTCGCCGTCCTTAACCACATAGTCCACGTCGCGATTCATAATACCGTGGGCACGGATTGCCTGATTGATGTGGTGGGCAATGGTGATGTTCTCGGCATCGTTGAGATTTTCAACACCGAAATACTTTTCGGCAAGCTTTACACCCGAAGCTGTGAGGGTACAGGTGCGTGCCTTTTCGTCAACGATATAGTCACCGTGGAGATCCTGCTCCTCATCGGTCTGTTTGTCGTTGGTTTCTCTTACCTTAACGCACTTAAGGGTACGGGCAAAGCTGTCTGCACGGCGGTAGAGGTCGTTTGATTTGTCGCCCTGACCCGAAATGATAAGGGGGGTTCTTGCCTCGTCGATAAGGATGGAGTCCACCTCGTCCACGATGGCAAAGTAGTGTCCGCGCTGAACCTTTTTCTCCTTATAGATAACCATATTGTCGCGGAGGTAGTCGAAGCCCAGCTCGTTGTTGGTACCGTAGGTGATGTCGGCGGGATAGGCCTCACGCTTTTCGGCATTCTGCATACCGCTTATGATAAGACCCACCTTGAGTCCCAGGAAGCGGTAAACCTTGCCCATCCACTCCGAGTCACGCTGTGCCAGATAGTCGTTGACGGTAACGATATGAACACCTTTGCCTGTCAAGGCATTGAGGTAGGCAGGAAGGGTTGCCACTAAGGTTTTACCTTCACCTGTTTTCATTTCACTTATACGACCCTGGTGCAATACGATACCGCCCAGAATCTGCACAGGGAAGTGTCGCATACCGAGTATTCTCCAGGATGCCTCTCGACAAACTGCAAAGGCATCGGGAAGGATGTCGTCAAGGGTTTCCCCTGCCGCTAATCTGCCCTTTAATACATCGGTCTGCTGACGAAGCTCAGCATCACTTAAAGCCTCATACTTCTCCTGTAAAGAAAGAACTGCATCCACCTTGGGACGAATTCTCTTGATTTCTTTTTCACTGTAGTTTCCCATCAGAAAACTTAAAATACCCATTTTTCGGTCGCTCCTAATATTATGGATTTCGGTAAACAATGCAGCCGAGCCGCACTGCATACAACTATACATCATTGATTATACCACACAAAGCGGCAAGGCACAAGTAAAATATATATGAATATTATTAATTTTTTATTATTAATATATAAAACAAAGATTGAGCAATTTTATATACGCACAAAAAATCCCCGAGAGGTTTTATTCTCTCGGGGAATGACTGTTTATTGAGTTTTTACACGCCGAAGTTCTTGGTGATTGCGTCGGAATATGCTGACTTCACGGTGCTGTCGCCGTCGGCAGTGTAGGTTATATAAGCCTTTGCCTTACGGATAACGGGTGCTTCGTCGGAAGGTGTGATATTGTTAAGACTGATCATAGCTTCCTTTGCACCTGCCTTAAAGCTTTCGGCTTTGAGGTAAGCGTGATTTTCGGTGAGGGTTTCGAGAGTCCAATCCGAAACGCCCTCCTTAGAAAGCTGCTTCTCGGTGTAGGGAGAAATGAACAATGTACCGATTTTTTGGACGGTGTAGCCCTCGGGAAGGTAGGCGTGCTGGAAAAGTCTCCAGCTTATCTTGCCCGCCTTATTTTCCTCAACCGTGTTGAGAATTGTAACGGTGGGGACGGTGGGGGCAGCATCGGCTGAGGAGTCAACGGTCAGGTCGCCTGCAACATACAAGGTCACTCCTGCGGCACCGCCGATAACACTGTCGCCAACCTTGAAGGAGGCTGCGGCATCGTCAAGAATTTCTACCCTCTCGTCAAACTGAACCTGACGGGTATCGGTTTCGCCGCCGAGCTTATTGTGGGTGAGGGTGTAAACAAGGGAGGAGTCCTTTTCATAGGAAGGAGTAACGGTGATATTCTCTAAAACGGGACCGTATACGTCGGCACTCCATACCTGACCATTTTCGTCGGTCTTTGCCTTGTAGCCGTAGATTGCGGGTACGAGGTTGTTTACAAACTTAAGGTCGGCTTCCGAAATGTAGCCATCAGCATCGGTGTCAACCTTTGCAAGCTCGTTGTTTTCCTTATCCACGAAGGTAACGGTGGAAAGGCTTCCGTAGGTGGTGCCGAAAACATCCAGATGGGAAATTCGGGCATAACAGCTGCCTTGAGCATAGGAACCAACTGCCTCGGGACGAACGCCCGAAACAACCTTAAAGCCAACGAACTGTGCCACAATTTCCTTTTTGAAGGTAACTGTACCTGCGGCGGCGGTGGAGGTTATAACATCGGTGGTGTAAACTGCGTCCTCGCCGAACAATGCGTCGGCAGAGTTTGCAAAGGAAATCTGATATTTATGAAGCTGCAGTTTGGCGGTGCTGTGAGACATATAGGAAAGCCTGTCGATAAGCATTGCCTTGCCCATATCATAGCCAACAATCTGATACATATCAGTACCATTGTCGATATGCTTATCGGTTGTGTTATCGCCATTGGTGTCCACGGCATAGTAAGCACCTCTCCAAAGCATACTGCCTAATGCAATGCCCTGAGAATCGGTAAGCTTTCTTACAACAGTTTCATCGTTAGTACCGGTAATGTGGTCGATACTAAAGCTCTGGTCAACCGTACCATCAAGGTAGTTGGTTGCCTTTTTAACAACGGGGTCCTTATCCGCTATAAGGCTGCGGGTTACGTCTATGGTATCAAAATAGCTTGTATAACTATAGTTATGGTTTGCAACGGAATATTCGGGACTGCCGAAAACGTTGAACTCGTGGAGACGGAGGTAAATGGCATTTCCGTCGGAGCCGGGCTGGTTGTAGCCTACCGCACCCTTAGAGATAAATCCGCAGGTATCGTATACTCGCATACCAATATACTTAGCCTTGAAGCCCTCGCCAAAGTCGATTATCTGCTGACGGCTTACCATATTATCGCTATTGCCTGTGAGGAGACAAACGCCGCCTTCGTTAACGATGGTGGAGTTATCGTAGTCTAAAATTATATTTTCCGGGGAATAAAGGGTCGCCTTGTCATCGCCTGCAAAAAGCACGTAACGACCGATTTTAAGATTAGCATTGGTGTGACCGACAATCTGAATTTTCTTAACCTTAACCGTATCCATTATCTGGTGGGTTACCTGGGTATAGAACTTATCGTCTACTATGTAGCCTAAGGTTGGGGAATGCTGACCGTAGCCGTTGGAGTTTTCGCTGGCGGTGTAGTCGTCGTAGCCGCCTGCGGCATAGATGCCGTCGATAAGGTTGGCTGTGGGGTTCTTGGTGCCTGTCTTGGACTGGGTGATATCGGTTTTGGAGGGGAGTACATATTCACCCTCAGTAGCAACAACGAGGGTCTCGTAGCCACTGGGAGCAAGGGCGGTCTGGCTGGTTTCTACCGTTGCAGAAACGCCTGCCTTGGTGGCAACGGGGGTTCCGTAAACCGCTAACTCGGAGCCACGTAAATTGTTGTGGATAAAGTCGTAGCCCTGGTCCTTGGAATTCAAGCAACAAACGTCGGCAAAGCGGAAGCCTACGTAACGGGCAAGAAGCTTGTTGCCCTCGTTGAGGCTGAATATTGCGTTGGCATTAGCCATAGCCACAGAATCGTTTGCGTAGCTGTCGGTGAAGTCGATAAGGGGCTTGTTGTTGAAAAGGGTTGCCATTTCCTTAGAAGCATAGATTCTGTACATACCCGGTACAAATCTTTCACTGTTGGAACCCGAAACCATAAGACCCGAAATATCACAAACCGAGCCTAAGTCAACGATGAAATCTGCCGAGTAGTTATAGTCTCTTTTAGAGTTATACACACCGGTAGCGGTTTCTGCAACCATCTGGTTAAGACCCTGGAAATCGGAATGAGCACCAATCTGTCCGTCGAAATCCTTGAGTATGGACACCTCGTTGCCTTCGTAACCCATAGCGCTGGTGTAGGAGCCGTTGTTATTATTGATGGCATAAAGCTTTACACCCTGGCGGTCGTGTTTGGAAAGCAGGGTCTTGCCATCGTCAATAGTGATTTCCGCAACGTCGGAAATGTTCTTTTGCTCCGCACCCTGACCTGCAACGGTGCTGAAGCTCCAGATATCGTTGCTCAGGGTTTTGTTTGTTCCGTCGCTGGTAATGACTGTGGTGTCGCTGAAAAGGGAGCCCGACATCAGATCGGCGGCATCATAAAGAGATGCGGCACCGACGCTCATAGAGACGCTGAAAAGCGATGCTATTAAGCTTAATGCAAGGCAGAGAGAGATTAACTTTTTCATATACATTCTCCTTTTGATATATGTGTACAAACTTATTTTACAACAAAAAGCAAAAAAAGTAAACGAAAATCTTAAAATATGGTCGTTTCCCCTTTCCTTTCTACATTTTGCACAAAATCCAGCTTTCTGTTTTGTGCAAAAAATAAAACAGGTACCCCGATTCAATTCGGGATACCCGTTTGGTTAGGGTGACAGGATTCGAACCTGTCGCCGATTCCGCTCGCCGCCTTTGTTCCCAGTATTTTGTGCAAATTCTTGAAAGGCGAAAGCCTTCCTTCAAATTCGCACTTCATCCTGTAAAAAAATCGTCGGCAGAAATTTTTTCAAACCTACAAATAGATATTTTTTGTATTTCAAAAAGCCAAAAACTGCAGGTGTACTGCCGTATATCAAAGTTTTTGGCAAGGTGAAATCGGAAAATAATATTTGTAGGCGGTGGCAGGTTCAAGTCCTACCACCCTAAGCAAACACGATTAGTTGTGGATTTAATCACGGAATTGTGACGGTAACTTCTTTGCTGTATATGGTGCCGTAGTCGGTGGAGCTTGCGTCGTAAGTAAGGTACATCCTCGCCCTGCGGGTGACCTTTCTCGGCAAATTGGTGACGGTTATCATAAAGTCGTTGCCGTTTCGTTTGTTGGCTCTGATCAGCTGCTGGCAGTTGGAGGTGGTAATTTCGGTAACCTCCGAGTCGCCGCTTACAAGCACCAGACCGATACTTTCAATAAGAGCTCCCGAGGGGAGGGCTGCAATTCTTCCCGCAAAGCTGACACTGGAGCCACTGACAACGGGGTTCTCTGCAATGGAAACCGCCGCGGTCTTGCCGAGACTATTTGTAACAGCCGCTATTTCCATATCTTCTGTGACGTAGCCGATAAAGGTATCCCCACTGCACCAAGGCTGACCGTTGACGGTCCAGTATTTGGCACTGGGATTTTCGCAGGTTATCTTATCCCCAAAACGGCACTGCTTCTCAACGGGAACAAAGGTTTCCGACACGCTGTTTCCGTTCATACCGATTTTTCTCTCGGAGTATTTGACGGTGTAGGTCTCAGCCGATGTGACGTACAAAGGGGTAAAGGTGATATCGGCACCTGCGGCGTAGTTATAAATATCCTCATTCCAGACAGGCATTTCCGCAACTCGGGAGCCGAAGTGGTAGAGGGAATATTTAAGCTCTTTTCCGGGAACGTCGCCCAGAGCTGCGTTTGCGGCTTCGTAGTCCTCGCGGGAAAGATACTGTCCATAGGTCACCGAGGCTTGGTGAATAACCTCTCCCCAGTAGTTTTTGAAGGTGATATTAACGTCGGGCTTATCAGACACTCCGTAAACCGCATTTATTCTTGCAGTTTTACCCTCCTCCAGAGTGAACTCAATCACAGTGTCGGAGCCGCTCATAGTGGGATTAGAAGCAGTCCAGCTCTTTAGACTGTGGATATTTCCTTCGGAATCTCTCACAGAGGCAGGCAGGGTTACCCTGACGGGAGTGCCTGCGGAATATTTACCCAACGAATCGGGGTTGCTGGTGTATTCTATCTTTTCGTTGCCTGTTTTGGTGGTGCTTGTGCCTTCGATTTTGTAGGTATAGTTAATGCCGTTGGAAAGGGAAAGATAGTTACCGCCCACCGAGATTTCGGCAAGCCTTGTATAGTAATTGCTATAGCTTGTGTATCTCTTTTTAACGGGAGTGATTATGCGGATACCCACGTATCTGCCCTTCTTGGGGCTGGCAAAGGTGACCTTGGTGGCACTGCCGAAAACGCTGTATATATCCTTTGTTGTGTAGGAATTTTCGCTGCCCGAGAAAAGGTTTTCCTCGGTGTCGGCAACCGACAGCTTTATGTGTCCTGCCGAAAGGTCGTCACTTTGGTGATAGAAAAGGCTTACGTCGGTTACGCTTGCCTCTCCGTCCAGCTTATAGTTAAACTGGAGATACATCTTTTCCTCGTCGTCAATAAGGCTGATTCCGTTGGCGAATATATGGTCCGTGCTGTTATCGGCACGAAGCTCTGCACCTGTGTCCGAATCGTTGTCGGTAAGGCAGTCGGCGTTTATCTTATTCCCTGCCAGCACTGTGTAGGCGGGATACTCAGCCCCGTTTTTCATAAAGAACATCTTTTCGGGGGTGCGGTTAGCCACAAGGCTGTTCTTTTCTTCAAGCTCTGCATTGTAGGTAAATTCGGGGTATTTGGAGGGGTCGGACTTGTCATTAGTCTTTTTATAGCTGTATTCCCTGTTTTCCACAACGTCGGCAGTGGCTCCTGCCGCACCGAAAACGTTGAACTCAAACATACGGATATAGGCATTGCCCGCACTCTTGGTAGCGGCACCAATAGCACCCGAACGGATTTCCGTCTCATCCTTGGTGGCATAGGGGTTAAACACACGGATTGCCACATAGCGAGCCTTCACGGGGGTGGGGAAATTGAAGATCTGACCCAGCTGATTTACATAATCATAAACCACCTTGTAAACCAAGCTTTCATCCTTAAACAAATCCTCTCGGGTTTCGGAAGCATAGAGGTGATAATGTCCTGCTCTGAGTGCCTTGGTAGGATGGTGATTAATAAGCACGCGGCTTACATCCTCCACCTTCAGCAAATCGTGGACAATATCAACGGCATACTCGGTACCGTCCACCTTTATATCATCAATATTTGTGCCATATTCATCGGTAGAGCCGTCGGTACGCTTTGTGACGTAGCCACGGCGGGAGCACATATAGTGGTTAGCGTTGGTGAAGGCTTTTTCGTTGGTGTTGTATAAATATCTGCTTTCCACGTCGCGGTCGGCAAGATAGGCGGATGTGCCTTCCTGAATACCGTTCTTCTCGACCCAGTTGCCGCCTTCGTTATAAACATCGTAGGCATAGGGCAAGGTTTTGACCAATGACATTCCCGTATTGGCAAAGAACACGCTGTTTTCGGAGGAGCTGATTCCGCGAAATTCCAGCTTGGTTTTGTCGGCAAAATTAGCTCCTGCGCCGCTTACCTCCTCGGCAGAGGCAAAAAGCCCTACGGTGGGGAGTGTGGACAGCAGAATTGCCGCGGTCAATATAACAGACAAAAATCTTGTCAACCTCTTTTTATTAATCATGGAGTACCTCCAAATAAAGTTATTCATTTTATTTTAACATATACAAGACCTCAGTGCAACCTGCTTTTTTCCTTTTGTAAACAATCACAAACTGTCAGCAAAAATTTTATGTATTTTAACAATTTTTCAACCTTGCAAATCAATATATTGTGGTGTAATATATGAATTGAACCAATGTCGACGGTTTTACCTTGAATCTTAGAGGGGTGTTTTTTGTGTACGATTTGTTTGTACAGTCAATCGGATTCCTTTCAATGGGATTAAGCTTCTTTATATATCTCCAGAAAACCCGCAAAAGAGTGCTTGTGGTCAAGCTTATCTGCGACAGTCTCACCATTTTGCAGATGCTCCTGCTGGGGGCGTATACAGGTATGCTGGTGTTGGTTATCTGCCTTGTGAGAGGAGTCGTTTTTTACAATTCCGTCAACCACGAATGGGCGCGCAAAAAATTCTGGGTGCCGCTGTTTGTCCTGATTTCCCTCGGCACAAGTGCCATCTCCTGGGCGGGACCAATAAGCCTGCTTCCCTCCATCGGTACAGCCCTCGCCATCATCGGCTTCGGCTCCTCTAATCCCACCGCCACAAGGCTTTTCAACATCCCCGGCAACGGACTTTGGGGAATTTATCACCTTACGGTGGGCTCCCTCGGTGGTTTTGGCGGCAGTGCCGTTGGTATAATATCTGCCGTCATCGGCTTTATAAAATTCGACCTTGTTAAAAAACATGCAAAGAAATAGCTTATAACACCTGTTACTTTAATCCAATTTGTGAACAGATTGTAAGTTTTCTCCGTTTGTTGCATCAAACAATGCAACTTTTGGTCGTTTCCCTAAGGATATATGGAGGCTGTTTTTTCAGCCTACTATTATTCCGAAAGGAGAATGACACTTTGAGAAGCATAGAATTTAGAAGCGACCCTATGTTTCTTCGTAACCAATTCAATGACAACGCACAAAAATACCACATTCCAACAATTAAGCGGCAATCTGTGGATTTTAGTTCGTTAAAACTTATTGGTTATGACAAAACAAAAATGAACGATACGGAAAATAGTCAACGTTTTGTTCATTTCTTTTTAGATGCCTATAAATTTGAGGTTATGTGGAACAATCCCGAGCCTCGTATTGACAAGCTCCGGCAATACCGCGGGGTCCTATCTCCACAATTCAGCACCTACTACACAATGCCCTTGGCTTTGCAGCTTTACAACACCTTCAGGTCGAGGTGGTGCGGAGCTTATTTTCAACAGCATGGCTTGACCGTTATCCCCACCATTTCCTGGGGATTGCCGGATAGCTATGACTTTTGTTTTGAGGGAATAGAAAGAGGTTCGATTGTAGCCGTTTCTACCATTGGAGTCAGGGACGAGAAGCAATACTTCATCTCCGGGTACAACGAAATGATGCGTAGAATAAGCCCGTCCGTTATCATCTGCTATGGTTCGCCTTTTCCCGAAATGCAAGGCTATATAATCCCTGTGAATTATGTGGAAACAAACAACCTTACCCCGCAAGAAAAGCCGTACCAATCCACGGACGACTTATCCGCCTACAAGTTCTTTTGCTCTCCCACACCCAATCCACTTAGTCAATACATAATTGCCGCCGGTATGGGTGGAGGTTCGAATTATCGCTATCCTGTTTTAGAATACAAACGCCCGAAGTCAGGAAGTGGGAAGGAACGTGCGACAGACGTCCCGAGCTGGGCAAAAGGAAATCGTCCTTATAAACACGAAAATGGAACACAATTTGCCAAAAGGATTTGCGACGAAAGATACGGTAACAATAATTATCCCAAAGGACCCAGAAGTGATTTTAATAAAATCAAAAAATGGGGCGACAGAGCTTTTGAATAGGAGGCAGGCGTAATGAAACAATATTACCCAATTAAAATCAATTTAGAAACTGAAACGTTTCATATTATTTGGTATAGCGGAGATGTGGACGGTGTTTTATGCGAAAACAATCGTGTGGTTTGGTTTTCATCGTTTTATAATTTATCCAGCTATTGCAAAAAACACGGTCTTGAGTTAGAAAAAGACATTTCCGTTTTTGACTTGCAAAAGCCATCAAATAAAAGCAATCTCAAATTTAACGAAGTGTTGGATTTTTGGAACTTAATCATAGACATTTCATCTTCGGTGGATCTGCCTTTCAGCGGCACAGCCGATAGTGGTATTGTAATTGACTTATATAACAAATTGTTTTATGGTTCCAATCCAAAAGCTATTGCCGGTAACTTCTCTCATTTCATCCCCACGTTGAGCGAGGAAGAGTTCAGAAAATTACAGGAAATTATCGAAGATGGAATAGCTGTGTTCAAAGGCTCCCTCGCTTCGCAAGAAACGGTGTGCATTTTATAGGCTATGTAATCTGACAAAGCATTGAAGTATACCACAATAACAATAAAATCATATAAATCCGTACATATAAACGGATTGAGAAAAAACCGTTAAATAAAGGAAGTGTCATTATGAACGGTAAATGGATAACCTCCCAACCTACGGACGGTGCTGTTCGCTTTGTAAAGCGTTTTAATCTTGACAACGCGGAAAGGATAACTGCCGCCGAGATAGACGTATGCGGTCTCGGATATTTTACGCTTTTTATAAACGGCAAGCGTGTTGGTAACGATTGGCACACCCCTGCCCTCACCGACTACGGAAAGCGCGATTTATCCAAATTCACCTATCCGCTTTTTGACGAACTTTCCCACCGCACCCTTTACCTCACCTACGACGTGGCGGAGTATCTCCGCTCGGGCGAAAACGTGATTGAGGTCATTGTAGGCGGCGGTTGGTACTATCAACGCCACCGTCAGGCAGAGGGCAGAGTGGATTATTCCGACCGCCTTGTGGCAAATTTTGATTTAACGGTCAACCTCTGCGAAGGTGAAACCTTGAAACACCTCACCGACGGAAGTGAAAGCTACAGCCTCTACCCCATAACCTTTTGTAATCTTTTCTTTGGCGAGGAATGGGACACCCGACTTTTCGAGGAAGAGCCGCAGGAGTTCCCCGTGGAAATCTGTGAGAATCCTCCCGAAAATCTGCAAAAGCAGACCTGCCCTCCCGACAGAATCATAAGGGAAATCACCCCCACCCTCATCCGCGATGAAAAGGGGTATAAGCTCTACGATTGCGGCGAGAACATTTCGGGTCTTGTTTCCCTTAAAGTCAAAGGTAAGCGCGGCGACACCGTAACCCTTAACTTTGCCGAAGTGTTGCGAAACGGTGAGTTTTGCTCAATAACCACGGGCAGCACCCACAATTCTGCCATTGACGGAAGACCGCAACTGCAAAGCGACAGTTTCATTTTAAACGGCAGGGAGCAGACCCTCTGCCCTATGTTTGTTTGGCATTGCTTTAGATATTTCGAGGTTTTGGGCGAGGCGGAAGCCCTCTCCCCCACCGCCCTTGTGATACATACCGATATGCCGATATCATCCACCTTCCGTTGCGACAACGAAATTCTCAACTGGCTGTACGACAGTTACATCCGCACAGAGCTTATCTCAACCCATGGCTCGGTTCCTATGGACTGTCCCCACCGCGAGCGACTGGGTTACACGGGCGACGGACAGATTACGGCAAACGCTTGTATGACCACCTTAGACAGTTCCGAAATGTACAAAAAATGGATCGAGGACATCCTGGACGGTCAGAATAAATTAAACGGTCACATTCAGCACACCGCACCCTTTATGGGAGGTGGCGGCGGCCCCGGTGGCTGGGGCTGTGCCATAGTGGAGGTTCCCTACCAGCACTACCGCCATTTCGGGGATATTGAGGTTTTAGAGAAATGCTACGAGCCCCAGAAAAAGTGGATAGAATATATGGTTTCCCGCAGTGACGAAGGCTTGGTTGTAAGCGAGGAGGAGGGAGGCTGGTGCCTGGGCGACTGGTGCATTCCAAAAACCGAAAGGCTGTCAAGCTTACCTAATTCCTTCGACAAGGAGAACCTGCCCGAGCCCTTTGTCAACACCTGCTATCTTATCTACTCCTTAGAAAAACTGATTGAAATTGCCGAGGTTCTCAACAGAACCTCCGACATCGAAAACTATAAAAACTTAGCTGCCACCTGCCGCAGGGCATTGATGGAAAAATATCTCGCAAACGGTCAATACTTCGGTGGCAGTCACGGTGCCGACGCCTTCTCGCTTTTGGCGAATATCGGCAATAAAGACTCGCTCAAAAAGGCACTTGTCAGCCGCTATGAAACGGCTTCCTGCCTTGATACGGGTCTTTTCGGCACCCCGATTTTACTCGAAGCTCTTTTCTCTATCGGTCGCGGAGATATTGCTCTTGGGCTATTGTCAAGCGAAGACACCGAAATCGGCTACAACCGAATGAAAAGTGCGGGTGCCACCACCCTTTGGGAATACCTTGACAGAGACTACGCCAGTAACTGTCATCCTATGTTCGGCGCCCCCGTAGCTCAGCTTTTCGAGGGGCTTTTGGGAATAAGACCTAAGGACTTTAAAAGCGGCTACAGCGAAATAATCATCGAGCCTTGTCTGGGCTCCAAAGTGAAAAATGCCAAGGGAAGTCTCCACACAAAATGGGGCAAAATCTCGTTGGTATTTAAAGTAAATCCCAACGAGACCACCCTTCTTGTCTACATCCCCGAAGGTGTAAACGCAGAGCTTCGCCTCACAGAAGGCTCACAGCCTTTAAAATCGGGGGAAACCAAAATCACCCTTTAAGCATCAATTCAACAAACCGACCTCAGGCTGAAATGAGTCAGCCTACCAAAACCGTCGACGGGCGCCATCCGCCCCTCGGCGGTTTTTCTTCTCTGTAAATATACGCTCACCACCAAAAAAACACCTTCTTTCCTCAGCTTCAAGTCATATCGTGTTACCAATTATTATGTTGATTTTTTGGTTGAAGCATGGTAAAATAATCATTGCCACATGAACTCATGCGTACGCCATGAAAGAAAGTATGTATTTTTACCTCGGTAAAAATGCATGCTCCGTTTTACATACTTTTAATGGTGTGCGGGATGTTTGTGTGGCAGCAGATGAGCCATGCGTTTTTCGAGTGCGCAGGCTCACCCCTGCGTACTTTTTTATTTGGAGGAATCGTTAATGAAAAGGATCTTGAGCTTAATTCTATCGCTGACGGTGTTTGTGAGCGCCTTCGGTGGACTGAATCTAAGTGCACGTGCAAATAATCTAGAAGCAGAGGAAGAGTATATTTACTATTCCGACTTGTTTTACGGCTATTCGCACTATTTAACTAATAGTTTTCTCACAACGCGCAAGGCAGATTCCAGCGGTGTTGCTGCAAACATAATTGAAGAATATACCACGACCCCTTGGTTTACCGCTTCCGTAATATCACACAGCATAGACATTGCAACGGATCCCACTTCTATGGCGAAATATGTTTCGGATAATATCGGGTTATCCAACTTTCAGTTTAATGATGAACTGGATAAAGCAAACCAAAAGTTTGCTATGGCTGTTTGCGATGTTAACCTTGATGCTTCTAAGGAACTCGGCACAAACAATAAATATATTAAAAGCATTAATAGCTTTCTCAAAATGGCAAAAGATTTAGAAAGTCTTTCCGCTGAGAACGAAGCCTATTATAAAGGACTTGAGAAGCCGGAACTATATAAAACTTTTCTAGATCAATCCATTGCTTACTTAGAGGACTATTGTACTGAATTAGCACCCAAGCTTCCATCGTTAGGTTCTCAAATATATACAACATTATGTGAAACAACCGCGGTGCTTGGCACGCTTTCTGATGCTCTTGAATTTTCACAAGCGCTGGCGCTCTCTGTTATGATGCAAGAAACCCAGATACAGCTAATCGATGAGATTATCGATACCCAAGATTCATCTTCAACCTTATATAAAGGAATGACACGTTTAAAAAAACAATTGAACGATGGGTTTGTAAGTTACTTCGCAAACACTTATATTGAGGATAAAGTGTACGATGAGGTTATTGGATATCTGCCCACCAAAGCAAGTAAGTGGATTTTAGGAAACTGGGCTACATTCGGTTCTAATGTAACTTCTGTTGTGAAAATATTGAATACTGCAGTTTTCGACTGGATTTTAGACGTACATTATTTTGAATACACCTCTGCAATTATGCTTGTTGAATATGCAAACGATCTTTACGACAGTGTTCGTACAAAGGCAGATGTATTCTCTGCACCATTTAGTAGTACTCAAATTGAAAAATACGAAGTATTATTTAATGCTTATATTTCTATGCAAGCCGCTGCATTTGAGGAACTCAAAAATCTCGCCGAACACAATACTACATACGGCGGCGACTCCTACATCAATAGCGTATCTCATTGTTTTGATATTGAAAATGCCTATACCGACTACATCGATAGTGTAAAAGATTTTATAAGCACCATACCTTTGGAGTCTCGTATCATTACCGATTTTGGCACCTGGTCTCTTTCTAACAACTTCACGTTAAGTGGAGGCTCTGATGAAATAAAGGCAAATTATCTATATTTTCCTCGTTCAGGTCTAAAGGCAAACATAAGAAAAAGTCATGACGATAAATTTTGCAGTTTGCGCATACTGGATGGGCAATATATAAAACTACTTGGTAATTTTGATGTTCACTTTAATGATAAATACAGCGTAGAAGATGCCACACTAACTATTTCCGAAGACACAGTTTTCGAAGTGGATGGTGATTTTAGTTTCACTTGCTCGTCTTTTTCTGGTTCTTCCGGAACAAAAGCATATATAATTAATCACGGTGAACTAAATGTTTCGGGAAATTTGACATTAAACGGCTTTTATAGTTACTTTTGGGGTGGCAGTCAATCAACGGTAGTCACCAATTATGGAACGATAAATGTATTAGGAAATCTCACGCTGGATAACGCTGTAGGCCCGTTCACTAATTACAGCGAAGTTAACGTAAGCGGAGATCTGGGCGTATATAATTTAGGAACCATTCGAAACAACAGCACTATAACATGTCACGGGTTAATCCTTTACTCTTATTATGAGGAGCCAACACCATATCAATATAGTCAATTGCTTATGTCCAATAGTGCGACCACTTATGTATCGGGAAATGTTGAGATTCACGATGCTGTAATAGCAAATAATGGTGATCCTAGCTGCTTAGGTGGAACTCTTGTACTAAACGGAGTGGAAACCCAAGAAATCTACGGATTGTACGCTAAAAACATTGAGGTTACAAATCCTGCCGGAATAAAATATTTAAGTAATATTAATGTGTATGGTGAATACAAATTAAACGGAAACCCTCTAGATAACAATGGATATACAGCAAATTGCTATACTGGCTCCTCTTTTGGCGATGATTCAGATTATAAATCAGTATATATACCCTATCAGAATACCATCACGTTAGACAAAAGTATAGGCGGCGACTTTAGCGGAGGAGAACAAGGAGGAATAATAATACCTGCTAATGCAAAAGTTGTAATAGACGGAAGCGTAACCCTTAGATGGGGAAAGTTAACTAACAACGGCGAACTTACCGTTACAGATACAATAAATATGAGAGGAAAGGATTCCGGAATTACTAATAACGGAATCTTACATGCTTTATCCAATATTGTTTTTGAAAAAGACACAAACAACAGATACGGATATTTAGTGATGTCAAATGATTCTTCAATTATGAGCATTGGCGGAGATGTATCACTACCAGATGTTTCTTGCGGAAAAATATCGAAAGGCAAAGTAATTTTCAACGGATCCAGCAAACAAACAATCACAAAGTTGACAACAATCCCCACTGTTATACTTGAAAATGAATCACCCGAAGGAGTCGTTTTTTCTTCTGCATTAAATTCGTCTGTGTTGTTCGATCACAAAGGAAATAATTTCACCTTATACAACAATGGTAGTGGCTCTAAATTCGTAGACTATGACTCAGATGGTCTAAATGACAATGTAGACCCTAAGCCAACAGTAAGCAGATATTTTACACTAACATTTGAGGCAGTAAGAGGAACGGTTTCTACAGATTCTCTAGTAGTTGAAGAAGGACAAGAAATAACTGTTTTAGCAACGCCGATAGGAGATTTAGCTTTTGATAAGTGGATTGATTCCTCGGGCAAAACAGTTTCAACAGAGCCGGAATATACATTTATCGCAACAGAAGAAGAAACTTACACCGCAATATTCACAATAGATAATACTACCGGTTGTTCCCATGTTATATCTGACGATATTATTATGGCTACGCAACCTACTGAAGATACCCAAGGCTTACTCTATTATCCTTGTATTTATTGCAACAGAATGATAGAACCGATTTGTGAATATTCTGCAAATCTTGACACTGGAGAATGTTCGATAGATAACTATGTTGGAAAATTAACAACCGTCACCATCCCGGAATATATAAATGGATTACCCGTTACTTCGATTAACTATGCTGCTTTTTATGATTGTGAAATCATCCAAAGCGTTTCTCTACCGAAAAGCCTTAGAAAAATAAGAGACTCCGCTTTTGGAAATTGTTCTAACCTTGCAAACATTTCCATCCCTGCAGGTGTAACACAATTAGGTTGGGGAGCTTTTTCCAATTGTGTAAATCTTAAATCCGTAAAAATCCCTAGTAAATTAAAATATCTTAGCGAAACTTTTAGCTTTTGTAGCAATCTTGAAACCGTTGAGTTAAATGATGAATTGGAATCTATCGACGCTTTAGCTTTCCAAGAATGTATTAGCCTAAAAGAAATCGTAATACCTGATAGCGTAACTTACATAGGTTGGGCAGCCTTCTATGGTTGTAAAAATCTCGAAAGCGTTAAATTGCCAAATAATCCTAATTTTACTGAATTATGGACCGGTGTATTGGATGGTTGCAGTAAGCTCGAAAGCGTAGTGATTCCTAATAGCGTTGAGACAATATACGACGCTTGCTTTAGAGATTGCTCAAGCCTTAAATCCATTACCATCCCTTCATCTGTAACGCTTATTGAGTCGGAGGCTTTTGCGGGATGTACTAACTTGAAAACAATAAATTACTATGGCTCTGAGGAAGATTGGGAGAATATATCCAAAATCAGTGCTTGTATACCTTCTGATGTAAATCTTGTGTTTAACTACACTTACAAAACTTCCTACCACATCGACTTCTGTGATAAAGCAGGAAACTTAGTTTATACCTTAAAAATATTCGAAGGTGAAACTCTGAACGCCGTAAAGTTAGCTGAGATCGAGGCTTTGCTACCTGAAATTTTTGGATACAATTTTACTGGTTGGAACAGCGATATTACCGAGCCGATTTATGCCGATACAGTTTTCAAGGCGATTTATTCGAGAAAAACCGACAAGGATTTCAGCCTTAATGTGAGCCACAAGGGCGAGGATAAAGCCGCCGCACACAGCTTTGATGAGTTTGTTACCGTTACTGCCGATTCCGAAAACTTCCTTTGCTGGAAGGATGCCAAGAGCGGAGTTGTTGTCAGCATTGAGCCTGAATATTCCTTCTACATCCCAGGAGATATTTCGCTGATTGCGGTATACAAGGAATCCGACGACGACAAAGCAGAGCTTCCTTTCGTGTATATAAATTCCACCGTAAACACCGTTGTTGGTAGCGAAAGTTACAATGCCATATTCACTGCCTCGGTCAATCTGCCCGAGGGCGCCACACTTCTTGAAAAGGGTATGATATTTACCAATGATACAGGTTATGCTCTGGGAGAGGAAGCCTTCAAGCTGGGTCTCGATCCCTCAATGACCAAGGCAAGTGCGCTTTTGGCCACGGGTAACTTTATGATTACGTTGACAGAAATTCCCATGGGTGAAAACCGCTATGCAAGAGCTTATGTAATCTACGAGCTTGACGGCGTACAACACACCGAGTATAGCCAACACATTGCCTCTGTAACCAAATCGATAGTTTCTATCGATGAAAATGTAGAAATCGTTGCAAACGATTCCACCTATGATGCCACAGTTTCAGCCGCAACAAGTCTGCCGGAATCCGCCACATTGATTGAAAAAGGCGTACTGTTCACCACCAGCACAGGCTATAATAAGGGCGAAGAAAACTTTATCATCGGCTCGACTGTAAATACTGCGATTATCAAAGCAGTTTCGGAAGATACTTCAGCTTCCGGTGTTTACACAGGAACCTACGCAGGTATAAGAACAGGTGTCAAGCGCTATGCAAGAGCTTATGTAATTTACGAGCTTGACGGCGTTCAATACACTAAATACAGCAACATAGTAGTCCTCAGTGATGTGGAATAAGGAGAATACCCATGAAAAAGAATTATGTAAAACCCGAATCTGAATTTGTTATAAATCTCCCTCAAGAGTATTGCGCAGAAGATGTATCCTCAGTCGCAGAAAACAGCTATGGAGCTGACAGCATTGTGATTAAAGATACACTCTAAACAAATTCTTAAACTATAATAATTTGAAAACGCTGACGGCCTAACATGGTCGTCGGCGTTTTTTGTCAGTAAATTTCTTAAAGTTTTAGTTTCGTTTTTCTTAAAAAACAGTTGTTTTTTCGGCGTGGAAAAGGTATAATAATTTGGTAGGCTGGTTCGATATTGAACCGAAACCGCAGAATTTTTTAAAGAAAAGAGTTGAGGATATATGGATTCCGGTAGCGGTAGTAGTACAAAACCCCGAGTGAGCAACACCCTTGCCACCCGTTTCTTTATGTTCTCAAATTTTGAGCTTAATTAATTTAAGTGGGCGGTACGGGTTTGTTTGTTTTGTACTTCGTTTGATTGTTTAAATTAACCGAAGGAGTGAAATCTATGTTCGAGAAAATTCCCGAGCTTTTGGAAAACAAAAGGTTTTCCGCCATCCGCCTCATTTTGGAGGAAATGAACCCCGTTGACATTGCCGAGGGGTTCTGCGAAATTGAAAATAATAGGCAGGTTGTGCTTTTCCGTCTGCTTCCCAAGGGTCTTGCCGCCGAGACCTTCACCTACTTAGACGCAGATATGCAGGAAAATCTTATAAAGAGCTTTAACGACAGCGAGCTTAAGGCGGTTGTGGAGGAATTGTACCTTGACGATGCCGTTGACATCATTGAGGAAATGCCTGCAGGTGTGGTAAAACGCATACTTCGTCAGTCCGACCCCGCCACAAGAAAGGAAATTAACGAGCTGCTTAACTACCCGCCCGACTCGGCGGGAAGTATTATGACCCCCGAATTTATCGACTTAAAGAAAACAATGACGGTGGAGGAGGCATTTGCCCACATCCGTGCCACCGCCATCGACAAGGAAACGGTCTACACCTGCTACGTGACGGGGGCTCACCGCAGGCTGCTTGGTGTTGTCACAATCAAGGACCTGTTGCTGGCTAAATACACCGATAAAATTGAGAATATAATGGAGGAAAACGTTATCCGTGCCGCCACCTTAGACGACCGAGAGGACGTGGCAAGAATGCTGGATAAATACGACTTCCTCGCCCTGCCCGTTGTGGATAAGGAAAACCGACTTGTTGGTATCGTCACGGTTGACGATGCGTTGGACGTCTTGGAGGAAGAAGCCACTGAGGATATGGAAAAGATGGCAGCTATTATCTCCACCGACCCCGATAAGTCTTATCTTAAATTAGGTGCTTTTCAAATTGCAAAATCCCGCTTCCCCTGGTTGCTTATCCTTATGCTTTCGGCAACCTTCACAGGGGCTATTATCTCGGGCTTCGAGGACAAGCTTCGCGCTATCGTGGTGCTCACCGCCTTTATACCAATGCTGATGGGAACGGGCGGTAACTCGGGAAGCCAGGCTTCGGTTACGGTTATCCGCGGTCTGTCCTTGGGCGAAATCGAGCTGAAAGACATCTTCCGCGTTATCTGGAAGGAGCTGCGAATCGGTCTTATATGCGGTGTGCTTTTGGGTATAGTTAATTTTGTGAAAATCCTGCTTGTGGATCATCTGCTTATAGGTGCCTTCGCAGGCTTCACCCTCCCCCAAATCGCAATGATTTCGGGCGTTATCTGCCTTACCCTTGCCGCCACGGTTATTGTGGCAAAGTTGGTGGGATGCGTTCTCCCCATCGTGGCGGAGGCTCTCCGCCTTGACCCAGCCGTTATGGCAAGCCCCTTTATAACAACCATCGTTGACGCCATTTCTCTGCTTATCTACTTTGGTGCTACCAATATTTTCTTAGGAGCGTTACTATGAGCTTGCAAAAAATCACCCCCGCGGAGCTTTCCGAACTCAGGAAGCTGTATGACAGCAGAATCAATGAAATCTTGAAGGGCGGCGAGTGTCCCCCTATTCGCGGCACAACCTATTTTGTCAGTGCCGAGGGCTGCGACCAAAACGACGGACTCACCCCCGAGACCCCTTGGAAAACCACTGAAAAGGTTTCCTCGGCAAATCTCGCGGCGGGAGACGGTGTGCTTTTCCGCAGAGGTGACATTTTCCGCGGCGGTATAAAGGCTGCGGCAGGTGTTACCTATTCTGCCTACGGCGAGGGCAAAAAGCCCTGTATCTACGGCTGGAAGGAAAACCTTGCCGACCCGAAGCTTTGGGAGCTTTATGACTCTGAGCATCACATCTGGAAATACACAAAAAAGATTTTCGACTGCGGAACCTTGGTTTTCGGCGAGGATGAAAAGCATTCTTATAAGCACATCCCCTCATATCTCGGCGGAAAATACGTCTGCCGCGATGACGAGTCCCGCGAGTTTATAATGCAGGAAGAATTGACAGGGGACTTGGATATATATTGGCACTTGGAAGAGCTGACCACCTACTCCCCCGTAAAGGATGAGGATTTCCCCATTCCCGCACTTACCTACGAATACAACCCCGAGGGGGAGCTTTTCCTCCGTTGTGACGGCGGTAATCCCGGTGATATTTTTGATTCCATTGAAGCGGTGCCCAAGCTTTCCGGCATCCGTACCTGCGGTCAGCCTGATATAACCATTTCCAACATCACCTTTAAGTACATCGGCATCCACGGTGTTGCGGCAGGCGGCAGGTCTGTCAAAAACCTTAGGGTGGAATACTGCGACTTCGGTTGGATTGGCGGCACGATTCAGAACTACTTCGGTCTTGACCCCAACTATCCCGAGGGAGGCAGAGGCACCGTCACCCGCTATGGCAACGGTGTTGAAATCTACGGCGGTTGCGACGGCTACACCGTTTCCAACTGCTACTTCTACGAGATTTACGATGCAGGTGCTACCCATCAGGTCACCACCAACGGGCAAAAATACGTGATGGAGAACATTCTTTACGAAAACAACGTTTTCGATAAATGTGTCTACGGCATCGAATACTTCTTAGATATGACCGAGGGCGACACCGAAAGCTATATGAAAAACGTAAAAATCCGCGGCAACATATTCCTAAACGGTGGCTACGGTTGGGGTCAGCAACGACACAACAAGCACACCCCCGCACTGATAAAAGGCTGGAGCTACTACAATGCCGCCGAGGATTTCGAGATATGCGAAAACATCTTCTCCCGCTCGGCATACCGTATGGTGCATCTGGTTGCGGAAAAATCCGCCTACTGCCCCAAAATGCAGTCCAACACCTACATTCAGGACCAGGGCGGTATGATAGGTCAATACGGCGGTAAGGAGCAGGGCGAACCCCCCATTCTCCCCTTCGACGAAGCAGCCGACACCACCATCAAAAACGTCTTAGGCGAAGAAGATTCCCTTGTGCTTGCACTGTGAAATCACAGCTTAAATTGCAATCAATATGTAAGTTAACAGGCTGTAAAAGATTAGATTTTTTATTGGTAAGTTGATCTATCGCTCAAACCTTGACTCTTTTAGACCGATTGCCATAAAACAACAACCATTCTCGGCTCCCTCTGACGAGGGTGACTCCCCGCGGTGCGGGGAGATGTCGCGCGAGCGACAGAGGGGACGGGCGCCGTCAGCGGCTGTCATTTTTGTAAAAAACGACTGAGGGAGAGAAAACAAACACAGAATAAACCCGTATTCTCGACTCCACTTGAGAGGGTGCGGGTATCCTGTGGACACCTCTACATAGCAGAAGCACCAACCGAGTAGTTAATTGCGGGGCGGTAGTTTATCTACCCCTCAGTCATTTCTGACGAAATGACAGCTCCCCTCTCAAGGGGAGCCAAGACCAAATTACTACAAAGCATACCAAGCTACGACAAGACCGAGCTACTGCGGAATACAACTTTGCAAGGGAGGGTCTCCGTGTCATCCCGTATTCATTTTTTTCTCGTCGCTCTTTTAGAGACACTCTCAGTAAGATACAGAAAAGTTAACTAGGAGTTTAATTTTCGAAATTCAAAGAATTTCGCCTAAAAAAATCTTGCAAAAGAAAGCCAATTCCTTTGCAAGATTTTTCTTTTGTTCTGGTTTTACTGTGACAGTCCTTATGCTTTTCTTCGAGTAAAGAATATTAATTTTCAGTTTTCATATATTCTTGTTTCAGATAATATTTATAGAACGTCTGAGTATATCCATCCTCATCCGTCTCTTCAAATGGCTCCGGCTCCCTTGAAAAATCTATGCATTCTACCGGAACCCACCATCCGTAATATTCATAACTCTGGCTGAAACCTGCCGGTTCGGTACATAAAACCGGCACTCCGTTAACCATCTTTTTATCGTTTACACAAACCCTACCTCCGGTTGCATATCCATTAGTAATAATCAACGTGTGCCCGTCTATTATATTACATGATTTAACGTCTTCTAACTTGCCTGCTATTTCATTAGTTGTGTCATAATAAACTCCACTGTTATCAAATTCCACTACCTTAACATAGTCGTCTCCAAAAGTTAATATATAATATTCTTCACTGGTATATACGCATTCAAATCCAGCATTATCATAATAACCATTTATACCCAATAATGTTTTGCATCCATAGTTATTTTCAAAATCGTAGTTTTCAAAAGAATGACTTTCAGTCACAACACTATCTGTGCTATTTATACGTTCGTTTTCACTTACAGAATATGTTTGCTGCTTATTATCAATATGTTCAGTGTTAACAGAACATCCGGTTATCAAACACATCAAAACACACAAAGCAATAAATTTAGTTGTTTTTTTCATACAAAGCCCTCCAAAATATTTGATATTCATATTATATGACATATTGTCATATTTGTCAATAATGTTTTATGACAAAATGTCATTAGGTGATAGTATGAAAAATAATTTAAAGAAACTTCGCAAAGGAAAAGGGCTTACCCAAATAGCCTTGCAAATGCAAACCGGAATTGAGCAAGCCCTGATTTCTAAATTTGAAAGCGGTGAGCGAATTCCTCCCACCGAAACACTGATAATTTTAGCGGATTTTTACGGCGTTAGCATCGACTATATCCTTTGCCGAACAGAGAATCCTGATATAAACCATTAGCGTCTGTTGATACGTCTATCGGCAAAAAGTCAAGGTGGCATTCACCTGTTTTTGCGAGTTTATTGCCGATATCGGCAATAATAACCCTGATTTTGAGGTTGTGTCGTTGGGTTTATTGCCGATATCGGAAGGTTTTAACTTTCTGTCAATACTCCAGCGACAGCAATATATCGGGGCTGACCTGGGGTTGGAGGGTGCAGTTTATGGCGTGGGATATGGCTTTGGCGGCATAGATAATCACCGTGTCGATATCCTTCGGGGTCACCATCATCGCCCCGTCGCCCCGAAACTCCCTGCCTGTGGACTCCTCAAAATAGGTGGAGATATCCACCACAGTCGGCACTCCGATAGCCACCACGGGGACGCCAACGGTTTTTTTGCTTATCTCCTGCCGCGAGTTACCAACCCCCGAGCCGGGGCAGATTCCGCTGTCCGACATTTGCACCGCACATCCCAGCCGCTCCACGTCACGAGCCGCTAAGGCATCAATAACTATCACTGCATCCGCCCCGGTTTCCTTGACGGCGGCGGTTATCATTTCTCCGGCTTCAATACCCGTCTGCCCCAGCACCCCCGGGGAAACCACCTCAACCGCCCGAAGGCTTCCCAGTCCCACCGAGGCTGACAGCTCGGGGCTTATATGCCTTGTGGCAAAAATTCCGTCGGCAACCTTGGGACCCAGTGCATCGGGGGTGATATGAATGTTCCCCAGCCCCGCCACCAGGGTAAGTCGGTTTTCGGGCAGCATTGCACGCAGCTCGGACTTTATTGCTGAATGCAAATCACCCGCAGTGTCCTCGGGGGTAAAGCCCGAAAAGGAGATGGTGGTATAGTTACCCATCGGCTTGCCGATTTTCTCGGCACCCTCAGGTGTTTTAATATGAACGCGGTGGATTTCAACCCCGCCGAACTGTATTTCCTCGCTGTTTACACCGCCACACTCCCCTGCCCTTTCCTGCAGTTCTTTCGCCATATCTGTACGAATCGCCATAAAAATACCCCCGTGAAATATTTGCTTTATTTATTTTCTGCAAATCTCACGGGGATATACTATTTTTAATTTAATTGTGGGTGCTTTTTATCAAAGCTTTGCGAATGCCTTCAGCCATTCATCGGCGATGAGCTGGTGACCTGCCGAGGAGGGGTGAACGCCGTCGCGGAGCCAATAGTCAGGCGGTGCCAGTCGGCAAGCCTCGTCGAATTTATCCTGCAGAGGCACAAATACGCAGCCAAATTCTTCTGCCAGCTTTTTAACGATGGCGGCATTGGCTTTGGTGCCTTTTAAGAATTCATCCCATTTTTCTTCGGTGGCTCTTGCCTTCAATACAAAGGGCTCAAGGAGGATGATTTTAAGGTCGGGAAGCACCTTCTTTGTGTCCTCCAGCAGCATTCTGTAAACCTTCTCGAAGCGTTCGGGTTCAACACCGTTCTGTGAACCTAACTCGTGCCACACGTCGTTGATGCCGATAAGCATACTGAAAATATCGGGCTTTAAGTTCCAGAAGTCCTTTTTGATTCGGGCATAGATATCAACGATTCTGTGACCTCCGATGCCCACGTTTTCAACGTAATACTCAGTGGGATGGTCCTTCATAATTCTGCCTGCACACATACAGGGATAGCCCTCACCCATATAGAAACGGTTGTTTTCGTCACGCACGCGACCGGAATCGGTGATGGAATCTCCCATAAATAAAATCTTTTTCATTTTTCTGCCTCCTAAAGGAATTGATAACAACTTGAATATACCACCCGAAAAACTCAGAGTCAAGTGCTGATTGACTATTTCAGGTTTTCGGTGTAGAATTATGTCAGAACATACAAAAACGGTAGGTGAAATTTATGAAAAATGTCAAGGGGCTTTATCTGCACATACCCTTCTGTGCCGCCAAATGCAGCTACTGTGACTTCCACTCTGCCTTTGAAAACGACACCACTATGGATGCCTATTGTGCCGCACTCTGTCGCGAGATAGAAACCTACAAGGGCTATAATTTAGACAGCCTTTACATCGGCGGCGGTACGCCCTCACTGCTCGGTGCCGAAAGACTTAAGAAAATCCTCGACGCGGTGCATAAAAATTTCACCCTTTCGGGGGAAGCCACTCTGGAAGCCAACCCTGCCGACAACCTTTACCCCGTCTTTTCGGCTGCGAAGCAGGGCGGTATTAACCGCGTTTCAATGGGGGTACAATCGGGTATCGAGGAGGAGCTGAAAATCCTCTCCCGCCGCCACCGTTTGGAGGAAGCCCGACAGGCTGTTGAGGATTGCCGCCGTGCGGGTATTGACAATATCTCCCTTGACCTTATGCTGGGAATCCCCCTGCAGACCCCCGATTCCCTGCACAGCTCCATAGATTTTCTCACCTCTTTGAGCCCTACCCACATTTCGGCATATATCTTGAAGTTAGAGGAGGGCACTCCCCTTTATAAAAATCGCTACGATTACCCCTTCCCTTCCGAGGATGCCACCGCCGACCTGTATTTGCAGACGGTGGAGGAGCTGAAGGTCGCGGGCTTTAAGCAGTATGAAATCTCCAATTTCGCAAAGGCGGGGTTTGAGAGCCGCCACAATCTTAAATATTGGCGAGGTGAGGAATACATCGGCATCGGTGCCGCCGCCCACGGATTTTTAAACGGCGAAAGATATTTCTATCCCCCCGACACCTTGGGGTTTATTAAAAATCCCACCAAAATTTCCGACGGTAAAGGCGGTGGCGAAGAAGAAAAGTTTATGCTGGGTCTCAGGCTCGCAGAGGGTGTGGACCTCGATGACTTTCCCAATATTTCGGTGCTGAAGAAAGCCGAAGCCTTTGCACGTCACGGGCTTTGCTCCATTTCGGGAAGCCGCCTGCAGCTGACTCCAGAGGGCTTCCTTGTATCCAACGAAATTCTTGCGGAATTTTTGAAGTAATTTTCTTTTTTGCACTTGTAATAGATATTAATATATGATATAATCTATAAGCGAGTGGGCGATGCTTATGCTGTCACCCATTCGCTTTTACTTTTTTTAATAAACTTTTTTCACGAGGTAGATTATGTACGAGGTAGGGTTTGACAACGAAAAATATTTGAAAATGCAGTCGGAGCATATTTTGGAGCGTATTGCCAAATTTGGCGGTAAGCTTTATCTTGAGTTCGGCGGAAAATTGTTTGACGATTTTCACGCATCCCGTGTGCTTCCCGGCTTTGCACCCGACTCAAAAATCCGTATGCTTTCCCAATTAAAGGACCAGGCTGAGGTGGTTATCGCCATCAATGCTGCCGACATCGAGAAAAACAAGGTTCGCGGCGATATCGGCATCACCTATGACCTGGACGTTTTAAGGCTGATTGACGCCTTCCGAGATTGCGGTCTTTTTGTTGGAAGCGTTGTTATGACCCGCTACACAGGTCAGCCCTCCGCCGACCTTTTCAAGCGTAAGCTTGAGTCCTTGGGCATTCCCGTCTATAAGCACTACCCCATCGAGGGCTACCCCTCCAACATCAAGAAGATTGTTTCGGATGAGGGCTACGGTGCCAATGAATACATCGAAACCCAGCGTGAGCTTGTGGTTGTAACCGCCCCGGGTCCCGGCAGCGGCAAGATGGCAACCTGTCTTAGTCAGCTTTACCACGAGCATAAGCGAGGCGTTGCGGCAGGCTATGCAAAATTTGAAACCTTCCCCATCTGGAACCTGCCCTTAAAGCACCCTGTAAATATGGCTTATGAAGCCGCCACCGCCGACCTTAACGACGTTAATATGCTGGACCCCTTCCATCTGGAGGCTTACGGCGAAACCACCGTAAACTACAACCGCGACGTGGAAATCTTCCCCGTAGTGCGGGCTATGATGACCAAAATTCTCGGCTCCTGCCCCTACAAATCCCCAACCGATATGGGTGTTAATATGGTGGGTAACTGCATCTTCGACGACGAGGCAGTCCGTGCCGCCGCCGCCCGCGAGATTATCCGCAGATACTATGCCGCCCGTTGCCGTGCGTTAGACGGCGACCGCGACGAAACCGAGGTCTGCAAGATTGAGCTTCTTATGGAGCAGGCAGGCATCACTGTGGACGACCGTCCCGTGATTGCCGCCGCCAACTGTCGTGCCGCCGAAACCGAAGCTCCTGCCGCCGCAATCGAGCTTCCCGACGGCAGGGTTATCACAGGCAAAACCTCCTCCCTCCTGGGTGCCTCTGCGGCAATGCTGCTTAATGCACTGAAGGCTCTTTGCGGTATGCCCAAAGAGGTTATGCTCATTTCCCCCGAGGTTATCGAGCCTGTGCAGGAGCTTAAAACAGGAAGTCTCGGCAACCATAATCCCAGACTTCACACCGATGAGGTGCTTATTGCCCTGTGTATTTCGGCAGTCCACGACGATAACGCCAAAAGAGCTATGGAACAGCTGCCAAGGCTTCGCAACTGTGAGGCACATTCCTCTGTGATTTTAAGTCAGGTAGATATGAACGTCTTTAAGAAATTGGGACTTAACCTCACCTGCGAGCCCAAGCACCAATCAAGAAAACTATACCACGCGTAAATCCCCAAAGCGAGACGCTTCTTAAAGAAGTTGTCTCCTTTGTATTTATAAACAAAAACCAAAAGCTATACTAACCGTTTTTTCGCTATATAACGATATTGCAAACTTGTCGTTTGCAGCGATATTTTTGCCTTTGGCAAAAGCGATATAAAAAATTGCGATATTCAATAAGGTGCATAGCACCGTCATTCTTCGTAGCAAGATTTATCTTGCGGAGAAATATTCGTGCTATTCTCACGGCGGAGCCGTATATCGCAACTTTAGCTATATCGCTCCTGCCCTGCACGAATATAACTGAGGCACACTTCCCTTTGAAGTGAGCCTCAAAAAAGAAAGGAAGTGTTCCCTTATGACAACCCCCTTAGCCGACAAGGTGCGTCCCAAGTCCATCGACGAAATCGTAGGACAGCGGCACCTTTTAGAGGAAGGCAGAGCCCTTCGTGCCATAATCGAAAGCGGCAAAATCCCCAATATGATTTTCTACGGACCCTCGGGTGTGGGTAAGACCACCGTCGCCAGAATGATTGCTGAGAAAAGCGGTATGCGTCTGCACAAGCTCAACTGCACCACCGCCTCCACCGCCGACATCAAGGAGGTTGTGGCTGAAATCGGCACCGTTGCCGGTCTTGAGGGCATACTTCTTTATCTGGACGAAATTCAGTATTTCAACAAGAAGCAGCAGCAAATTCTGCTTGAATACATAGAATCGGGTGCCATCACCCTTATCGCCTCCACCACCGAAAATCCCTATTTTTACGTTTACAATGCTATCCTCTCCCGTTCCACCGTTTTTGAATTCAAACAGGTTGAGCCGGAGGATATAATTCCCGCCGTGCTTCGTGCCGCTAAAATTTTAGGCGAGGAGCAGGGAAAGGAAATAGTCATTTCCCACGAGGTGGCAAGGAGAATTGTTTTAGGCTGTGGCGGAGACGTGCGAAAGGCAATAAATTCCGTTGAGCTTTGTACCCTTGCAACCAAGGAGGAAAATGGGGTTATAACCGTTTCGGAGGAAACCGCTTCGGAGCTTTCTCAAAGAAGCGCTATGCGGTACGACCGCGAGGGCGACGACCACTACGACATTGTTTCGGCATATCAGAAATCTATGCGAGGCTCCGACCCCGACGCGGCGGTCCACTATTTAGCAAGGCTTTTGGAGGCGGGAGATTTACCCTCCGCCTGCCGCAGACTTATGGTCTGTGCCGCCGAGGACGTGGGGCTTGCTTACCCGCAAATTCTCCCCATTGTAAAGGCGGCGGTTGACATTGCCAATATGGTAGGTCTGCCCGAAGCCCAGATACCCCTGGCAGATGCCGTAATACTGGTGGCAACCGCTCCCAAGTCGGTAACGGGACACGATGCCATTGCCGCCGCTATGGCTGACATCCGTGCAGGTAAAACAGGACCTATACCAAGACAGCTTCAAAACAAACATTTCGACGGAGAGGATGCCCTCGTCAAGGGTCAGAACTATCTTTACCCCCACTCCTACCCCAACCATTGGGTCAAGCAGGACTATCTTCCCGAAATTATGAAGGGCACGAAATACTACGAATTCGGCGACAACAAAAACGAGCAAAGCTTCAAGGCTTATTGGGACGAAATCAAAAAAGGAAGAAAATAAAAAACGAGGTGACAAAAATGGAAAAGCTTATAATCGGTCTCACAGGCCCCACAGGCAGCGGTAAAACCACCTTCAGTGACGCAGCCCGAGAGTTGGGCTTTTCCATTGTGAATGCCGACGAGGTTGCCCACAGAGTTACCAATGAAAACCCCGACTGCCGCAGGGATTTGAAGGCAGCCTTCGGCGATGTTTTCGGTGCCGACGGAAGTCTCGACCGAAAAAAGCTTGCCGCCGCCGCATTCCGCGACAGGGCTTCAACCGATAGCCTCAATCGCATAACCCTGCCGTATATTATGCGGGAAATTGAAATAATAATTAATAACAGCGGCGACAAGGTGCTTTTGGATGCCCCCACCCTTTTTGAAGCAGGGGCACATCGCCTTTGCACCGTGACTATCGGTGTGTTGGCGAAGGAGGAAATCCGTCTTAAAAGGATACTCACCCGCGACGGAATTGACGAAGCGAGAGCCGAAGCCCGCATCCGTGCGGGAAAGCCCGATGAGTTCTACAAGGAACACTGCCACCTGACCCTCGATAATAACGGTGACTCATCCTCCTTTAAAGCCGCCGCCAAAAAAACCTTAACCGAAATATTGGAGAAGCACAAATGAAACCTAAATCCCTTCCAAAAAGGCTTTTCCGCCGTTTCTTCGGGGTAGTTCTGACGGTTGTGCTGTTGCTGTTCGGGGCGGACTACGGTCTCGGAAAGTTAGGACAGTATCTTTATCCCAAAACTTACGGCGAGTTTGTGGAAGCCTATGCGGCAGAGTACGGTGTGGACACCGACTTTTGCTATTCTATGATAAAATGTGAGAGCAATTTCAAGCCCGACGCGGTATCAAGTGCAGGGGCTAAGGGGCTTATGCAGATGACCCCCGACACCTTCGCCTGGGTCTGCGGCAAGCTTTATGGCTACGAAGTGGACAGTGAACTGCTCTTTGACCCCGAAACCAATATCAAGTGCGGAATATGGTATCTTTCTTATCTGCAGCAGGAGTTTGCCGGCGAGCGTGAGGTTATCGCCGCCTACAACGCGGGACCCAGCCACGTTAAGGAGTGGCTTTCCGACAGCCGCTATTCCCATGATGGCAAAACCCTGTCGTCACTTCCCTTTAAGGAAACCGAAAACCACATAAAAAAGGTACAAAGTGCCAAAACTATATACAAAAAACTTTACGAAGCGAGGTAGCAAATATGGAGGAAAAGAAAACCCGAGCCGAGGAGCTACGCGAGGCTCTTTATATGAACCGCAAAAACGGTGGCGAGCTTCTCTCGGCAGAAGAACTGCAGAAATGTGATGATTTCTGCGAGGGCTACAAGAACTTTTTGGACTCGGCAAAAACCGAGCGAGAGGCTGTGGACACCGCTATTGCCTTAGCTGAGGCAGAGGGCTTCAAGCCCTTCGACCCCACCAAGAAATACGAAGCGGGTGCAAAGGTATATTTCAACAACCGCGGCAAGTCTTTGGCTCTTGCGGTTATCGGCACTCAAAAAATCCAGCAGGGCGTCAACATCTCTGCCGCCCACATTGACTCTCCCCGCATTGACTTAAAGCCCAACCCCCTTTACGAAAGTGACGAGTTGGCTCTGTTCAAGACCCATTACTACGGCGGAATAAAGAAATATCAGTGGACAACCATCCCTCTGAGTCTCCACGGTGTATTCTGCAAAACCGACGGCACAACAGTTAAGGTAAACATCGGCGAGGACGAGGGCGACCCCAAGTTTGTTATCACCGACCTGCTGCCCCATCTGGCTCAGGAGCAAAGCAAACGCAGTCTTTCCGACGGCATCCGCGGTGAGGAGCTTAACATTCTTATCGGCAGCCGTCCCTTCCGCGACGGCGAGGAGGCAGACAGTGTAAAGCTTAATATAATGAATATTCTCCACGAGAAATACGGCATCGTGGAGGAGGATTTTATGTCGGCAGAGCTGGAATGTGTGCCTGCCGCAAAGGCTTGTGACATCGGCTTCGACCGTTCTATGATCGGTGCCTACGGCCACGACGACCGCGTTTGTGCCTACCCCTCGCTGAAGGCGGTTTTCGACATAGAAAACCCCGAGGTCACCGCCGTTACAATTCTTGCCGACAAGGAGGAAACAGGCTCCGACGGTAATACAGGTATGAACTCCGCCTGGCTTAAATACTTTATCTATGATTTGGCTAAAATGCAGGGGGGCGACATCCACAAGGCACTGGCTAATTCCCGCTGTCTTTCTGCCGACGTTAATGCCGCCTTCGACCCCACCTTCTCCGACGTTATGGAAAAGAGAAACGCAAGCTTTCTCAACTACGGTGCCGTTATCACCAAGTACACAGGTGCCCGCGGTAAGGGTGGCACCTCCGACGCTTCGGCTGAATACGTTGGTAAAATCCGCACAATCCTCAATAACGCAGGTGTAATCTGGCAACACGGCGAGCTGGGCAAGGTAGACCTTGGCGGCGGCGGTACCGTTGCAAAATATATCGCTAACTTAGGTTTAGACGTTGTGGACCTTGGTGTGCCTGTTCTTTCTATGCACGCCCCCTTTGAGGTTGTGGCAAAGCTGGACGTCTATATGACCTACCGCACCGTCTACGAATTTTTCAAAGCAGCTAAATAATATGCGTAGGCTCTGCCAACGCATCGCGTTCGAGTAGCGAACATATCGCTTTAGATGTTAGATGTTAGATTTTAGACGTTAGATGATAGTTGTTTGTATTTATTATCATTGTCGCTAAGGCGACAATATATCGCGTGACGAAAGTCACATATCGCATTTGCTGTGCAAATATATCGCAATCGAGCGGAGCGAGATTATATCGCGGGAGCTATGCTCACATATTGCATTTATTTTGGCGATATAAATCCTGCGGATTTACTATATTCCCTTACGGGAGCCGAGACGGTGGATTTTGCGAAGCAAAAGACTGAGGGAGAGAAAAGAAAACTTGCAATATTTATATCTCTCCCTCAGTCAAAACCTACGGTTTTGCCAGCTCCCTCGGAAGATCGGAGCCAAGACCGAACTATTACGAAAGACACCATTTAATATCTGATGTCTGCTATCTGACATCTGTAGTCCGATGTCTGTAAGGAGCTTTATCTATGAGCAAGAAAAGGAAACAGAATACCGACGCATATCTCTTCAACCACCCGGGCACATTGCTTATAATTGCGGTGGCGGCGATTATCTTCGGAATTTTCTTTATAACGTTGCAAAGCGACAACACCCCCATCACCCGCGCAGAAGCCGTTGCCTATTCAGGCAGCTTCGACCACTACAGCGACCAATCCAAAAACTACCGTTTCATCCGTTTTCAGGACGGCACCGAGTATTCAGTTTATCCCCACACCGAAACCTCCGAATTCAAAGAAAGGATGCAGAAGCTCGAAGAAGGCACCAAGCTTTATATATTGGTAAACCCCAATAATGAGTGTGTTATCGAGGTTAAAACCGACAGCGAGGAGCTTCTGAATTTTGAAGCCTCCCAGCAGGATATTGCTTCCTACGACAACGGCTACGTTGCCATTGGTCTTGTTGCGGTGTTTTGCGGAGTGTGTCTGATAATTCTCTATATATACTCCAAGACCTACAAAAAGAAGGAGTCTGCCCGCCACAAAAAAATAAAAGCGGGGGGCGACAACCGAACTCCCCTGCGGGATGCAGACCCCTTCACAAAAAGCCGTATTCTGCTGAAAGCCACGGTAGAGGGCTACAACATCTGCTACCGACGGGTTAAATCCACCAACGAGCTTGTTATTAACGACATGATATACGACGAGAAAAAGGGGATTATCGAATTCGCACATAAGCTCTGTGCCACGGTGGACGGACACACCATCGAAGCAGGGCTTGATAGCGATAGCTACAGCTACATAACCTTCGACGGCGAGCTGATAAAAACCAAAGAGCGGAAAATATAAACGCAAAGTATTACATATTAATAAGTGTCAAAATATTTAAACAACCCCCAACGGTCAATCGTTGGGGGTTGCGTTATGTTTATTTTCGTGCAGGTTTTACGTTGGAGGCGGGGGCTATGCTTCCGTCAATTTCTCCGTTAGCCTCCTCAAAGGCTTTGATGCTTTCTCTGATTAAAATAAGCACCTGACTGTTTATACTTCTTCCTTCGTAATCGGATATATAGGCGATTTTATTGAGCATTTCCTCTTCGATTCTGATTGAAACACTTTTAACGGACATATTATCACTCCAAATTAAATATATTATGTGTTTATTTTAGAATCGATATGTGTTATAATGTTGTAAATAGATATACTGTATATCTAATTTAAGGAGTGGTATTAAATGTGTTTACTGAATGACTTATCACATACTTGTTGCTTTTTGGGACATAGAACAATCTGTGAAACCGAAGAATTGAAAATTCAACTTCGTAATACTATAGAAACCCTAATCGAAAATTACGGAGTAACAACATTTCTATTTGGCAGCAAAAGCCGCTTCAACAGCTTATGTTACGAAATAACCTCCGAAATCAAAAAGAAATACAACCACATTCAACGAATTTACGTGCGGGCTGAATTTCCTGAGATTGAAGAAGATTATGAAAAATATTTGTTAGAATTCTATGAATATACATATTTCCCCGAGAGTGCACTAAACGCAGGCAAAGCCGTTTATATTAAGCGAAACCGCGAAATGATTGATAAAAGTCGTTTTTGTGTGTTTTATTACAGCAAGACTTCCGAGCCAACAAAAAGAAATAGCGGTACAAAAATCGCGTACGATTATGCTGTGCATAAGAAACGTAAAATCTATTCAATGCCATTGTGTCGTTAAAAAACACAACCCCCAACGGTCAATCGTTGGGGGTTACTTATTACTTCTTACCTATTACTTATTACTTAACAATTACGCCCTGTGCGGAGCCGGGAACGCCTGCGGCGTTGGCTTCGTCGGTGTCGATGTGCATTGCAAGAGCGTACTTGGGAGAAACGCGGATTACAACGTCGCCGAAGGTAAGGGCTCTGCCCTCGGTGTCAACCTTGATGGAAACGATTTCACCATCGGTAACACCAAACTTTTCGGCGTCCTCGGGGGTCATATGTACATGACGCTTTGCAGAGATAACGCCCTCTTTCAGCTCGACCTCACCCTTAGGACCGCGGAGCTTGATAGCACCGGAGCCTGCGATATCGCCCGACTCACGAACGGGTGCTACTGCACCGATGGAACGAGCGTGGGTGAGAGACAGCTCAACCTGGGTTGCGGGGCGGCAGGGACCAAGGATGGAAACACCCTTAAGCTCACGCTTAGCACCGATAATGTCAACTCTTTCTTCACAAGCAAACTGTCCGGGCTGAGAAAGGTCCTTTTTGGGGGTAAGCTCATAGCCCTCGCCGAAAAGGATATCTAAGTCCTCGCGGCTTACGTGCAGGTGACGTGCAGAGATTTCAACTAAAATTGTATCCATTTTTATTTCCTCCATTTTTTATATAAGCATTGTAGTAGCGTTCAAGCCGCTTCGATGCTTTTTATTTTTTGTGGTTTTATATTAATCTTCTTTTTCTTCGGCTTCTTCAATAGGCATACGTTCGGCGGAAATTCTTTCGATTCTGCGTTCGTCCATTTCCTCAACCGTGAAGCGGAAGCCACAGGCGATTATCTCGGGCTTCTCGTCCTCCTGGGGAATTCTGCCCAGCTCCGACATTATGAAGCCGCCTATGGTGTCGTATTCACCCTCGGGAATGGTTATGTCAAGTGCCTCGTTTACCTCCTCGATATCGGTGACACCGTCGAAGTTAAAGAAGTCCTCGTTAACCTGCTCGATTTCCTCCTCCTCGTTGTCGTATTCATCCTGAATGTTACCAACGATGGATTCCAGCAGGTCCTCGATAGTTACGATACCTGCGGTGGAGCCGTATTCGTCCGAAACTATTACCATCTGCAGGTGCTTTTCGGTCATTTCATTAAATAGGTCGTCACAACGCTTGGACTCGGGAATAAAGAAAGCCTCACGCATTACACGACTGATTTTAAAGCCTTGGGGTACGGGCTTGCCGATGTATTTCAGCAGGTCCTTAACATATATAATACCCTTGATGTTGTCAACCTCGTCCTCGTAGACGGGGATACGGGAGTAGCCTTCGCTCATTGCAATCTTGAGAATGTCCTCAATGCTGTCGCCCATTTCAACGCACTCAAGGTCGCTGCGGTGGGTCATAACGTCGGCGGCGACGATATCGTCGAACTCGAAGATGTTGTTTATCATTTCCTTCTGACTATCCTCGATAACGCCCTTTTCCTCACCCGCGTCAACCATCATTCGGATTTCTTCCTCGGTTATAACCTCGTCGGAGGCATTGGGGTCGAAGCCGAAAAGACGGACAATTAGGTTGGTGGAGAAGGACAGGAACACAACGAAGGGCTTGGCAATCGACTTAACAAAAAGCAGAATACCAACAACCTTGAAGGAAACCCTTTCGGAGCATTGCATTGCAATTCTCTTTGGTGCCAGCTCGCCGAGAACCAGCGAGAAGTAGGAAATAATCACGGTAACTACTACCGTAGAGATGGCGGTGAGCCAAGAGGGGGAAGCTCCCCAGCCCACCAGACTGCTGAACCAATCGGCTAAGGGCTCTGAGAAGGATTGAGCGGCGGATGCCGAGGTCAAGAAGCCTGCAAGGGTAACGCCGATTTGCAGGGTGGATAAAAAGGCGGAGGGGCTCTCAATCAGCTGAAGCACACGCTTTGCCTTTTCGTGTCCGTCATCTGCCATCATACGCAGCTTGTTGTCGTTAAGGGAGATAATTGCTATCTCGCTCATAGCGAAGAATGCGTTGACGATGATCAGGACGAGTAAGAGTACCAGTTTCAGAATAATCTGTGTGGCAGGATCGGGGTCCATTTTAAATTTTTCTCTCCATTCTTTTCTCGGGTCGCCCCACTCGAATTTATCGGGTGACCCATATATTTTACCGGTACGCTAAAAATACCAGTATTACAATAATATATGTTCTTTGCCGATTTGTCAACCTTTAACCGTTAAAATCAGGTGCGAAAGCCTAAAAGTTGCAGAGTTTTTGACATTTTTGACAAAAAATTAACAATATTTTTTAAAATTAGTATGATTTAAATATTTACTTTTCGGGCGGTTGGTGTTATTATATATTATGTGACAAAATGCATTGTCCCCATTAGTAAATCTTTTAGGAGGAATAGTTTCATGGCAAGACAAATGAAAACCATGGACGGTAACAACGCTGCTGCGCACGTATCCTATGCGTTCACAGAGGTTGCAGGTATCTATCCTATTACCCCGTCCAGCCCTATGGCAGACTATGTTGATATGTGGTCCGCTCAGGGTCTCAAAAACATTTTCGGCACCAAGGTTAAGGTTGCTGAAATGCAGTCCGAAGCAGGTGCTTCCGGTACTGTTCACGGCTCTCTCGCAGCCGGTGCATTAACCACCACCTACACCGCATCTCAGGGTCTTCTTCTTATGATCCCCAATATGTATAAGATTGCCGGTGAATTGCTTCCCTGCGTGTTCCACGTTTCTGCACGTTGTGTGGCTTCCCACGCTCTTAACATTTTCGGTGACCATTCCGACGTTTATGCCTGTCGTCAGACCGGTTTCGCAATGCTGGCTGAGTCCAACCCTCAGGAAGTTATGGACCTCGGTGCAGTTGCTCACTTAGCAGCTATCAAGGGTAGAGTTCCCTTCCTTAACTTCTTCGACGGCTTCCGTACTTCCCACGAGCTTCAGAAGATTGAGATCTGGGATTTCGACGACCTTAAGGAAATGTGCGATATGGATGCTGTTGAGGCATTCCGCAAGCGCGCTCTTAACCCTGAGCGTCCCGTAATGCGTGGTTCCCACGAAAACGGCGACATCTTCTTCCAGCACCGCGAGGCTTGTAATGAGTACTACGATGCTATTCCCGCTATCGTTGAGGAATATATGAACAAGGTTAATGCCAAAATCGGCACCGACTACAAGCTCTTCAACTACTACGGCGCTCCCGATGCTGACCGTGTTATCGTAGCAATGGGCTCCATCTGTGACGTTGCAGAAGAAGTTATCGACTATCTCCTCGCTGCAGGCGAAAAGGTAGGTCTTGTAAAGGTTCGTTTGTACCGTCCCTTCTCTGCTGAAAAGCT